>CAIJRN010000016.1 GCA_903823115.1 uncultured cyanobacterium
CCGAAAACACCTGCCACTCCCAGCATGTGGAAGGGGTGCATCAGGATGTTGTGCTCAGCCTGAAACACCAACATGAAGTTGAAGGTGCCGGAGATGCCGAGCGGCATGCCATCAGAGAAGGAGCCCTGACCGAAGGGGTAGATCAGGAAGACGGCGAAGGCGGCCGAAAGCGGGGCGCTGTAGGCCACGCAGATCCAGGGGCGCATGCCGAGACGGTAGGAGAGCTCCCACTGGCGGCCCATGTAGGCGGAGATGCCGATCAGGAAGTGGAACACCACCAGCTGATAAGGGCCACCGTTGTACAGCCACTCATCGAGGCTGGAAGCATCCCAGATGGGATAGAAGTGCAGGCCGATGGCATTGCTGGAGGGGACGACAGCACCGGAAATGATGTTGTTGCCGTAGAGCAAGCTGCCGGCCACGGGCTCACGGATGCCGTCGATGTCAACAGGGGGAGCGGCGATGAAGGCGACAATGAAGCAGATGGTGGCCGCCAGCAGACAGGGGATCATCAGCACACCAAACCAGCCGATATACAGGCGGTTATTGGTGGACGAGACCCACTGACAGAAGCTTTCCCAGCTTCCAGCGCGGCCGCTGCGAATAGCAGTGGTCATGGGAAAAGAACGGGTTGTTGAACTGAGGTAGGCCCTGGCTGGCAGAAGCGCACCATGGGCTACTTAATGCTAAGGCGAAGTGATGAAAACGCACCAATCGACAAGCTAGACACACCAATCGACAAACAAATTCATGAAGTTATCCAAAGCAGGCGCCGGCTGGATCGTGCTCAGGCCAGTGCAGTCTGTTGTTGGAGCCACAGTCTTCCCTGCTGGACAAAGCCACTCCAGTCGAGCTTTTCGCCCTCGGCCGCCTGGGCCACCAGCACGGAGGCCCGCCGGCGGATCTGCTCGAGATCGGGCTGACTCACCCCGCAGGACTCGGCCAGCACATCGGCCATCGCCCGGCCCACCACCCGCGTCAGGTAGGCCGCGCTGAGGGCCTGCACCGCCCCGGCCACCAGCCAGGTGGCTCCATGGAGCTTCAGCATCGCCAGCAGGGCCTGACTGCTCCACTCCACCAGGCCCTGGGCCAGGGCGGCGCGGCCCAGTTCCGTGGCAGCGGCGCGCAGCTGCTCCAGGCTCCAGGGGCAGTCCCAGAGCCGGGCCATCTCCTGCAGCATCAGGCCATTGGCGATGGCCAGCACCACCAGATCAACGCTGGGCAGCGGTGAGGCGACCACACCAGCCGCCACGATCCACTGGGTTCGCTGCTGCAACCCCTGCAACTCGCGGCGGCGCAGCAGTTCGAGATCGGCCTGCCAGCGCCCGTGCATCTGCTCAAAACTGCGCAGGGCCGTGCTGTCCCGCAGCTCCTGACTGCGGCGCGCCAGCCACTGGGCCAGGGGCTCAAGGACCGGGGACAACGTCGTCTGCTGGCCATCCCAGAGGAGCACCTGGCTGGATTCCAGCGCCGACCATTGGCTGCTCAGATCCTCCAGGAGCTCAGAGCGATCCAGCGGCAATGGCGCCTGGATCAGCAACCAGATCGGCTGACGGTTCGCCCGTGACTGACTGTTGCTCTGGGACTGCAACCAGAGCAGATCGGCGGCCGTCAGGGGCCAATGCAGATGGAACAGCAGACCATCGGCCCGCTCCAGAGCCAAGGGCCAGCGCCAATCCGAGCTCCTGCTGGGGAGTGGCTCTCCCCAGTGCAGGCTCAGAGGACGGTTGCCCCGCAGGGCCTCGGCGAAACGGGGCTGCAGCTCGGCGCTGGGCAGGCGGCAGCCGGCCAGGGCGATGGCCAGTTCCCTTCGTTCCAGAGTGGTGCGCAAGGTCATCAGCTCGTCCCGCCGGCGCTGCTGGCCTGGGCCGCCATCGGGATCCAGCCGCTCAAAGTGGCCGATCACCGTGTCGCAGCGCTCGATCCAGCCGTTGAGATCCAGTGGCAGCGCCGGCACAGGCCGCCGGCGCCGCGACAGCAGCCACCAGCCTCCGGCCAGGGCGCCGACGCCGAGCCATGATCCACCTTCCAGATTCAGCAGATGGGCCACGGCTTCGCTCGCCACCAAGGCCGCTCCCCCCAGCAGGAGCGGCCGGCGCCAGAGTGGAGCTGCTGCGGCCGGGGAAACGGCTGGGCCAGCGCTGGGGATCTGGAGGGCTGCGGGGCCAAGACTGGTATCCGAGCGGGTCACGGGGGTGGCCGGGGGCAGAGCATCTTTAGCTCAGATCATGGGTGCGGCTGCAAGGCTCTGCCATGGGCGACACCATCCGCCATCGCCCCAGGCCCATAGCCTGCTGAGGTTTCAGGCGTCGCCCAGAGAGGGACAAGGCTCGATGCTGGATGCGCTGATATCCCTGCGACCACACCAGAGAGAGGACCTGCAGCGTCGTCTTGCCCTGCTGCAGCAGGAACAGCGCTGGCATGGCGGACTGCCGGTGTTGCTTCTGGATCGCTGCTGGTTGCGGCTGGACAGTGTGCGGATCGATCAGCTGGCGATCCGGCTGCCCCCGGATGCCAGCCGTGAGGCGCCCGAACTGACCCTGTACCGCGAGCTGTTGGCGGCAGGCCAGCAGGAATGGCAGGCCCAGCAACAGTGCTGGCAGGAATTCGGCGGCGAAGCCTGTCGTGAGGCCCTGCAGCGCTTCTGGTGGGCGCAGGAGCGGGGCAACCAGGGCTGGACCCTGGAGCGCTATCTCGCCCTGGTGCAGGAGTACCGGCAGCGCTTCCAGAGCCAGAGATGCCGCCCCCTGCCGCTGCTGGTGCTCGCCCGGGCGGGGATCCCGGCGGCCAGCCAGCACACCTTGCACTGGCTTCACGCCGAAGGCGATCCTGCCCGTCGGTCGATGCGCCACACTTGCGCCTGAATGCGTGCTGCGGGCATGGCCGACGACACCAACACTCCCCAGGCCGACGCTGGTTCCGATGATTCGGGCCGCGGTCGTCGCGACGGGGGTCAGCGGGAAGGCAGACAGCGGGACGGCGGCCAACGCGAAGGCGGCCAACGCCAGGGAGGCCAACGCGAAGCCGGTGGTTTCCGCATCCGCTTGAGCGACAACGAGCTCCAGGCCGCCAGGGTTCTGCAGGAAGCTTTTGGCCTGCGTTCCACCGTGGCCGTGCTCGGCTTTGCCCTGCGCACCCTGGCCCAGCAATTGGAGGCCGGGCAGCTCACTGAGCTGGTGGCGCAGCAGCAGGCCCTGGCCGGACAACGGCCCGCCGGCACCCCTGCAGCACGCGCTGGTGGTGGTGGTGGTGGTGGTGGTGGTGAACGGGACGGTCGCCGCGGCGAAGGCCGGGGCCCGGGGGCTGGCGGTGGTGGTGGCCGCAGTCAGCGGATCGATCCGTTCGCCAGGCCCAGCCGTCCGGCAGCGCCCAAAGCGGAGCCGGACGTCTCGGAACCGGAGGCCTCTGAACAGGAAGGGGCCGAAGCTGCAGATGCTGAGCAAGACCTGCCAGTGCCAGCGGTTGACGTTGAGACGGGATCCGAGCCTGAGTCAGCGTCTCCAGATCCGGGCGCCGGCAACAACCAGAGCGCAACCGCGGAGGCGGAAGCCGCTGCGGTGAACCCCGGCGACGCCTGAAAACGCCAGCACCATGCCAGTGAACAGTGCCCAGCCTCCTGGCGCCGCAGGCCTGACGCAGCGGCCGAGGGTGCTCTCGGGGGTCCAGCCCACCGGGGCCCTCCACCTGGGCAACTGGCTCGGTGCGATCCGCAACTGGGTGGATCTGCAGAGCAGCCACGACACCTTTTTCTGCGTCGTTGATCTGCACGCCATCACCGTGCCCCATGAGCCGGCGCAACTGGCCGAGGACACCCTGACGACCGCGGCCCTTTACCTGGCCTGTGGCATCGATCCACAGCGCTCCACGGTCTTCGTGCAGAGCCACGTCAGCGCCCACAGCGAACTCTGTTGGCTTCTGAATTGCGTCACGCCGCTGAACTGGCTGGAACGCATGATCCAGTTCAAGGAAAAGGCCGTCAAACAGGGGTCGGATGTGTCTGCCGGCCTGCTCGATTACCCGGTGCTGATGGCGGCCGACATTCTTCTCTATGACGCTGACCGGGTGCCGGTGGGGGAGGACCAGAAACAGCATCTGGAACTGGCCCGAGACATTGCCCAGCAACGGATCAACAGCCGCTTCGGCCCCAAGGGCAGCGACGGCGAACGGATCCCGATCCTCAAGGTGCCCGAGCCGCTGATCCTCAGGGAGGGAGCCCGGGTGATGAGCCTCACCGACGGGCGCAGCAAGATGAGCAAAAGCGATCCCAATGAGGGTTCACGCATCACCCTGTTGGATCCACCGGAGCTGATCAGCCGCAAGATCAAGCGCGCCAAGACCGACCCCCAGATGGGTCTGGAATTCGGCAATCCCGAACGTCCCGAGGCGGACAATCTGCTGGCGCTCTATGCGCTTCTGGCGGGCCGTAGCCGCGAGGCTGCCGCAGCCGAATGCGCCGCCATGGGCTGGGGCACCTTCAAACCGCTGCTGGCCGAAGCCGCCGTGGCAGCCCTGGCCCCCCTGCAGGAGCGCTACAGCGAGCTGCGCAGCGATCCCCTGTACCTGGCTGAGGTGCTGCGCCAGGGCCGCGAGCGGGCCAGCAGCGTGGCTGATGCCACCCTGGCTCGGGTACGCCATGCTCTGGGCTTCCTGAGCCGCTCCTGAGCCAGGCCTCAGCCGCACTCTCTTTAGGAATCCAAGCCGCGATCACAGGGGCGACCACACCTCGACTGCTGCAGATCCATTGCACCAAGGCTGAACACTCCGCCAGCCAAGGATCAGCTGATCTGATCGTTGAATCACCGTGATCATTTCCTGACAGAGCGCCACTGGCGGCAAAGCAGGACCCAGAAGACCTGGCCAGCTCAGGGATCTCGCCGGAGACTCAGGCAGGGACCGGTCACGGGTGCACACTGCGCCGTCCTTGTCCAGGCCGGTCGCGGCAGGGCTGGTCGCTCTGGGGCTGCTGGGAGCAGGGTCATCGGGTCCTGCCGAACCGCTTGCCCTTGCTTCGCCGCCTCCAGCTTCGTCTGCGCCCCTGGCTGCAACCGGTCCACCATCAGATGCTCGGCTCGATGGCCTTCCTGATGATCGTGCCCATGGTGGGGCAGCAACCCCAGGCTGTAGCCCCAGCGATCCCCTTGCCCATGGCTGCCGTGACGCGCAGCACCACACCAGGCCCCTTCCAGATCACGCCGGAACGGCGGGCGCTGCTGAACACGATCCGCTACGCCGAGGGCACCTGGTTGGGCGGCGGAGCTGAGGGCTATCGCACCCTGTTCGGCGGCGGTCGCTTCCAGAACCTGGATCACCATCCCGAGATCAGCGTGCATCGCGGCTACGTCAGTGCCGCCGCCGGGGCCTATCAATTCCTGCCGAGCACCTGGCGGGCCGTGGCCCTGGAGCTGAAGCTGCCGGACTTCCGGCCCGAGAGCCAGGATCAGGCGGCCTTGCGCCTGGTGGAAAAGCGCGGTGCCCTGCGGAGCTTCGATCGCGAGGGGCTCAGCCTGGAGGTGCTGGCGCGGCTGTCGCTGGAATGGGCCTCACTGCCGGACAGCCAGGGATCCAGTGCCTACGGCCAACCGGTCAAGGCCAGAGACGAGCTGCAGCGCTTCTATGCCCAGGAGCTGGACCGGCAGCGCCGCGGCCTCGCCGCCTGAGCTCCAGGCCAGCCATCGTGCCGATCAGGGTTCGAGGTAAACCACCCGCCCGCGCTCGTCGTTGCCGACATCCAGCAGCTGGCGATGGAGCAAGCGCTCAATCTCGGCATACACGATCTCGCTGTCGGCTCCATGAGGCAGCTGCAGCTCCAGCAGGGCGTCATTGATGGTGAAGCCCTGGCGACCGGAACGCCGGGCCAACTGCAGCAGCTGGCGCTCCAACGAGGGCAACCGGGAGGATTCGGCGACGCCAAGCGCTTCCTGCAGCAGCAGAGGCTGGTTGGCCTTCTGCACCAGATCCGGAATCAACAACAGATCCACCAGTTGGCCCACGTAGCAGAAGCCAAACGTGAACAGCCAGACCAGGCCACTGATCGGACGGCGATTGTAGAAGCGCTGCAGACCGCAGACCCCGACCAGGGACAGACACCAGAGCAGGTAGCTCACAGCGATGCTGCGACGCTCGGCTCCAGCCGCCGCAGCGAGCAGGGTGGAGGGAGTTGGACGAAGGGTCACCGCAGCCCGTTATGGCCGTTTTCACCGTAGAGCCCGCAACAGCGGGCGGGGTGACCCAGGGGCCGCATCGCCCATAGCCACAGGGGTGCAGCAACAGACCACAAGGAGGCCGCTACACTTCTGGATATAAAATAACCATGAATACAATTTGAAAGAAACGTCCAGTCGCCAATCATCCGAGCAATTTCGAATCGTAAAGATTGCAGGCCTTGGTCTTTACGTCCTATTTGTCTGCAACCTGCTCAGCAGCATCCTGCCACTGCGCCTGATCGAGCCAGCCTGGCAATTGTCCTCGATCGCGGCCTTACAGAACTTTGCCTTCCTGCCCCTGATCGGCACTTGTGTGCTGCTGCTGGGGCTCAATCTCGATGTGGGCGCCACGGGTCAGAGATCGGTACAAGTGTGGATCCGCAGGGCGTCGGGGTTCGCCTGCGTCGGCTTTCTGCTGTTGATGCCTCTGCAGGCCTCAGCCATGTGGCGGCTGGGAACCCTGGTCGACATTCCGGCCGAACGCATGATTGGCACGATCGCAGCTGCCCGCTCCGAAATCGCCTCAAGCCAGAACCTGAGCGAACTCAACACCGCCCTGTTCAAACTTCCCGGGGCTCCGAAATTGCCGCCAGGCTTCAACCAACCCCTGGCCAAAGTGCGCCAGAGCATGTTGACCAAGCTCGGCGACGATCTTGCCAAGCTGCGCGACAGGCAAACTCAGCTTGTCGCTCGCCGCAGCGTCACGGAGTTGTTTCTCTTTGCCAAGACGATCATCGTTGACCTGGTATACGCCACCTTTTTTGGCGCAGTGGCTGGATTCAGTGCCCCGCGACTTCCGGTCTGGCTGATCGTGACCAACCCATTCACTCTGATCTCCAAACGGATTGAGGATTTGGAGCGCCAACCCTCGTCCAAACGACGATCAGGCTGGGGCTCAGGCCAACCTGGACCGGCCCAGGTGGTCCTGAAAGCGATCAAGGAGAAACTCAAATTCCTGCAGCGCCGGGCCGATGCTCGCAAGCTGGCCGCCAAGTCCGAAGCATCACGCCGTTCCCGGCGCAGTTAGGAACGTGTTCGCCATTGCCCATCCCGGGCGCAAAGAACCAGACTCGCCCCCCTGAACATCGCGCCATGTGGTTCATGGCAGGACTCACCGATGTCCGAAGCGGTCATCCAGGCGCGACAGGCTCCCGGGCGTGGCTGATCACAGGCCTGAAGCGAGTCCGTAGGATCCGAACCAATCCCAACCTGTGATTCCGTGACCAGCTCCCCGATGGCCGTAAGTCCGCAGACGGCCTCGGGCGAGAGCACCACAACGGCCATCCAGCTGCCCAAAACGAGCGACAGCCCAGCATTGCTGCGCATCCGCCACTCGATGAGCCATGTGCTCGCGATGGCGGTGCAACGCCTGTTCCCCAGAGCCCAGGTCACGATCGGACCCTGGACCGAAAACGGCTTTTATTACGACTTCGACAACCCCGAGCCCTTCACCGAGGCGGATCTCAAGGCGATCCGCAAGGAGATGCTGAAGATCATCGGTGCCCGCCTGCCCCTGGAGCGCATTGAAGTCAGCCGTCAGGAGGCTGAACGGCGCATCGGTGAGCAGAACGAGCCCTACAAGCTGGAAATCCTGGCTGGCCTGCAGGAGCCGATCACGCTTTACACCCTGGGTGAGCAGTGGTGGGACCTGTGTGCCGGCCCCCATGTGGCCAACACCAGTGAGCTCAATCCCAAGGCCTTCGCCCTGGAGAGCGTGGCGGGGGCCTACTGGCGCGGCGACGAGACCAGGGCCCAGCTGCAGCGCATCTATGGAACGGCCTGGGAAACGGCCGAACAGCTGGCCGAGTACCAGCGCCGCAAGCAGGAAGCGCTAAGGCGTGACCATCGCCGGCTGGGCACCGATCTGGAACTCTTCTCGATCGAAGATGAGGCTGGCGCCGGACTGGTGTTCTGGCATCCCCGCGGCGCCCGCATGCGCCTGCTGATCGAAGACTTCTGGCGCCAGGCCCACTTCGACGACGGCTACGAGCTGCTCTACACACCCCATGTCGCCGACATTGAGTTGTGGCGGACCTCCGGCCATCTCGACTTCTACGCCGAGAGCATGTTCGGTCCGATGCAGGTGGATGAGCGCCAGTTCCAGCTCAAGCCGATGAACTGTCCCTTCCACGTGCTCACCTATGCCAGCCGGCTGCGCTCCTATCGCGAGTTGCCGATCCGCTGGGCTGAGCTCGGCACCGTCTATCGCTACGAACGCCCCGGCGTGATGCACGGGCTGATGCGGGTGCGGGGCTTCACCCAGGACGATGCCCATGTGTTCTGCCTGCCGGACCAGATCGGCGCTGAAATTCTGCGGGTGCTCAATCTCACCGAGCGCATCCTCAGCACCTTTGATTTCCGCCACTACGAGATCAACCTTTCCACCCGCCCGGAGAAATCAATCGGCGAAGATGCGGTCTGGGACCTGGCGACCGCTGGCCTGATCGAGGCCCTTGAGCGCAAGGGCTGGCCCTACAAGGTGGATGAGGGGGGTGGCGCCTTCTATGGCCCCAAGATCGATCTCAAGATCGAAGATGCCATTGGCCGCCTCTGGCAGTGCTCCACGATTCAGCTCGATTTCAACCTGCCGGAGCGCTTCGATCTGGAGTATGTGGCTGCCGACGGCAGCCGCCAGCGACCGATCATGATTCACCGGGCGATCTTCGGCTCGCTGGAGCGCTTCTTCGGCATCATGACCGAGAACTACGCCGGCGATTTTCCGTTCTGGCTGGCGCCTGAGCAGATCCGGCTGCTGCCGGTCACCGACGAGGTGCTGCCCTATGCCGAATCCCTGCAGCAGCAGCTGTTGCAACAGGGTGTGCGGTCGACCATCGATCGCAGCGGCGATCGGCTCGGCAAGCTGATTCGCAATGGCGAACAGATGAAGATTCCCGTGTTGGGCGTCATCGGCGCCAAGGAGGCTGAAACGCAGACCATCAGTCTGCGCAGCCGCCGCGACGGCGATCTCGGTTCCCTTCCCCTGGCCGAGTTGATCACCAGAGCCGCCAGCGCTAACCAGCACCGAAGCGCCGGCCTGGTCAACAGTTGATCGGCCGCAGCGGTGCCCGCTCCTGCAGCGGCCCCCCTGCCAGGGCTGGCTCTGTGAACCTTTGCCTCACTCCGTAGTTTCTCCCTCAGGTTTCGGCCATGACCACCTTGCTGGCCGGCGATATCGGCGGCACCAAGACCCTGCTGAGCCTTCACGACCAAGCCAGCCTGGAGCCCCTGGCCAGCAGCCGCTACCCATCAGCCGACTGGGATGACCTGGGGGCGATGGTGCGTCACTTTCTGGCGGACTGCGAGGGCCTGGCCAGGCCCGCCGCCGCCTGCCTGGCGGTCGCCGGCCCGGTCCACGGCGGCCGGGCCCAGCTCACCAACCTCAGCTGGACCCTGGAAGAACAGGACCTGGCCCGATCCTGCGGCCTCCAGCGGTTGGAGCTGGTCAATGACTTCGCCGTGCTGATCTACGGCCTGCCCCATCTGGAGGCAACGCAGGTCGCCCCCGTGCGCAGCGGCGCCGCGGTGCCGGGTGCCCCCCTGCTGATCCTGGGGGCCGGCACCGGACTTGGCGTGGCGCTGGGGGTTCAGACGAGCACGGGCCTCCAGGCCCTGGCCAGCGAGGCCTCCCATGGCGAATTCGCGCCGCGCAGCCAGCAGGAGTGGGAACTCAGGCAATGGATCCAGGTCGATCGTCAACTGGAGCGGGTCTCGATTGAGCGGGTGGTCAGCGGCACGGGCCTGGGCGATGTGGCGCGCTGGTTGCTGGCCAGCCGCGATGCCCAGGGCCTGCACCCGCTGCAGAGTCATGCGAGCCGCTGGCTGGCCAGAGGCCAGGAACCCGAAGCCAGCGGAGTTTCTGAGGCCGAACCGGCCGATCTGCCCGCCGCCGTGGCCGAGGCGGCCGCCGCTGGTGATGCGCTGGCCGTTGAGGCCCTCGATCTCTGGCTGGGGGCCTATGGATCGGTCTGCGGCGATCTGGCCCTGGCCAGCCTCAGCCGAGGGGGCATCTGGCTGGGCGGCGGTACGGCGAGCAAATTGCTGGCTGGCCTTCGCTCCCAGCGCTTCCTTGAGGCCTTCCTGGCCAAGGGCCGGTTGCGGGCGGTGCTGGAGCCGATCCCGATCCAGGCCGTAATCGATCCTGGCTTCGGCAGCTTCAGCGCTGCCTGCCGGGCCCGGATGCTGCTGGATTGAGGCTGACCCATCGACTGCAACACTGGGCCCAGTAAGACGACCTAGATGGCACGCCCTAGCCTCGGCCAAGGGGTGGTGGTGGAGGTCCCCGCCACCACGGCCAACCTCGGCCCCGGTTTTGACTGCCTGGGAGCAGCTCTGGAGCTGGGCAACCGCTTCGAACTACGGGTGATCGAGGGGGGCGGCGAACGCTTCGACCTGATCATCGAAGGCAGTGAAGGGGCCCATCTGCGCGGCGGCCCCGACAACCTCATCTACCGCTCGGCCCAGAGGGTGTGGAAGGAGGCCGGCAAGGAGCCGGTGGCCCTCGAGGCCAGGGTGCAGCTGGCCGTGCCGCCCGCCCGGGGCCTGGGCAGCAGCGCCACGGCGATCGTCGCCGGCCTGATCGGTGCCAATGCCCTGGTCGGCGAACCCCTGAGCAAGGAGAAGTTGCTGGAGCTGGCCATCGACATCGAGGGCCATCCCGACAACGTCGTGCCGTCCCTGGTCGGCGGACTCTGCCTGACCGCCCGCGCCGCCTCCCATCGCTGGCGGGTGGTGCGCTGCGAGTGGGCCCCCAACGTGCAGGCGGTGGTGGCCATCCCCTCGATCCGCCTCAGCACCGCCGAAGCGCGGCGCGCCATGCCCCGCAGCATTCCGATCAGTGATGCGGTGATCAATCTCGGCGCCCTGACCTTGCTGCTCCAGGGTCTGCGCACGGGCAATGGCGATCTGATCGGCGACGGCATGCATGACCGCATCCATGAGCCCTACCGCTGGGGCCTGATCCAGGGGGGAAAGATCGTGCGACAGGCAGCCCTGGACGCGGGGGCCTGGGGCTGTGTGATCAGCGGTGCCGGACCGACATTGCTGGCCCTGGGGCCCGCCTCCGTCGCCGAGGCTGTGAGCGAGGCGATGGTGGAGGCCTGGCGCCGGGAAGGCGTGAGCAGCCGCGGCGAGGTGCTCCAGCCCCAGCACGAAGGCAGCCGCTGGAGCCATCTGCCGCCGCTGGTCGCTTGAGCCCTCCGCCAGGTGAGACGCGCCCCCAGCAGCGAATTCAGCTCCAGAAGCGGCTCCACGCTGAACTGCCGCCCCAGCCGACAGCCCAATCGCCCGTAGCACAGGTCATGAGTACTTCTACTCAGCTGATAGATTCCTGCATCGAAGAATCCGGCCAGGCCCCAGGGCTTCCGGCCGATGCTTCCCAAGTCACCAGCTGGATGTAGTGATGGACGCCACCCTGCCCCTTTCGGCCGCGTCCTCGCTCCCGGCGGCTTTTCCCTGGCTCAGCCTGATCGTGCTGCTGCCGGCGGCCGCGGCCCTGCTGATGCCCCTGCTGCCCGGCGATGCTGACGATCCCAGGTTGCCCCGGCTCCTGGCCCTGAGCGTCCTCGGGGTCGATCTGGCGCTGATGCTTTGGGTGTTCAGCCGCCATTTCGATGGCAGCATCGCCGATCTGCAACTGGTGGAGCGGCTGCCGTGGGTGCCGGCCCTGGGGCTGGAATGGTCCCTGGCCGCCGACGGTCTCTCGGCGCCCGTGGTGGTGCTCAGCGGTCTGGTCACCCTGCTGGCCGTGGCCGCCAGCTGGAACATCAATCGCAAAACCCGCCTCTATTTCGGCCTGCTGCTGGTCCAGGCTTCGGCCCAGGGGCTGGTGTTCCTCTCCCAGGATTTCCTGCTGTTCTTCCTGGCCTGGGAACTGGAACTGGTGCCGGTCTACCTGCTGATCGCCATCTGGGGCGGCAAGCAGCGCCAGTATGCCGCCACCAAATTCATTCTCTATACCGCCTCCGCCTCCCTGCTGATTCTGCTCAGTGGCCTGGCCCTGGCGCTCTCCGGTGACAGCTTCACCCTCAATCTCTCGGAACTGGCAGCCCGCTCGCCGGGGGGGACCTTCGGTCTGCTCTGTTATCTCGGCTTCCTGATCGGATTCGGTGTCAAGCTGCCGATCTTCCCCCTCCATACCTGGCTTGCCGATGCCCACGGTGAGGCGAATGCCCCGGTTTCGATGTTGCTGGCCGGGGTGCTGCTGAAGATGGGGGGCTACGCGCTGCTGCGTTTCAACGTGCAGATGCTGCCGGAAATTCATCTGTTGCTGGCCCCCGCCCTGGTGGTGCTCGGCATTGTCAACATCATCTACGGGGCTCTCAACGCCTTTGCCCAGGACAACGTCAAACGGCGCATCGCCTGCAGCTCGGTCAGCCACATGGGATTCGTGCTGCTCGGCATCGGCGCCATCGATTCCCTCGGCATGAGCGGCGCCATGCTGCAGATGATCAGCCATGGCCTGATCGCGGCCTCGATGTTCTTCGTCACCGGTGTCTTCTACGAGCGCACCAAGACCCTCTCGATCCCCAACATGGGCGGCCTGGCCAAGGCCCTGCCGATCACCTTCGCCTTCTTCCTGGCCAGCTCCCTGGCCTCGTTGGCCCTGCCGGGCATGAGTGGCTTCATCAGCGAAATCACCGTGTTCCTGGGGGTGACCGCCAATGACGGCTTCACCGTGCCGTTCCGGGTGCTGACGATCGTGCTGGCCGCCATCGGCCTGGTGCTGACACCGGTGTATCTGCTGTCCCTGTGCCGCCGGGTGTTTTTCGGCCCCAGGATCCCGGCCCTGGCCGTGGTCGGCGACATGACACCAAGGGAGCTGGTGATCGGTCTCAGCCTGCTGGTGCCCACCCTGGTGATCGGCTTCTGGCCGCGGGTGGCGATCGATTTTTACCAGGCCAGCACCAATGCTCTGGCGATCGAGCTCAGCAACACCAGCCAGCTGGCTCTGAGCCGCTTGCCCCTGTTCGGCTGAACCCAGCCCCATCCCACGAATCGCCGCGGTGCGGGGATCCCAGCCCCTGCTGAACCACACCTTGGGCGCCACTCGGCTGGAATGGGGACCAGAACGCCATCGAGAGCCGTATCCATGAGCATTGATCTCCAGAGCCGGCCTGCGCTGCTGGCAGGCCAGGGGCTGCCCCAGTTCGAGCTGATCACGCCCGAGCAGGTGAGTCAGCACATCCCCGAGCTGATGGCGGAGCTGGAGGCGGAACTCTCAGCCCTTGAAGCCAGGCTCGACACGGCCGGCCAACAGGGCCCTCCCCCCAGCTGGGAGGCGGTGATGGAGCCCCTGCACCGGCTCAACGAACGGCTGCGCTGGAGCTGGGGGGTCGTCGGCCATCTCAACGGTGTCTGCAACACCCCGGAACTGCGCCAGGCCCATGCCAAGGAGCAGGCGGCGGTGGTGGCCTTCGGCAATCGCGCCGGCCAGAGCGAGATCCTGTACCGGGCTCTCAGAGCCCTGCAGGCCCGCCCGGATCTCGACGACACCCAGCAGCGCATCCTGACGGCCGAGTTGCGTGACATGGATCTGCGCGGCGTGGGCCTCGAGGGGGCCGAGCGGCAGGCCTTCAACACCACCAGCCAGGAACTGGCGGAACTCTCCACCAGTTTCGGCAACCGGCTGCTCGATGCCACCAACAGCTGGACGCTGCGGCTCACGGAGCCGGCCGACGTCGAAGGACTGCCCCTGAGTCTGCGCGAACAACTGGCCCAGGCCGCCCGTCAGGCCGAACCTGCCGATGCAGGCGCCACGGCGGAGTCCGGTCCCTGGCTGCTAGGGCTCGACTATCCCCGCTTCGGGCCGTTCATGCAGTACAGCCGCCGCCGCGATCTGCGCGAGCGGCTGTACAGGGCCCAGGTGAGCCGCGCCTCCGGGGAGGCCACCGGGCTCCAGGACCAGCCCAGCCATGATCAGCTCAAAAGCGGCGACAGCAACTGGCCGGTGATTGAGCGGATCCTCAGCCTGCGGCTGCAGCAGGCCCGGCGGCTGGGCTACGCCAACTGGGCGGAGCTGAGCCTGGCGTCCAAGATGGCCGACTCGATCGATGCGGTGGAAGGGCTGCTGGAGGATCTGCGCGCCGCCGCCTACCCGATGGCCGTCGAAGAGCTGGCCGATCTGCGCGCCTGCGCCGAGCGCCAGGGAGCAGCCGAAGCGACGGATCTGCAGCCCTGGGATGTGAGTTTCTGGGCCGATCACCTGCGCCGCGAGCGCTTCGATCTCGACAGCGAGGCGCTGCGGCCCTGGTTCCCCCTGCCGCGGGTGCTGGACGGGCTCTTTGCCCTCTGCGATCGCCTGTTCGGCATCGCGATCAGCGCCGCCGATGGCGAAGCGCCGATCTGGCATCCGGATGTGCGCTTCTTCCGGGTCCACGACCGGGACGATGGCCGGCCGATCGCCGCGTTCTATCTCGATCCCTACAGCCGACCTGGCAGCAAGCGGGGCGGTGCCTGGATGGATGAGTGCCTGAGCCTCTCCCGCTCGGCCGATGGCCACTCGGTGCTGCCCGTGGCCTATCTGGTCTGCAATCAGAGCCCGCCGGTGGGCGACACCCCCAGCCTGATGACCTTCCAGGAGGTGGAAACCCTCTTCCATGAGTTCGGCCACGGCCTGCAACACATGCTCACCACCGTCGAGCGACCCCAGGCCGCCGGCATCAACAACGTCGAGTGGGATGCGGTGGAACTGCCCAGCCAGTTCATGGAGAACTGGTGCTACCACGAGGCCACCCTGCTGGCCATGGCGCGCCACTGGCAGAGCGGTGAACCACTGCCCCAGGGCGAATACGAGAAGCTACTCGCCGCCCGCACCTTCATGGGCGGCGCCGCCACCCTGCGGCAGGTGCATTTCTCGCTGACGGATCTGCGCCTGCACAGCCGCTGGTCCCCCGACAGCGGCCAGAGCCCCGAACAGCTGCGTCGCCAGATCGCCATCACCACCACGGTGCTCGACCCGATCGAAGACGATGCCCTGCTCTGCTCCTTCGGCCACATCTTCGCCGGTGGCTACGCCGCCGGGTATTACTCCTACAAATGGGCCGAGGTGCTCAGCGCCGATGCCTTCAGTGCCTTTGAGGATGGGGGCCTCGACAACGAGGAGGCGATCCGCGCCACCGGCCGCCGCTTCCGCGAGACCGTCCTGAGCCAGGGCGGCAGTCGCCATCCAGGCGAGCTGTTCGAGCGCTTCCGCGGCCGGCCCCCATCGGCGCAGGCCCTGATCCGCCACACGGGTCTGGCGGCGGGCTGAGAGCGCTGCGGCGGTTCGGCGCGCGCTGCCCTGCAGCCGGCGCCGCCGAATCAAGGCCGCAGCAACTCGTCCAGCAGGGGTTTCAGAGCCTGGGGTGCCGCCAGCAGGCGATCGTGGCGCAACACCGGCAGCAGCTGGCGACGCCCCACCGGCAACACCCCCTGCCAGCCGGGGAACACCGTCAGATCGGTGGGGCTGTAAAAGCTGCAGCAATCGATGCGGCGCAGGGGATCGAGATCGGCATCCAGACGCTGCAGCAGCAGACTGCCGGGCTTCATATCGGCGATGCCGGCCAACCAGAGCCGCGGCCAGGGCAAGGCGGTGAGCGTGCCCTGATGGGGACTGGCCACACTGATGAAACGACGGGTACGGGACGCACCGCCCAGCAACTGAATCCAGCTGCGGGCGATCACGCCCCCCATCGAGAACCCCAGCAGATCGATCGGCTGATCGGCCCCGTAGGCCGTCCGGATCGCCTCATCGAGGCGCTGAGCCAGATCGAGCAGCGGGGTGGAGCCCAGGCCATGGGGCAGATGGGGCAGCAGCAGCGGTTCGCGGCGATGGTCCAGGTCCCGCAGCAGCGCCCGGAACACCCTGGGCGTGTCCCAGAGGCCGTGGATCAGCACCAGGGGAATCGCTTCAGCCATGGCGGTGTCGGAACCTGGCAGCGGCGGCGGGGCTCACAGCGGCAGAGAACGATGGCTGAATTGGCGTTCACCACGGGCGTAGTCGGCGGCGATATGGCCCTCGCCGCGCAGCCGGTAGCGATAGGTGATCAGCCCCTCCAGCCCCACCGGCCCCCGCGGTGGCAGGGTCTGGGTGCTGATGCCCACTTCAGCGCCGAACCCGTAGCGGAAGCCATCGGCGAAGCGGGTGGAGCAGTTGAGATACACCCCGGCACTGTCCACGGCCGCCAGGAAGCGATCCGCCGCCACCGGGTCGGTGGTGGCGATGGCGTCGGTATGGCGGGAGCCGTAGGTGGCGATGTGCTCCAGGGCCTGCTCCAGATCCTCGACGACCCGCACACTCAGGATCAGGTCGGAGTACTCCGTGCGCCAGTCCTGTTCCTGGGCCGCCTGGGGCACCCCGAGGCTGCAGGCGGCCGCATCGCCGCGCAACTCGACGCCGGCGGCAGCGAAGGCCGCGATCGCTGCCGGCAGAAAACGCGGCGCGATCGCGCCGTGCACCAGCAGCGTCTCGATGGCGTTGCAGGCGGCCGGGTACTGGATCTTGCTGTCGAGGGCCAGGCGCAGGGCCTGGTCGGGATCAGCGGCCTGATCGACATAGAGATGGCAGATGCCATCGGCATGACCCAGCACCGGGATGCGGGTGTTGTCCTGGATGAAGCGCACCAGATCGTTGGAACCGCGCGGAATGATCAGATCCACCAGACCATCGAGCTTCAGCAGCCCCAGGCTCTCCTGGCGGCTGGTGAGCAGGTCCAGGGCCTGGGGATCGACGCTGGTCGTCGCCAGGCCGCGATGCAGGGCCGCCAGGATCGCAGCGCAGCTGTGGAGGGCCTCCCGTCCCCCCTTGAGCAGGGCGCCATTGCCGGAGCGGATCGCCAGCGAGGCGATCTGCATCACGGCATCGGGCCGGGCCTCGAAGATCACCCCCAGAACCCCGAGGGGCACGGTGACCCGCTCCAGCACCAGCCCCCGATCGAGCTCGGTGTGGAGCTGGCGCCGGCCGAGGGGATCGGCCAGGGCCGCCACCTGGCGCACCCCCGCGATCGCCGCGGCCAGCTTGGTGGGATCGAGCCGCAGCCGGGCCACGAGCGCCGGTGCCAGGCCATCGGCGACAGCCGCCTCGAGATCGCGCTGATTGGCGGCCAGGATCGCGGCCCCATCGGCCTCCAGGGCCGCCGCCATCGCCAGCACGGCCTCGCAGCGCCGTCCATCGCTGAGCTGACCCAGGGCCAGGGCGGAGCGGCGCACGGCCAGGGCCCGCTGCAGCAGCTCGGGCGAGGGATCGGGGATCTGGGTCATGGAGCCATCATCCCAAGCGGTCCAGCGCCAGGCGGGCGGCGCCGAGTCGGCCGGCCCCATTGCCGAGGGCACAGCGCCGGATCTCGAGCCCCTCGCGCGACACCGCCAGCACCCGCTGCTCCAGTTCGGACCAGACCGCCGGCAGGAAATGGTGGCTGGCGCCACTGAGTCCGCCGCCGATCAGGACCAGCTCCGGCGTGAGCACATAGAGCAGGGAGCTCAGGCCGATGCCCAGCAACCGGCCATAGCGCTGCCACACCGCCAGGGCCTCGGCATCGCCAGCATCGGCGAGGCGACAGAGCTCGGCCGGCTCGATCGGGCTCAACCGGGCCAGGCCGGCGATGCTGCAGTGCTGCTCCAGGGAGCCGCGGTTGCCGCTGCGGCAGGGGGGACCATCGGGATCGAGGCCGATCAGGCCCAGTTCGCCGGCGGCGCCGCCATGGCCGGTGAACAGGCTTCCCGCCAGCATCACGCCGCCGCCGACGCCGGTGCCGAGGGTGAGCAGGATCGTGTCGCCACAGGCGCGGGCCGCCCCGAGCCAGGCTTCGCCGAGCAGGGCACAGTTGGCGTCATTGGCCAGGGTGACCCGCCGCTGCAGCCGTGACTCCAGCCAGTCGGCCAGAGGCACATCCACCCATCCCGGCAGATTGATAGAGATCCGGGCGAGGCGTGCCGCCCGATCCGTGGGCCCCGGCAAGCCCACCCCGACCCGATCGGCCCGATGCTCGGGATCGAGTTGATCCACCGCCTCGACGATCGCCATGGTCACGGCCCCCGGCAGCGAAGGCCGGGGGGTGGGCACGTCCAGCTCGGCCAGCAGCTGGCCCTGCTGATCAAAGCGGCCGAGCTTGATGGCGGTGCCGCCCAGATCGATGCCGATCAGCTGAGCAGCCCCGCTGGCAGCGCCACCGCCCCTGGCGCGATCGGGTTCGGGAGACGGGATGGCGCCGGGCAGACCAGCGGAATCAGGGCCGGATTCGGCCCCTGACCCCTGGGGAGGGCGGCAATCAGGGGACTCGGTCATGACAGGGCAACGGCAGACATGGTCTCGGGAGCCGGGACCTGAGCCTGCCGCAGCAGGATCCAGCTCCGGACGCGGCGCACCAGAACACCGCTGCGCCCATGATCCGGCTCAGAAGCGGAAGAACACCTGCAGCAGGCTCTGCCAGGCCCCCTGGCTGTCCACGGAGGCCTGCACGTTGAAGGACTCGGAGGCCTTATAGGTCAAGGTCACCTGGGGCGCCACATCGGAACGGTTGGGGGCGACCAGCAGCGAGGCATTGAGCCGATCGGTGATGTCGTAGCCCACCTCGGAGGCCAGCACCAGCTGGGGGGGCACCTGGCCGGAGCGCAGTTGGCTGCGCAGGGCAACCGAGGGGTTCACATAGGTGGGATACAGGGCCAGGCTGATGCGCTGCCCCAGGGCATCACTGAACGAGGCCAGCAGGGGGGAGAGCAGGGATTGCCCCAGCACGGTGGCCAGGGCGGTGCCGGCCTGGGCCCCGTTGAGCCCCGCCAGCGAATTGCCGCCGATCAGGGCCACCAGTCGCTCCTGGGGCAGGGGCGGGCTGCTGCGCAGGCGGATGTTGTCGGCGATCCGATCCGCCGGACCGCTGACGCTGACGGTGACCAGGATCAGGTTCAGTTGATTCAGGGACGAGAAGCCCCCCTGGGTCTGCGCCTCCACCAGGGAGGAATAGCCCGAACTGCCGATGTTCCCCTGGCCCAGACCACTGGGGGACATCCCATTGAGGCTGTCGGCGATACGGGTGCGCAGGGCGATGTCGAGGTAGGGCACCAGCCCGAGCGAGGGGGTGAACACCGCCACGTTGGGTGCATCGGGATCGAGGCTGAAGGTGGTGGTGAACAGGTTGAGGCGCCCCCTGAGCAGCCTCACCACCCCGGAGGCCCGCAGCGAAGGATCGAGATGGCCACTGATCCGCAGCGATCCACCGGTGCTGAAGTTGGCGATGTTCGGCAGCACCATCTGCAGGCCTGGCCCGAAGCGCAGCAGCAGGTTGTCAAAACTGAGCCAGGGGAGATTGGGGATCGATTGCTGCAGGGCCTCGTTGGTGCTGGATTCGACCTCGGGGCCGAGCAGAACCAGGGGCTGCCGGAAGTCCCACTTGCGCTGCAACAGCTCATTCATGCTGGTGGGCTGCACCCGCAGGCCAGCACTTGAAGGGCCAGCGCTGGCCTGGCTGGCTCTGGACGGCCCGGCCGCTGACGGGCTGCCTGCAGGCAGCGGTGCTTCCTCGAGGCGGCCCAGCTGGCCGGGTTGGGCGTTGATCGTGCCGTGGCTGATCTGCAGATCGCCGCCGAGCCTGGGGGCCGCGAGGCTGCCGGCCAGGGTCAGCTGGCCCGCCGCCATCGCCGCAATCCGCGACTGGGCGAAGGGCACGTCCTTGAGGCTGAGGGCCAGGGTCGGCTCATTGCTGAGGGCATGGAGCAGTCCCAGCCGCCCTTCCCCACGGATTTGTCCCCGCTGGCCGACCCGGGCCCGCAGGTCCTGCACCAGCAGCTGCTGGAAGTCGAACAGCACCGTGGCCTCCACCCCTTTCAGGGATTGGCCGACGAGGTCATACTCGCCATCGCGGAACCGCAGGAAGCCGTTGGCGATCGGATCGGCGAGGCTGCCCCGCACCAGCAGCTGCAGGTCGACACTGCCCTTGCGCCAGGTCACCGCCCGACCGGTCAGATCCGTGAGAAAGCGCAGGCCATCGCCGCGGCTGGCCAGGCGCAGTTCGAGATTGTCGCTGTGGCGCTCCAGGGGGATGGTGCCCGCCAGATCGACGCTGCTGGAGGCCCCGGCGGCCCGCAGCGCCAGGTCCACCGCCAGACCCCTGGCCTTCAGCTCCACATGGCCACGATCGAGCTGCAGGGCCTGGTGGCCGAGGCCAGCGTCGTCGAGAGACACATCCATCGCCAGCTCGGGATGGCCGGAACCGAGGCGATACCGCCCCCGCAGACCCAGGTAGCCCCGCAGGCTCTCCGGCACCGGCGTCAGCAGAGCCAGCAGCGAGAGCGAGACCCCGGAGACATCGAAGCTGCCATCGCCGGCAAACAGGGATCCTTCCAGGCGCACCTGGAAAGGGTCGTGGGACAGGGCCAGATCCCGATCCCGCAGCTCCAGCCACAGATGGCCACTGGCCTTGAGTTCGGCCCGGGCCCGGCGCAGATCGGGTCCGCGGATGGCCAGATCGGCATCCAGCCGCATCTGCAGCCGGGAGAGACGCTCCGCCCGGGTGGCACGGCGGCGCTGCTGATCCCAGGAATCCAGTTGCTCCTGCACGTCCCGCAGCACCAGCAACTGGTCCTGGATCGGGGCACCGAGGGTTTCGATCGCCGCCACCCCCAGATCCACGGCTCCCCGATGGCGGGGCAGAGGAGCACCGCGCCAGACGGCCCAGGCCTGCAGCATCTGGTTGAACAACAGGGAGGAGAGATCCGTCGCCTGGAAGCGGGCCTCGAAGGGGCCCGCCCAACGGCCCCTGAGGGCGACGTCAACCCTGCCGGCTGCCAGCGGTTCCACCGTGCCCTTGAGGCTGTAGTTGCGATCGGCGTAGGCCACCTGGGCCCGCACGCTGCGGCCACCGAGGCCCAGAAACTGCGGTCGATCCAGGGCCACATCGCCGGCGAAGGCCAGGGGCTGGAGGGACAGGCTGCCCGCTCCACTGAGGCCACCGTCGAGGGGCTGGAAGGGCTGGTTGCGGCCCAGGGCCAGCGAGAGCCCGTGCAGGGGCAGATCGCGGGCCTGCCAGCTGTAGCGCGCCGGTTTGCCCTGCAGCACCAGGCTGCCGCCCTGGCGCTGCAGGGCCATGGCGATCGGATGCCAGCGGCGATCGAGCTGGGCGGTGATCGAGCCGCCGGGGGCCGGAGCCTGGGCGTCGATGCGCAGCTGACCGCCACCGCCCTGGAGGCCGAGCAGGCGCCCGCCCCAAGTTTCTTCCAGCAGCAGCGGACCGGCCCCGGGCCGGCGCACCACCAGATCGAGATCGGGCACCAGGGCGGAGAGGGCACCGTGCACCCGGCCCTGGGCATCCAGCTGGCCCTGGAGCCGGGTGCCAACCAGATGGCTGAGCCGGGCCAGGGGGAAATCGCGCACACTGAAATCGGCCTGCAGCTCTCCCAGGCTCCATCCGCGTCCCGCTTGAAAGGCCAGCGGCAGGGAGGCGCTGGCCTGCAGATGCTCCGCCTCCAGGCGCCGCAACTGCAACTGGCCGCCATCGAGGCGCAGGGAGGCCTGCCAGCTGCCCAGCACCGGATTGAGCCGCTGCAGGGCTGTGTCCACCTGCAGGCGGGGTTGGCGCAGCGCTCCCGCCGCCAGGAGGCTCCCCTCCAGGGGCCGATCCCGCAGCCAATCCGGCAGTTGGCGGCCGCGGGGCAGATCCAGCGGATCGAGCCGCCACGTGCCCGCCAGATCCAGCTGGCGACCGATGACGCCGCTGAGGGCCAGCCGGGAATGCCCGCGCCAGGCCTGCAGCTGAGCCTGCTGCAAGCGGCCCGAGCGCCAGCGACCCTGCAGAGAGGCCTCAATGGGCCTGCTGCCTGGATCCTGGGCCGAAGGAGGTTGGGCCTGCAGCCGCAGGGCGAGGGAGCGATCAGCGTCGATGCGGCCGGAAACCTGCCCCCCCCAGACCCCGAAGCGCCAGCGGCTGCTGGCCAGCGTGAGCCGCTGGGCCAGGCAGCTGAGTGGCAGCCGATCCGCCACCAGGGGCTGGGCCAGTCCGCGTTGTTGCCAGCTCACGGCCGAGAGCGCCACCTGCCCCTGGCAGCCGGGCACCCCTTGCTCAAGACTGAGGGACACCAGGCCATCGGCGTGGCCGCCCAGCTGGCCCTGCAGGGGTACAAAGCGGCGCAGGGGGGCGATCGGCAAGTGCTGGGGGCTGATCTGCAGGAGCCAGTGGCGCTTCTGCCACTGGCCCGTCCCGACCAGCTGGGCCGAACCTGGCAGGCCAGGAACCTCCACCCTGGCCCGGCCATCGAGCTGGCGCAGGTAGGGCCGCAGTCCCACCTGACCCACGGCATCCAGTTCGACCGGCTGGCCTCCCTGAGCCAGCCCCCAGAACCGCACCCTGCCGGGCTGTACCAGACTGAAGCGCAGGTCCAGACGCGGCGGCTTGCCACCGGGGACGATCGGGCCGAGCACCCACCACTGGCCCCGGGCATTGGGACGCAGATCGGCGCGGGCACCACGGAAACTCAGATCGAGCACGAGGCTGCGCCGTCGCCAGCTGGCCAGCGGATCCAGCCACACATGCGCTCCGCTGACCGCAGCCGTGGAGCCGTCCAGCGCCCCGGCCAGAAAGCGGCTGGGCCCGACACAGAGGCCATCGGGGCTGAGACCGCAGTAAGGGCCGAGCTGCAGCGGCCGGCCCATGATCGTGCCCACCTGCCGCTCCAGGTGGGGCCGCCAGCTCTCGTAGAGGCCGGCCAGGAGCCGATCCGAGGCCAGCCAGAGAATCACTCCCCCCGCGAGCAACACGCCGCCGCCTGCCAGGGATGCCGCCCTGATCCCTGGACGCCGGGCCGTCGCGAGGCGGCGCAAGGGTCGTGGCTGGGCCGAGGGGCCACGGCCCAGCCACGCTCGCCGGCGGCTGAGAGCCCTTCGCAGGGGCTGGGACCATTTTCTGGGCAGCAACCTCATCTGCCCTGGTCGGTCACTGGCGCGGTCGGCCGCAATATAAGGAGGTTGACCAGCCCTCCCCAGTCCCCATGCCCGCCGATCCGATCCTGCTCGTGGCCGCGAAGTGGCTCGGTATCGCCAGTGGGCTGCTGATCCTGGCCACGGCGGCGGGCTTTGTGCTGCGCTGGGGAATCCGCTTCCGGCTGGTGGGAATCACCAGTTTCACCGGCCTGCTGGCCATCTCCTGCCTGGCCTTTTCGATCAGCTACACCCCCCGGGTGACGATCAGCGGCGCCGTGGTGGCACCGGTGGTCTTCGACGGCGGCGGCGACTTGGTGATTGCCGCCGCCCCTGGAAATCTCGCCGCAGCAGCGATTGAACCCACCGTGATCCAGGTGGCCAGCAATCTGCACGGCGGCGGCCGCGCCACCAGCGACGGCCGGGTGCGGGTGCGACTGCGCACCATCGAATCGGCCGGCGAAGGAGCGGGCCGGCCAGTGGTGCTGGCGGAAGCGGTGCGGGATCTGGGCAGCGACAGCGTCAGCCTGACGCCATGAGCGGCCCTGCTGGGCCTGCCAACAACTCCGAGATCCCCTGGGAGTTCCGGCTGCCGTCCCATTTCAGCCGCGAGGCTGCGCGGCTGGCGTCCCAGGGCATCGGCGACTGGTCGACCCTGGCCAACCTCGATGACGCCAGCCTGCGGCAGCTGGCTCGCGGCGGTGGCGCCAGCGAAGCCCGTCTGATCAAGCTGCGGGGCCAGGCACGACTGGTGATCGACGTGGGCATCTCGCCGGCGGATGCGGCCCTGTTGCTGTATTCCGGCATCGCCAACCGCCAGGGTCTGGCGCAAGCAGATCCCGATCGCCTGCTGCTGCAGGTCGGGCGCTTTCAACGCCAGCTGATGGGCCGGGCGGCCGTGGCCATCGAACCGGCCCTGGTGCGCCGCTGGATCCGCCAGGCCCGCCATCCACCCGGTCGCTCGCCGAACTGACCCCGACCGAACACCGGCCAGGCTTTCGGTTCACTGAAATGGATGGATCCCTGGGAGGCAGCAATGCCCCGCCATTCCAGCGTGAACCCCAACTCCTTCCGCCTGGTCCTCCAGCCCCATGGCCTGGCGAAGCGCTGCGGATGGCCCCCCAAACCTGCCGGCGGCAGCCGTTCGGTGGTTCTATCCCGTTTCGGGCCAGGCCTTGCGGTTTGGCTGGCCAGCGGCGTCCTGCTTCTGGGGCAGATCCTGGCTCCCCTGGCACCGGCTGAGGCCGCCTCAGCCCTGCTCGAAACGGTCAAGCAGAACCCCCAGCTGGCCAAACAACTCTGCGCCGAGTTCAAGCAGCTCAATGCCGAGGGGCGATCGGCCACCTCGCCCGAGTCCCTGGCCCGGGTGGCCAGCAGCCAGGGCCTCAGCACCATGGACGCTGAAGTGCTGACCACCTACGTCATCGGCCTGTACTGCCCGGACGTGCGCTGAATGGGCCCAGGGGTCGACCTGGCGATGCTGACCCCGGACGGTGTCTCGCTCGCGGGCCGGCTCTGGCAGCCGGAAGGGCAGGGGCCCTGGCCCGTGCTGCTGATGCGCCAGCCCTACGGCCTGGCCATCGCCTCCACCGTCACCTACGCCCATCCCAGCTGGTACGCCAGGGCGGGCTTTCTGGTGGTGGTCCAGGACGTGCGCGGCCGCGGCGCATCCGCCGGCGACTTCGGCGGCTTTCGCCAGGAAGGCCCCGATGGGGCCGCCGCCGTCCGCTGGGCGCGGCATCTGCCGGGCAGCAACGGCAGAGTCGGCACCTATGGGTTTTCTTATCAGGGGCTCACCCAGCTGCTCAACGACGGGGATGGAACCGCCCTGCCGGATGCTCTGGTGCCGGCCATGTGCGGGCTGGACGAACGGCGGCACTGGGCCAGCGAGGGGGGAGCCCACTGGTGGAGCCTGGGGCTGGGTTGGGCCCTGCAGCTGGCGGCCGAGAGCTGCCGCCGGCGGCAGGATCGCTCCGGCTGGCTGGAGATCCGCCGCAGCCTCGAGAGCGGCGCCTATCTGCGCGAGGGCCTGTCCCTGCTGGAACGGCACGATGCCGATGGCATGGGCCTGGACTGGCTGCGGCGCGATCCCGAGCGCGCCGCAACGTGGGAGCAGCACCCGGTGAACCCGGAATTGTTGCGGCGGCCGATGTTGCTGGTCGGCGGCTGGCACGATCCCCAGCTGCGCGGGGTGCTGGATCTGTACCGCCAGGCCCTGGCCGGCGGCGGCCAGCCGCAACTGTGCATCGGCGCCTGGAGCCATCTCGACTGGCAGGGTGGCATCGACGCTCTGCAGCTGGATTTTTTCCGGCGCCATCTGCAGGCGAGCCAGCCCCGACCCGCGCCAAGCCACGGGCCTCTGGCAGGCGCTGCTGCTGCAGCGGGGTCCGGAGCTGAGCCAGCAACCACACCTGGCCCAGCCGCAACCGCTGGGCCTTCAGCAGCACTCACCCTGGCGCCAGCGGTTCCAGCGAACGGGGCTGCACGCCTGGCCCTGCAGTGCATCCGCACGGGCACCTGGCAGGCGATCACCGGGCAGTCAGTCTCCTGGCAGTCGCAGGCGCCCCTTCCCGACGCCATCGCCACCCAGGGCTGGGCTCTGAGCAGCGCCGGACTGGCCGGCATCCGCAGCGATGAGGGCCGGTTGCTGGCCACCGCTGAGGACCAGGGCCACGGCCAGGGCCAAAGCCAGGGCCGTGTGACCCTCGTCCACGACCCCTGGCGGCCGACCCCCAGCCGCGGCGGCCATCTGGGTCCCGAGCCCGGCCTGGTGCAGCGCCAGGACCTGGATCGGCGCTCCGAGGTGGCCTGTTTCAGCAGCGCCGCGCTGGGCGTCCCCCTGCGGCTGTTGGGTGAACCACGGCTGCGACTTGTGGCCTGGGCCGACCAGCCGGGATTTGATCTCTGGGCCTGCCTGTCGGTGCTGAGCCAGGACGGAGCCGTCCAGCAGCTCTGCACCGGCGGCCTGCGCCTGCGCGGTCCGCGGGCCCTGGCCCCACTGGAGAGGCAGCTGTCCCTGCAGCCCCTCGATGCAACCCTCCAGCCCGGTGAGCACCTGCGTCTTTCCCTGGCCCCGGCGGCCTGGCCGGCCTTCGCGGTCAACCCCGGCGACGGCTCGATACCCACCGGCGGCGTGGGGCCCCAGCATCGGGTGATCACGATCGAGCTGGACCTCGACGGCTCCAGGTTCTGGCTGGACCCACTTCTTGGGGCAAACTGAGTCGACCAGAGTTTCGCCTCCATGCCCCGCCCGATCACGATCCCAGGCCTGCATCGCCATCTGCTGGGACTGGTGCTGATCAGTGCCACGGGGCTGGCTTTGGTGGTGACCGGCGCACCGGCCCAGGCCCAGAAGGCCCAGGCCCAGACGGCCCCGTTCCCGGCCAGTCGCCGGGCCGAACCCACCGCCGCCATGGCCGAAGAAGCGGCCAAGGCAGCGGCGCAGCGCATCCTGATCGCCGTTCGCAGCGGTGACGCCCAGGCCCGCTTCAACCAGTTCGCCCCGAGCCTGCAGCGGGTGAGCAGCCCGGCGCTGGTGGCCGAATCGATCAAGCGCATGCCGCGATTGCTGAGCTGGACCATCACCGCGATTCAGCCTGGGGTCGACTCCAGCAGCGTCGAGGCGAAGATCCTCACCAGCGCCGGCAGCAGGGAGCTGACGATGGTGATCGATGCCGATGGCAAGCTCGAGGGCTACAACATCAATGCCCAAGATATCGATGCTGAAAAGGTGGTGAGTACCTTCATGGGCGCTTTGACCAAGGGACAATTCATCACCGCCAGCAGCTTCCTCAGCCCGTCGCTGCAGGAGGACATCTCCCAGGCGACGCTTCAGAAGAAGTGGCAGAACCTGCAGCGCATCACCGGTAATTTCGTTCGGGTCCAGAAAGTCTGGAAAGCCGAAAGCACGGCCTTGATGAAGCTGGTGATCGTCAAGACCGAGTTCACCAGGCTCACCGACAACCTGTTTGTCTCGCTCAATGAGCGCAACCAGATCATCGGCGTCGATTTCCCCACCGACCCGGCCCCGGTCGCCGTCCCCGCTCGCTGACGAAGCTGCTGGACGACCGGGACCAGGGGCGCCGTAGGCTCCGTGCGCGTCGTAACCAGCCTCGGACATGGCTCCACTCAGCCTCGAATGGATGATCGACGACGCCCAGAGGCTGGCTGAATGCCGTCACGATCATCCGTTTTCACTCCTGGGGCCCCAGGCGATCGAAGGCGGTGGCTGGGTGGTACGGGTCTGGATGCCGGATGCGGAAGGGGTGGAGCTGCTGCTGGCGGACTCCAGCCAGCTGATGCAGACCCCGAACCATCCCTGGATTTTTGAGGCTGATCTGCCCAGCGATCCCGGCAGCGGCTATCGGCTGCGGGTGCTGCGCGGCGGCATCACACACGAACAGCACGATCCCTGGGCCTTCCGCCATGAGTGGATGGGCGAACTCGATCGGCACCTGTTTGCCGAAGGCAACCACCACCACATCTGGCGGCGCATGGGCGCCCATGTGGGGGAGCGCGATGGCATCGCCGGTGTGCAGTTCTGCCTGTGGGCACCCAATGCCCGCAGCGTCTCGGTGCTGGGCGACTTCAACAGCTGGGATGGCCGCCATCATCCGATGCAGAAACGCCTCGGCGGCAGCTGGGAGCTGTTCATCCCCGGGCTGAAGCGCGGCGCCATCTACAAGTACGAAGTGCGGGCCCAGAACGGCCACTGCTACCAGAAAACCGACCCCTACGGCTTCCGGGCCGAGGTGCGTCCCAACCACGGCTCGGTCGTCGATCAACTGAGCCAGTACCACTGGCACGACAGCGATTGGCTCGAGGAGCGCGACCATCGCAACCCGCTGGATCAGCCGATCTCGGTCTACGAGATGCACCTCGGCAGCTGGATGCACGCTGCTGCTGATGCCCCCTACATCGAAGCCGATGGCACGCCACGGCCACCGGTGCCGGCGGCCGATCTCAAGCCCGGCGCCCGCCTGCTCACCTATCCGGAGCTGGCGGACAAGGTGATTCCCTACGTCAAGGATCGCGGCTTCACCCACATCGAGCTGATGCCGATTTCGGAGCATCCCTTCGATGGCTCCTGGGGGTATCAGGTGACGGGTTGGTATGCCCCCACCAGCCGCTTCGGCTCGCCCGATGAATTCCGCGCCTTCGTCGATCGCTGCCATAGCGAAGGGCTCGGCGTCATCCTCGACTGGGTGCCGGGCCACTTCCCCAAGGATGCCCACGGCCTGGCCTTCTTCGATGGAGCCCACCTCTACGAGCATGCCGATCCGCGCATCGGCGAGCACAAGGAATGGGGCACCCTGATTTTTAATTACAGCCGCAATGAAGTTCGCAACTTCCTGGTAGCCAACCTGGTGTTCTGGTTCGAGGAGTTCCACATCGACGGCATCCGTGTTGATGCGGTGGCCTCGATGCTCTACCGCGACTACCTGCGCCCCGATGGCGAATGGCTCGTCAATGAGCAAGGCGGCCGCGAGAACACCGAAGCCGTCGTCTTCCTTCAACAGGCCAATCACGTGCTGTTCCAGCACTTCCCCGGCGCCCTCTCAATCGCTGAGGAGTCGACCACCTGGCCGATGGTGACCCAACCCACGGCGATCGGGGGCCTGGGCTTCAACCTGAAATGGAACATGGGCTGGATGCACGACATGCTCGATTATTTCGAGCTCGATCCGTGGTTCCGCCAGTTCCATCAGAACAACGTGACCTTCTCGATCTGGTATGCCTTCACCGAGAACTTCATGTTGGCCCTCAGCCATGATGAAGTGGTGCATGGCAAGAGCCATCTGCTCCACAAGATGCCCGGTGACGATTGGCAGAAGTTCGCCAATGTCAGGGCACTTCTGGCCTACATGTGGACCCATCCCGGCAAGAAGACGATCTTCATGGGCATGGAGTTCGGCCAGCGTGCCGAATGGAATGTCTGGGGTGATCTGCAGTGGGAATTGCTGAATCATGAGCCCCATCTGGGCCTGCAGCACCTGGTCGACGACCTCAACACCTTCTACAAATCGGAGCGGGCCCTCTGGGGCGATGACTTCGACCAGTACGGCTTCCAGTGGATCGACTGCAGTGACACCACCAACTCGGTGATCAGTTTCATGCGGCGCGAGAGCAGCACGGGCCGCTGGGTGGTCGTGGTGGCGAACTTCACTCCCCAGAGCCATTCCCATTACCGGGTCGGTGTGCCGTTGGAGGGCTTCTACGAGGAGGCCTTCAACACCGACAGCGCCCGCTACGGCGGCAGCAACCTCGGCAACCTCGGCGGCAAGTTCACCGATGCCTGGGGTCTGCACGGCTACGAGCAATCGCTGGATCTCTGCCTGCCACCCCTGAGTGTTCTGGTCCTGCGCCGCGATGAAGCTCGCAGCGCCTCCCTGGCAGCCGCCGACGCAGTGGCGGCCTGAAGCTGAAGCCCCAGCCGCCGGTGGCCATCACGTGAGCGACTCCACGAAGCCGAGGACGGGACAACGCCCAGATCAACCGGGGCAGGCTCAGCCAGCCACCCCGGAGCGCCGCACTCCAGCCGGCAGGGTTCAACCGGCCAGGTCTGTCAGCAGCAAGCAACGGCATCGCTTCTACAACCAGCTGCTGCTGCTCTGTCTCGGGGTGATCGGCAGCTTTGCCTTGCCCGGCGGCCTCGCCCGCCTCACCTGGATCGGCTACCTGGGCCTCACCGCCCTGCTGTTCCGGCTGCCGGGGGCAGGGCGCTGGCATCGGATCCTGGCCCTGGCCTCGCTGCTGGCGGAGTTGCTCTGGCTCTGTGCCCCCCAGACCCTGCGGCTGACAGGCCTGCCCCTGCTGGTGCTGTTCACCCTGTTCATCGGCCGCAGCCTGCGGCTGCTGCTGCACGCGCTGGCCAGCGAAACGGAGGTGGATGGCCAGGTGCTCGCCGGCGCCACCGCCGGCTATCTGCTGCTGGGCATCGCCGGCGGCCTGTTGCTGACGCTGCTCGACAGCCTGCTCCCCGGGAGCTTCCGTGACAGCGTCACCGGCCTGAGCCTGAGCATGCCGGCGATCGGTTCGCTGGCCCAGGCCGGCCATCTCTGGGACCAGGGGTTTCAGCGGCTCAACTATTTCGCCTTCGTGACCCTCACCACGGTGGGCTACGGCGATGTGATCCCCACCGCGCCGGTGGTGCAGGTCGTCTGCATCGGCCTGAGTGTGGTCGGTCCCCTCTATCTCGCTCTGGTTCTGGGCCTGCTGATCAGCCGCCTCAGTGGCGGTGCTGCCGGCAAAGCGCCCCCTCCTGACCCAGGCGCCGACTGAACGCGGTTCAGCTGGCGGGCGGAGAGGCGTTGGCCCCACCGGTCTCCCGCTCCAGCACGGCCCAGTCGATGGCCTGGCGGGTCAGGGCCGTCAGCAGGGAAGCCCGAGAGGCCTGCAGATCCCGCTGCACCAGCAGCACCTCGGTGAGGGGATCCACCTGGGCGCGGTAGCGCAGCCGGGCATCGCCAAGGGCACGTTGCTGGGCGATCACGGCCTCGCGAGCGGCGGCGATCACGGTGGCTGAACCCTGCAGCGACGCCCAGGCCCGGCTGACATCCTGGCGAATCTGCTGCCGGGCCAGATCTTCGTCAGCCTGCAACAGATCTCCCTGACGCTCAGCAACAGCGGCGCTGGAGGCGGAACGGCCGCCATCCCAGAGCGGCTGGCGCAGCAGCAGCGCTGCCCCCCAGTTGTAAAACGAGCCGGACGCCGCACCGCTCTGCTCCAGGTTCGGCAACGGCAGCGATTGGGAACCGCTGAGCCGTCCAGCCTGCTGCAACGCCGGCACGCTCAGCTGATCGCCGCTGTAGCCGGCGCCGGCCACCAGGTTCAAGGAGGGATAGAGCAGGGCCCGAGCAGCGCGGGCCTGGGAGCGCTGGCTCTGCTGCTGGAGCCGCAAGGCCTCCAGCAAGGGGCGTCCCCGCAGGGCGTGCTCGACGCTGTCCTGCAGATTGAGCGGCCAGAGCGGCTGCTCCTCGATCGGATCGGCCGCCAGCGGCCCTGCCGCCAGTGGCAGATCCAGCAGGGTGGCGAGCTGCTGCCGCTGGGCCAGCAGCTGGGCTTCCACTTCCGCCAGCCCCTGGCGATCGGCCGCCTGCAGGGCCCGGGAGCGCAGCAGATCGATCTGGGCCGCCAGGCCGCGGCGGTGGATGGCCTGCACGTCAGCTTCCAGGGCGGTGGAGGCCTGCAGAGCGGCCTGCCAGACCGGCACCAGGGCCTGGCTCAACTGCAATTGCCGGTAGGTGCTGATCAATTCAAAGCGCACCTGTCGTTCGCTCTCCAGGCGGGAGGCACGGCTGGCCGCCTCCTGGGAGCTGCTGGCGGCCACTTCGGCCAGCTGACGCAGGGGCAGCAGATTGGCGTTGAGCACCACGCCGGCGTTGCCGAAGCTGTTGCGCAACACGGCATAGCCGTTCTGCTGCAGGGACAGGGTGAGGTCCCCGAGGGTGGGCAGGTTGGTGAGCACCCCCACCGACGTGCCCACCTGGGTGTAACTGCCCAGTCCGATCAGGTTGAGCTCAGGTCGCAGCAGCGAGCGGTTCAGAGCTGTGACGGCCCCATCCCGGGCCAGCTGGCGATCGGCACGCACCAGGCGCAGGGACACCGCCAGCCCCTGGTCCAGCACCTGGCTGAGGCTGAGGCCGAGGGGATCCGCCGGCGACGTTCGGGCGGCCCCAGGGGTCGGCTGGGCTGAGGCGGGCGGCTGGGCGACCAGGGGTGAGCGGCTCGCCGAGGGGGTAGGCGCCGAGGAGAACGACCGAGCCGCGGCCAAGGGCGCTGGTGACAGCGCCGGGGAGGCGGCACAAGCGGGCCCTGCCGACAACGCCAGGGCCAGGCCCACTGGCATGCCGCCAGCCAGCGGCCCCAGGGCCCGGACGAGACGCAGCGGCCGCCAGCAGGACTGATCCGATCCGGAACCTTGCGACACAGCAGGTGGGGCTGGAGACAGCCCATGGGGTCGCTGCACGACCAATCGTCGGGCCTGCAACCATGCTGTCCGGATCGAGTCCAATCCCGACCAGAGCGATCCGATCGGATCGGCCTCAAGCCAGGCAAAGCCCGCCGCGGCTTCCGGCGAGGCCAACAGCCCTGCTCCTTCAAGTCCCATCCCTTCATGCCGTGCCTCGACAAGCCGTGCCTCGACAAGCCCTGGGAACCAGGGGAGCCGGGGTTCAGGCGACGCCTGGTGGACGCCAGGACAGCACCGCCCTGGAGCTAGCCGCCCTGGAGCAAACGGTGGCGCCATCGGCAGAGCAGTTCGGCAACGGAACCGGATCGGTGGCACGACCTTAGGGCTCGTTCGCCTACGATCCTGCCCAGGTTGATGGGTCCATGGCGGAAGCAGCGCTCTCCCCCTTGTCCCGTCTGTACAGGGCAACCCCAGTGCTGCTGGTGGCGGCTCTCAGCCTCGTCTGGGCGAGCCGTCCGAGCATTGGTGTGGTGGTGCGCGGCATGGGCGTGCTGGCGCCCCCCGGTGATCGCCGCGGCCTCTATGCCCGTGGCGCCGGAGAGGTGCAACAGCTCAAGGTGCGGGTCGGCGAGCAGGTGCAGCTCGGCCAGCTGCTGATCACCCTCAGCCAGGTTGGCCAGAATGCCGCGGGGGCGGGTGGTCCCTCCACCAGTCCCCAGCTGCGCCAGGCCCGCCAGGCCGCCCTCGACCAGCAGTTTCTGGTGCAGGAGGCCCAATCCAGATCCCTTGACGCCCAGATGCGATCCCTGGAGCAACGCCGTCAGCAGATCACCACCACCAACCAGCCGGTGGGGCAACAACTCAAGGCCCTCGACGAGCTGCGCCGGGATGATGTCGTCGCCCGCTACAGCCCGCTCTGGGTGAGCGCCCAGGATCTGTGGTTGCGCAATCGGGCCGACCTCAGTGCCCTGCAGGCTCGCCAGGCGGAGCTGATCGCCCAGCGGTCGGCGCTGGCAGCCCAGAAGGCGGAACTCCAGGCTCAGCGTGCGGCCCTAGCCAGCGAAACCGTTGGCCAGCAGGTGTTCGCTCCGGTGGCGGGTCGGCTGCTGGATCTGGCGGTGCTGCCGGGCCAGCCGGTGGCGCCCGGCCAGAAACTGGGCAGCATCGCCCTGGCCGATCGCCACGGCGAGCGGCTGGCGATCGTGCTGTTCACCGCCGCCGACGCCAGTCGCCTGCGGGTAGGCGACGAGGTGCATCTCAATCCCCAATTGCTCAGCCGCGACAGTTTCGGCAGCGCCGAGCAGCGCTATGGCCTGGTGCCCGGGCGTTTGATCAGCCTGTCCAGAGACAGCGTCGAGGGGCCCGATGTCGCGGCCCAGGTGGGCAGCCAGGAGGAGGCCGCCAATCTGATGGCCAGCGCCCGCCAGCGCTCCTTCGGCGACGGCGGCGATCTGACCAGCCAGTTACCCGGCCGGGTGGGGGCGCCGCTGGTGCTGGCGGTGGTGCGGCTGGAGGCAGCGGCCACCCCCACCGGCCTGGCCTGGACCCTGGGCAGCGGGCCAGACCGGCCCCTGCCCCAACGCACCCCCGCCGAAGTCGAGGCCGAGGTGGAAACCAGGGCACCCCTGGGTTATCTGCTGCCGTTCTGGCGCTGGATGAGCGGATCGCGCCCATGAAATTTCCCGTACTCAACCGCCAACGACGCCAGGCCCTGCTGCTCCCATGGCTGCAGCCGTGGCCCTGGGTGAGTCTGGTGCTGCTGCTCCTCTGCAGCCGCACCGAACCGCCGCGGCTGTGGTTCTGGCTGGCGCTGCTGTTGATCAGCCTGCTGGTGGGGTTGCTGCAGAGCCAGGCGCGCCGCCCTTGAGCAGCCCGGTCGAAACGGATGATTCGCTCCCGGGGCGCGCACCGGGCCAAGCGACCCTGGCCCTGAGACTGGTGCTGGTGGTGGGACTGGCCGGCGCCCTGACCTGGGCGATCTGCAGGAGCTTCGGCCTGGGTGGGGCCACCGCCTATGGCGTCGTGGTGGCGGCCCTGATCATCCGTCCCCGCTTCGATCGCTGGCCGCCGGCGGTGTTCGTGTTACTGCCCGTGGTGATCACCATGGGCCTGGCCCTTGGCACGGTGCTGAAACCCCTGCTGCAGGGGCCGCCGGTGTGGCAGTTCGCGGTGGTCACCGCCTGCGCCCAGATCCTGGGCCAGGCCCTGCCCGACAAATTGCTGCTGGTGCGCAACATCCTGGCGGTGCTGGCGGTGCTGCCCCTGCTCAGCGCCAATGCCACCTGGCTCGGCGCCTGGCAGCAGCTCCTGGCGGTGATCATCGGCCTGGCGGTGGGGGCCCTGTTGCAGGCGGCTCTGCGGCTACCGGGGGAAGGCGGCCAGCCGGAGCCGGAGCTGGCCATGCCGTCCCGCAGCCTGGCCGCACGGTTTGCCGACCCGTTTTTCTGGCGCAAGCTGGTGATCTCCACCCTGGCCCTGAGCATCGGCCTGGGAGTGGGGGCGGTGGATCCCAAATATCTCTACTTCGGCGTCGTGTTGCTGCTCAACGACAGCCTCGGCGCCACCCTGGGCCGGGTGAGGGATCGCATGGTGGGCGTCAGCCTGGGGGTGTTGATGCCCTGGTTGGTGTTCAACACCCTGGGGGTCAACAGTGTGGCGGTGGCCCTGGTCATGGGAGGCACCACCGCCCTGGTGCTGGCCTTTGGCCTGGAGGCCCACCTGCGCACGGCCCTGATCTCCAGCGGTGTCACCTTCGTGGGCTACGGCGCCCTGACGGATTGGTATGTCCCCAGCCGCTGGATCGACTACCTGCTGGGCAGCGCTCTGGCCCTGCTGGTCTGTCTGCTGGTGCGCCCCGTTTCGGCCCTGCGGCGCTTCCGGCAGCTGGCGGACACGGATCGGACTCTGACCGCTGATCTCTCGCCCGAGCTGGCCAGGCTGCTGCCGAGCGCCCTCGAAGAGGCGCGGGTGCTGGGCCAGGAACGGGAGTTCCGCCAGCTGCTGGCCCGACTGCAAGGCTGAGTCCGGGAGATCCAACGCAGAAAAGCTCGCCAACGGAGGTTGATGCGGCGAGCCAAGCCCATTCAGCAGGGCGGATCCACACCCCGATCAGCAAAGCTCCGGCAGATCGCCAGCCTCAACGCCGCACTCACGGCCCCCGCCCGCAGCGGATCGTTCACGGCCACCGTCAGACTGTAGAGATAGGTATCCGGACCGAACTCCTGCAGCCTCGCCTGGGGGGGAGGATCGGCCAGCACCTCGGCCAGGGATGCCGCGATCGCTTCCAGCACCGCCACAATCTGATCGGGGGGCCAGCGACGCGGCACGCCCAGGTTGATCGTGAGGCGGCGCAGCCGATCGCTGTGGGTGTAGGTGGTGGTGGAGGTGGTGAAAAAGGTCTGATTCGGCACCACCAACTCGGCGTTGTCACTGCCGCGCCAGAGGGTGGTGGCCCGGGGTCCGAGCCGGCGCACCTCGCAGGCCTCGCCGTCATGGATCAGCACTTCACCGGGCCGCACCGAGCCCTCGATCAGCAGCCACAGGCCACTGACGATGTTGGAGAACACCTCCTTGATCCCGAAGCCCAGGCCCACGGAAAAGCCACCGGCGATGGCGAGCAGCCCGGTCTGGTTGATGCCCAGCCGCTGCAGCGCCCAGATCAGACCGAGAACCACAATGGTGTACTGCAGAATCTGATCCAGGGCCCGGCGGCTGCCCTCACTGAGGCTCAGGGAGTGCTTCAGCAGGCTGCTCAACCAGGCGGACGGCAAGGGCATGCCCACCATCAGCAGGTAGAGGATGGCCAGCACCTGGGCCAGATCGCCGAAACTGATGGCACTGCCGAACCAGATCCCCAGAGGCAGGCTGGCCAGATCCTGGACGCTGCCCAGGGCTTCCAGCACCTGCAGCAGCACCACGGTGAAGAAGCAGGGCCGCAGCAAACGGCTGACCAGGAGCTGGTACTCGGCCTGCGGCAGGCGGGGCTTGAACACCCGCCGTTCCAGCAGGCCGAGCAGCAGCCAGCCGAGGCTGACTTCGGCTGCCAGCACCACCAGCCCCGATCGCTGCCCTGCCAGCAGCAGCAGCAGGGCCATCGGCAGCAGGCTGGCCAGCAGCAGCAAAGCCCAGGGCCAACGCCGCAGGGCCCAGCCATGGCGCCGGACCTGCAGCACCAGCAACACCGCGCCGCCAATCAGCAGCAGCTGGACGAGAACGAAGGGACGATGCAGGTAGGCCAGCCAGGCCAGCACCACGTCGAGCAGCACGCTCATCTGAGCTCCGACTCCAACTTGACCAGCGCCTCAGCCCCCTGGCTGGGAGACAACACCCCTTCCATCACCTGGGCCACCACACTCTCAACAACGGGCAGCACCCGATTCATCCGGGCCGAAGAGAGGGAGGGCTCGCGGATCGGCGAGGTGAGCTGATATTGCCGCTGAGCTTCGGCCATGACCGCCAAGCGGCCGGAACTGGCCACCGGAATCGGGGCGTAGCGGTTCACCGGCACCAGGATATGACTCGCCAGGGCGAGGCTGCGCTGCACCCCGGGATCGAGGGTGAAGCGCGCCAGATCGATGGCAAGCCGCCGCTGGTGCCCGGAGGAATCGGCCCCGAGCGCCCACACCCGCAAGGTGGTGAAAGGGGTGGGCAGGCCACCGGGACCGGATGGCAAGGGTGCCACCCCGAGCCGTTTGCCCATCACCCGTTCCAGCCGGGGGATGGCGAGGCTGAAACAGGGAATCCAGGCCAGACGACCGGACTCCAACCCCTCCACCAGCTCCTCGGGGCCAGCCGCCAGATCGACCCGGCTCAGTTGGGCGGCCTGCCGCAGCCAGAGCAACCAGGTCCGGATCGCCTGCCGATTCGTCGCCGGATCAGCGGCGGCCTGCCGCTGCCCCGAAAGCAGCGGCACCAGGGCCTGGCGGGCGCCCAGGGCCCCGACGGTCCACCACAGACCCACCGAATCCAGGGCCAGTCCGATCGGCTGCCCCCCGGCCGCCAACGCCAACAGAGCGTCGGTGCTGGCGGGAGGCTCAGCCACGCGCTGGCTGTCGTAACAGGCCAGGCTGGGCTCGCTGAACACCGGCAGACCAGTCAGGCCGAGCGGAGTCTGCACAGCATGCAGCGCCCGCGGTTCGACCGTCGCCACGGTGGTCGCCAATTCGGCCGTGCGCGGCAGGGCACTGGTCAGGCCCTGCTCCAGCAGTTCCATCGCCTCAGAGGAGCGCACCAGCAGCAGATCAGGCCCCAGTCCCTGGCGATGGGAGCGGATCAGCTCCTCCGCCAGGTTCGCCTCCGGCACCACTGCGAACTGCACGTGCACCTCGGGATGCACGCGGGCGAAGGCTTCGAGCAGCGGCCGCCAGGCCGGACCACCGCGGTAGTCCGCCGCCAGCCACTCCATGCCGGGGCTGAGGGCGAGCGTCACATGGAGGGTCTGGCGCCGCAGCAGCGGCAGCGACTGGCAGCCCACCAGGGAGAACAGCAGCCCCAGCGCCGCAGGCAACGCGACCAGCCCGGCCAGGCCGCGGCGCCTGCGGCGGCCTGGCCGGGCCTCCGGCCGCAGCGAGGCGGGGCAGGGGCTCAGGGCAAGCCTTTCAGGCAGACGCTGACGGGAACCGAACACAGGCCCCGGGCCGACGTCTTGCCATTCTGAAGGTCCGGTGCGCTTCAGCCCCGGGCACGATCCGAACAGCGCCGACCAAGCCCCCCAGCCACTGCTGCCATGAAGCCCAGTCCGACTCCGCGCCTGCCCTACTGGCGGGTCTGGCGTGATGCCGAGGGCATCAGCCACCAGCACCAGAGCTGGGTGGACAACTTCGACCTCGCTCACCTCGCCGAGGGAATGCAGAGCATCTGGCGCACCCCGACCCTGCCGGGAATCACCGGTCTTGTGATCATCAACGTCGAGCCCGGCGTGGCCTACGCCTGGCATGAAAACCCTGTTCCCCAATGGATCGTGCCGCTCTCGGGTCGCTGGTACGTCGAAACGATGGACGGCCATCGCGTCGAAATGGGCTGCGGCGAAGTCTCTTTCGGCGGCGACCAGGGCTGCCGCTGCCTCGACGGCCGCCAGGGGCACCTCTCCGGAGCGGTGGGTGAGGAGGCGGCCGTGCTGATGCTGATCCAGGTGGAGCAGGCCCCCGCTGATCCGTTGGTCCTGGCCTGAGCGCACCCACGGGCCCTGAATCCAGCGCATCGACCACAACGCTGCAGCCCGTGACAGGCCCCAGGTTCAGCCGGGGGTGTCGGTTAAGTTGCCCAATCCGCCTCATGTCCCCCGCCATGGCCGAATCCCTCCCCCTGCTGCTGCGCGCCGCCCGAGGTGAGCAGGTGGAGCGGCCACCGGTATGGATGATGCGGCAAGCGGGCCGCTACATGAAGGTCTACCGGGATCTGCGCGATCGCCATCCCGGCTTCCGTGAGCGCTCGGAAAACCCCGATCTCTCCTATGAGATCTCGATGCAGCCCTTCCACGCCTTCGCTCCCGATGGCGTGATTCTGTTTTCCGACATCCTCACGCCCCTGCCGGGGATGGGCATCGACTTCGACATCATCGAGAGCAAGGGCCCGATCATCGAGCCCGCCATCCGCTCCCAGGCCCAGGTCGATGCCCTGCGCCCGCTCGATCCCGCCGAGGCTCTGCCGTTCGTCGGCGAAGTGCTGGGGCGACTGCGGGCCGATGTCGGCAACGCCGCCACGGTGCTCGGTTTCGTCGGTGCTCCCTGGACTCTGGCCGCCTATGCGGTGGAGGGCAAGAGCTCCAAGACCTATTCCGTGATCAAGGCCATGGCCTTCCGGGAGCCGGCGCTGCTGCACCAGTTGCTGGGCCATCTGGCCGATTCGATCGCCACCTACGTGCGCTATCAGATCGATTCCGGTGCCCAGGTGGTGCAACTGTTTGATTCCTGGGCCGGCCAGCTCAGCCCGATCGACTACGACACCTTCGCCGCCCCTTATCAGAAACGGGTGATCGACCAGGTGAAGGCCACCCACCCCGACACGCCGCTGATCCTCTACATCTCCGGCAGCGCCGGGGTGCTGGAGCGCATGGCCCGCACCGGCATCGACATCATCTCCCTGGACTGGACCGTGGACATGGCCGAGGGCATCGCCCGCCTGCCGGAGCACATCGGTGTGCAGGGCAACGTCGATCCCGGACTGCTGTTCGGCACCCCCGAAGGCATCCGTGAGCGCATCCTTGACACGGTGCGCAAGGCCAGGGGCCGCCGCCACATTCTCAATCTCGGCCACGGCATCCTGCCCGGCACTCCGGAGGAGAATGCCCGTGTCTTCTTTGAAACGGGCAAGGCCGTCAACGAGCTGCTGGAGGCAGCCGTTTGAGCGGGCTCGACCACGGCCGCTCCCCCGCTCGCATCCTGATCACCGGAGCCGCCGGCTGTGTGGGCCAGTACACGGCCGAGCGGCTCTACCGCCACAGCGACGCCCACCTGCTGCTGTTGCTGCGCGATCCCAGCAAGCTCAGGGCAGTGCCGGCCGACGACCCGCGCATCACCCTGCTGGTGGGCGATCTGCGCGATCTTGAGCCCCATGCTGAAGCGATCGCCAGCGCCACCCGCATCATCCACACCGCCACCGCCTGGGGCGATCCGGAGCGGGCGCGCCAGGTGAATGTGGTGGCCGTCAAGGAGCTGCTGAGGCTCACGGATACGGCGCGACTGGAGCAGGTGATCTACTTCTCCACCGCCAGCATCCTCGATCGCCAGCTGCAACTGCTGCCCGAGGCGATGGCCTACGGCACCGAATACATCCAGACCAAGGCCCAGTGTCTGCAGGAGCTGGAGCAGCATCCGCTGGCGGAGCGAATCGTGGCCGTCTTCCCCACCCTGGTGTTCGGCGGTCGGGTGCTGCCGGGAGATCCCCACCCGACCAGTTACCTCACCGCCGGGGTGAAGGAGGCGATCCCCTGGCTGTGGCTGGCCAAGTGGCTGCGCACGGACGCCAGCTTCCACTTCATCCATGCCGCCGACATCGCCACGGTCTGCGCCCACCTGGCCACCAGCCCCCACGAAGCCAATCCGGAGTCGGGGCAGGGTGCGGTGCGGCGCCTGGTGCTGGGCCAGGCGCCGATCACGATCAACCAGGCCGTGGCCACCTTGGTCCGCTGGCGGCGGGGCTGGCTGCCGCCGGTGGGCCTTGACCTGCAGGGCTGGCTGATCGAGGGACTGATCAAGCTGCTGCGCATCGAGGTCAACGCCTGGGATCGCTTCTCGATCCGCCAGCGCCATTTCGTGCACGAGCCGGTGAGCCCCCCCGAGCGCTTCGGTCTCACCAGCTACGCCCCCAACCTGGAGGCCGTTCTGGAGGCCGCAGGGATCCCCCATCGCGGCCGGGTGCCGGGCTGATCCGTTCTCGGCATTAGGCGCTGCACGCCACCGCGATGGTCGCGCCGCTCACCACGACAGGGAGTCCCCCCTTGCGGCGCGGGAGTCCTGTCCTGGTGCCGAGCCGTTCTTTGTGTCGATTGATCGTCGATTTTGTTGCAGTTGCACCCTGCGACCCCGACCGTGGCCCGACGACCCCTAACTTGATCGAGTTGACGTGCCCTGCTGCACCCCCATGCGTCGTCTCCTTTCCCTGTTTGCCCTCTGCCTGGCGCTGCTGCTGGGTGCCGCCCCGAGCTTTGCCGCCGATGCGGCCCATGGCGGTCAGATCTTCTCAGCCAACTGCGCTGCCTGCCACATGGGTGGCGGCAACGTGGTCAATGCCCAGGCCACCCTCAAGAAAGATGCTCTTGAGTCCTATCTGGCCAACTACAGCGCCGGCCATGAAGCCGCCATCATCACCCAGGTGACGAACGGCAAAAACGCCATGCCCGCCTTCGGTGGCAAGCTCAGCGCCACCGATATCGAAGATGTGGCCTCCTACGTCGAAGCCCAGGCCAACGCCGGCTGGTCCTGAAGCCTGATCCCTGGATCACCAGGGTCTGCTGGTTGCCACGCCTGGCCTACAAAGCGCCGAAGCCCTGGTCCAACCAGGGCTTTTTCTATGGCCAGGCGCTGGCCAGGCGCCGCCATGATGTCGCTCTTCAGCCGACGGAACCTTCGGCCAACTGAGCGCGCCGCAGGGCCAGCACCGCCAGATAGAGATCCTCCGGTATGTCCCGGATGTCGTACTCCGAGGGGAGCACCCCATGCACATGTTGATGAACAGCCAGCCAGCAGTTGCGTTCGGCGTCATTGCTGGTGGCCTCAAAAGCGCGGGAGGCCTCGGCCAGTTGCTGCTGCAGCTGGGGGTCGGTGGCGTCAAAACTCATGGGGAAGGGACAGACTGTCAGCGCAGACATTCCGCTGATCTGACCATCATGGCTGGGCCCGATCGTCAGAGGACTTGCCCACCACCCCGCAGCGGCACCCTGCTGGGGCTGCTGACCGTGGCACTCCTGGGCTTCAGCCTGGGTCACCCCCCCCAGGCACGGGCACAATCTCTGTCGCCGAACCAGCCGGAAGCGATCCGGGTCAGGGGCATCCCGCCGCCGCCCTGCCCCCTGTTGGTGCCCCTCAAGGATGCGGCGCTGCAGCCCCTGCGAATCGCCCCCAACCAGGTGGCCAAGAAGAACAGCATGGGCTGCCTGTCGCCCGCCGATGCGGCCCTTTACGGCCCTGATGGCTGCCCGGTGAAACTCTGCCGGTTGCCCGAAGGCACGGTGCCCATGAACCAGCGCTGAGCTGCATCGATCGTCGCGTGAAGCAAAGGATCGGTTTGCACACCAAAAGCGGCCGGCCGGCCCAACCTGAAGGGTGAGGGCCGCACCAGCTGGTTCGGTGCTCCGCCGCAGCCGATCCGACCAGCGGCCATACGGTTCCTAAACCGACTCCCCACCACCGGAGGCATCCCCATGCATCCCACCGCCGAACTGTTCACCGAAAAGGCCTGGGCCGCGATCGTCGCCGCCCAGCAACTGGCCCAGCAGAAGCGCCAGCAGCAGATGGAGAGTGAACATCTCCTGTCGGCCTTGCTCGCCCAGCAGGGTCTGGCGAGCCGGATCCTGGAAAAAGCCGGCGTCGATGTGGGCAGCCTGGGCCAGAAAGTCGAGGGCTACATCGCCGCCCAGGCCAGCCTCAGTTCCCCACCCGACAACGTCTACCTGGGCAAGGGACTCGACCAGGTGCTGAACCAGGCGGATGCCCTGCGCAAAACCTACGAGGACAGCTATATCGCCATTGAGCACCTGGTGCTCGCCCTGGCGATCGACGATCGCTGCGCCAAGCAGCTGTTCTCCCAGGCCGGCACCAACGCCGACAAGCTCAAGCAGGCGGTACAGGCCGTGCGCGGCAGCCAGCGGGTCACCGATCAGAACCCGGAAGGCACCTATGAATCACTCGAGAAGTACGGCCGCGACCTCACCAAGGCCGCCCGGGAAGGCAAGCTTGATCCGGTGATCGGCCGCGACGAGGAGATCCGCCGCACGATCCAGATCCTCTCGCGCCGCACCAAGAACAATCCCGTGCTGATCGGTGAACCCGGCGTCGGCAAGACGGCGATTGTCGAGGGCCTGGCCCAGCGCATCGTCAACGGCGATGTGCCCCAGGCGCTGCAGAACCGCCAGCTGATCGCCCTCGACATGGGTTCCCTGATCGCCGGTGCCAAATACCGCGGCGAGTTTGAGGAGAGGCTCAAGGCCGTGCTCAAGGAGGTGACCTCCTCCGAAGGCCAGATCGTGCTGTTCATCGATGAGATCCACACCGTGGTCGGGGCCGGCGCCAGCGGCGGCGCCATGGATGCCAGCAACCTGCTCAAGCCGATGCTGGCCCGCGGCGAACTGCGCTGCATCGGCGCCACCACGCTCGATGAACATCGCCAACACATCGAAAAGGATCCAGCTCTGGAGCGCCGTTTCCAGCAGGTGTTCGTCGATCAGCCCACGGTGGAGGACACGATTTCAATTCTGCGGGGCCTGAAGGAGCGCTACGAGGTGCACCACGGCGTGCGCATCGCCGATAACGCTCTGGTGGCGGCGGCGGTGCTCTCGAGCCGCTACATCGCTGATCGCTTCCTGCCAGATAAAGCGATCGATCTGATGGATGAATCGGCGGCACGCTTGAAAATGGAGATCACCTCCAAGCCCGAGCAGATCGATGAACTCGATCGCCGCATCCTGCAGCTGGAGATGGAAAAACTCTCCCTGGGCCGCGAATCGGATACGGCCAGCCGCGATCGCCTCGAAAAGCTGGAAAAGGAATTGGCCGATCTGTCCGAGCAGCAGAGCGCCCTCAACGCCCAGTGGCAACAGGAAAAGGCCGCCATTGATGAACTCAGTGCCATCAAGGAGGAAATCGAGCAGGTGCAGCTGCAGGTGGAGCAGGCCAAGCGCAGCTACGACCTCAACAAGGCAGCCGAACTGGAGTACGGCACCCTGGCCGATCTCAACAAAAAGCTGGTGGCCAAGGAGGCCGAACTCACCGGTGGCCATGGTGACAAGAGCCTGCTGCGTGAGGAGGTCACCGAGGAGGACATCGCCGAAGTGATCGCCAAATGGACCGGCATCCCGGTGGCGAAGTTGGTGCAGGGCGAAATGGAAAAACTGCTGCAACTCGAATCCCAGCTGCACAGCCGCGTGATCGGCCAGGAGCAGGCCGTGACAGCCGTGGCCGATGCGATCCAGCGCTCCCGCGCCGGACTCAGTGATCCGAACCGGCCGATTGCCAGCTTCCTGTTCCTCGGCCCCACCGGCGTCGGCAAGACCGAGCTCTCCAAGGCTCTGGCCGCCCAGCTGTTCGATTCGGACGAGGCGATGGTGCGCATCGACATGAGCGAGTACATGGAAAAGCACGCCGTCAGCCGTCTGATCGGCGCACCTCCCGGCTATGTGGGCTACGAGGAAGGTGGACAGCTCACCGAAGCGGTGCGACGCCGCCCCTATGCGGTGATCCTGTTCGACGAAGTCGAAAAGGCGCATCCCGATGTGTTCAATGTGATGCTGCAGATCCTTGATGATGGCCGCGTCACCGATGGCCAGGGCCGCACGGTGGATTTCACCAACACGGTGCTGATCCTGACCAGCAACATCGGCAGCACGGCGATCCTCGATCTGGCCGGCGACCCAGGGCGCCACAGCGAGATGGAGAAGCGGGTCAATGAGGCCCTGCGCGGCCACTTCCGGCCCGAGTTCCTCAACCGACTCGATGAATCGATCATCTTCCACAGCCTTAAGCAGGACGAACTGCGCCAGATCGTCGAGCTGCAGGTGAATCGCCTGGCCAAACGCCTCGAAGATCGCAAGTTGGGGCTGCGACTGGAGCCGGCCGCTCTCGATTGGCTGGCCGCCGTGGGCTACGACCCGGTGTACGGCGCCCGTCCACTCAAGCGGGCCATCCAGCGACAACTGGAAACGCCGATTGCCAAAGCGATCCTGGCCGGCAGCTTTGCCGACGGATCCACCATCGCCGTGGACGTGGACGGCGAAGGCGATGGCAGCAAGTTGCGCTTCCGGCGGGCCGAAGCCGCCAATCTAAGCGGGCTGCTGCCAGTGCTGGCTTAAAAGCAGAGCATCGCCTGCCCCCCTTACGGAGGGAAAATGACATTGACGCGATAGTCCGAGCATGGCGTAGAGAAGGTGGCAACCATTCCTGTACGATGGTCGCCACTTGGATACTCAAGGAATTGAACAGGATCCTGGAAAAAGCAAGATTCCGCAAACTCAATAGCACCTATTACGAAGACTTGGAACGGCTACACACGATCCTTGTTCCACCTGGCCTGAGAGTTCTTGAGATCGGATCAGGACTGGGCGACCTGTTGGCATCAGTCAAGCCTGGATTCGGGATGGGAATCGAAGCAGATTCCGAACTATGCGAAGCCTCTAAACTACGGTTCCCAGATCTGAATTTCATCAATCAGGATCTTGGCACAGTTACGCCAGAAAGTCTTGGCGTTATCGAGCCATTTGACATCATTGTTCTATCCAATGCGCTGAACTATATTGAAGATGTTCAGCGCCTCCTTGCTGGTCTTGGAAGCTTCTGCCACCCACGCACTCGCTTGGTCCTGAGCTTTCACAATTGGCTATGGCAGCCAATCCTTAAAGCCGCTGAAACGATCGGGCAGCGTCAGGCCCAACCCCCGGAGAGTTGGCTTTCGCCAACAGACATGGCCAACCTTCTTGATCTCGCAGGCTGGGAGGTCCTGAAGCAAGGACGGCGCTGTCTGTTGCCAAGGAGAGTTCCGGGGCTGACAACAATCGCCAATCGCTGGCTGAGCCAACTACCACTGCTGGAGCATCTTGGGGTCACCAATTGGATGGTAGCCAGACCCATCAGCGTGGCAGCCAACAGACCTAGCGTCAGTGTGATTATCCCTGCTCGTAATGAAGCTGGAAATATCGAGTCAGCGATCAGACGGATACCCGAAATTGGAAAGTTTACTGAAGTTATTTTTGTCGAAGGACATTCATCAGACTCGACCTGGGAGCAGATTCAACGTGTATGTCATGAGTACACCGGACCCCTGCGCCTGAGTTGCTTTCAGCAGTCTGGCAAAGGGAAAGCCAATGCGGTTTGGTTGGGGTTTGAAAAAGCAACAGCTGATATCCTGATGATCCTTGATGCCGATTTAACAGTAAAGCCAGAGGATTTACCTCGCTTTTACGAAGCCTTGGCCAGCGGTAGAGGGGAGTTTGTCAATGGCTGCCGGCTCGTCTATCCTCGCAGCCACAAAGCCATGCCGCAACTGAACACGGCAGCAAATCGATTCTTTGCGGGTGCCTTCTCATGGCTACTAAGACAACCAATGAAAGACACTCTATGCGGCACAAAAGTATTATGGAAAACAGACTATAATGCCATCAAAGCAGGGCAAGCATATTTTGGAGATTTCGACCCGTTCGGGGATTTTGATCTACTTTTTGGAGCCGCCAAGCTGAATCTCAAGATTGTTGAAGTCCCTATCCGCTACCAGGAGAGAACTTACGGTGCATCCAACATCGCTCACTTCCGGGAAGGACTTGTGCTTGCTGCAATGTGCCTTTATGCAGCCAAGAAACTACGTTTCTTGCCATGAAATGGCTGGCACCCCTGCTGCTGATCATCTTTGGCTATGTCCTGTTTGGACTTTTTCTTGGCTTCCAGGAGGTCTCCGGTTACCTCTCACGCATTGGCTGGATGTGGTGGCTAGCTTGCATTGGTGCCGTTCTGCTAGGCCATTGCTTGCTCTGGCTGCGTTGGCACGTGGACTTACGACTCCTGGGCCATCCACTGCAATGGAAAGATAGTCTTCGAATCTACGTCTGTGGTCTCTCCCTGATCATGGCGCCAGCACGAGGAGGCGAGACACTAAGGGGGGTCTGGCTTAGAAAACTGCACGCGATTCCCATCCAGATTGGCGTTGGAATCACATTATCCGAGCGCTTACTTGATTTGGCCAGTGCACTGCTAATTTTGGCATGGGGCTTGGGAGAAAAAATATTACCTGCCGTCATGATCAGCGGTCTCACAGGAGCTTTAGGTGCATGGCTGCTCACCCATCCAAGAGCTATTCGATGGCTTGATCAACAACCTATCCTTCGCCTCTTTCCTTATAAGACACCTCGTTTGCACAAGATATTTCGTGAAATGTTGAATGCCATGTCTACATTGCGCAAGCTGATCAAGCCAATACCATTATTATTTGGCTTGTTGATGTCGATTGGAGCGTGGATGCTGGAATCAGTCATGCTCCTGAACATTTTTCGCGTGATCGGCGTCAATATGGAGCTGACGCAAGTCGCATCGATACGCACAGTTTCATCAATAGCTGGTGTCTTTTCCTTCCTGCCTGCAGGAATAGGAACAAGCGAAATCAGCTCCATTGGCTTGGCAATGTTCTTTGGCTCGTCACGAGCACAAGCCTTTACGGCAACACTGATCATACGTGCATGCACAGTACTGATTCCATTCATTATTGGGGCAACACTACTTGCCCTGAACCCAGAGCTATATCGCAAACACGTAAATGAATGAGATCATTTTGATTTATAAATCAGCACCGATGTACCAAGAAAGTCTTTAACCGTTGAACTGAGCTGAAAATCATGGTCACGCAGGAACTCGGGATTGACGGCACTGGTCACTTGATTTGTAAACGAAGGGGCTAGAATAGCTGGCACATTGCCAAGGTTTTTAATCGCTATAATATAGGCAGGTTTGTTATTTTCAAACGAGCTGATCAGGGGATCCAGGCTGTCGCCTTGCTTGGTCGAATTCACGTAATCGCATGGCTTTTTTCTCAAACCAAGATAACCTGGCTTGAGAGTCGACGCTCTGAAACTGAGTGCAAAGTTATTAAGCATCCTCAGATCGGCAGCAACTTCTATCGTTGATGAATGACTGGCCGCATCAACTGGGCAGGTCAAGTTAACAATTTGTGTCAACTGATTGGAAATTGAGGGATCTTTATTCACCGTGATCAGCCAAGGTATTGAATCGTTTTGCGCTGGCGCCAAGGCCAGGGCTTCAGAATGTATAAATAAAAGCTGAATGGTGTATACAGCCAAGGCAACCAAGATCCACGGCTTCTGGAGTTTTGACAATGACCAAGCCACAACAAAGGCAACATAGGGAGCCAACGGAAGCAGATAGCGAGCATCTTCATTAGGTACTAGTGAAAAAACCGAAATCGGACCAAGGATCTGCAGCACTGAGATGAGAGCAGCCAGATCAAAGAAAGATAAATGGCGATATCGACGACGCACTACATTGAACAAAGTCACGGCACAGGCTATCAAAACCACAGCCAAAGTAAAGATCAAGGGAAGCCGCATAAAGAAGTGATGCTGAAATGCATCGACCCAGAACGTCAGCTTATTGAGAAAACTGTCTCTCGCTCCCCAGTGCTCGACGAAAGCTGAGACTCGGACATGATCTTGCATGGACTCGCCGTTGCGCTGATACCAAGCAACGACCAGAAAAGGGAACGTCAATAGTCCGCTAAAGAGAACAACCTTCTCCAGCTGATTCATCCTCGATCGACCATTCAGGCCGTTCGCCGGACTGGTCGATCTTTGGAAGACGAAGATTAGCGTAGCAAGACCTGGCAGAAAACAATAGAGTGGCGATGATGCCTTGGCTGCCATCGCCAGAAAACAGGCCAGGATCAGATGGCAGATCAGACGAAATCGTGGCCATGACCTGGCTTTGGTCATCAACAGCACAAACCAGCTGACTACAAGGAGCTGAATCGATTCGGCAAAGTATTGATGAGAGACGGCAATGAACAAAGGGCCGGAGGAAACAAGTATTGCTGCTGTGAGCGAAAGCAAGCGGCGGCCTTGACTGGCATCAAGTATAGATTTATAAATTAAGATAAGACTGCAAAAGTTTGTCGCCAAAATCGACAGCAGCAAGGCTGAATCAACACTGCCAGTCAGTCGCGCCATTGGAACAAAGAATTGCCCGATCCATGCAATCCCAGGTGGTTGAGCGATGCAGGCAGAAATCAGATCATTAATCCAATCACCTGGGGATGAAATCAGCGAATTGAACAGGGTGACCGAATTAAATCCATACCAGGTCTGATCCCATGGCCAGACGCTTTGATCAAGCAGGATCCATGCCAGAGATGGCAGCATGGTCAGGGCAAGCAAAAGCAGGGGCAGCGATCGGGTGGAAACCTTGTTGGCCTGACTGAAAGGTGCGATGGAGGGGCTGGGGAGAGATCTCACAACTCTTCTGAGATCACGAAGGATGGTCTGCACCTTTTGTTCACCGGCGACGAAGCGAACTATAAAGGATCAAATCGTTCCCGGAACATGGGACACAATCTGTAGACAGACCATCAGACAGCACAAAATCGGCGGCAAAGAATGACTGATAGTGAGCCAGCTTGCTGACCCAACAAATCATCATTCGCTGACCGATTTCAAGATCCAGGGTCAACAGACCACCGCTGACATCGGTTGTGCGTTGGCGGCGATCTGCAGGACTGGCCGAAGCGAACAAGCAGCCACCAGATCATGGAGTCGTTTGTTGAGCAGATCCAGCTCGATGGTGACTGCGTTCTCAGCACTCAAGATGGCGTCTCGATGGCAGCGTGGCTGCCCAGCCCCACCGGTATCGGTGAGCGGGGAGCACCCCTGGGATCAGCACCGAGGCCTCCTGATCGGACCAGGCTTCAGGCGGCGCCTGACTTGGAGGGCCTTCAGGCCGCCAGTGCCGCGGCGATCGTGGGGTTGGACTGCCAGCTCCAGGGACCGTCCTGTACGGCCACAATGCCGAGCTCGGCGCGAAGCTCCTGGAGATTCTCGGGGAAGCGCTCCTCCCAGATCACGGGGAAGAGAGGCTTGGCGCCGAGCCCCATCTCCAGGCCCTGGCTGAGGCGTCCAAAGGCGTAGGCCGCGGTTCGCACCTGTTCCGCCGTCGTCTCCAACGCATCGATCGGGACGTCATTGCGGAACCAATTGAGCAGAAGCGCCATCAGGTCCGTGAAGGCCAGCCCGGGATGGGCGAATTGGGCAACGCTGATGCTGATCACACCGAGTTCGCCAAAGTTGTCGAGGCTGAAGCCACTGATGATGTGGTGGATGTCATGGGTGGCATAGACACGGTAGTTGATATAGTCAGCGTCGCTCTCCAGATTGGCGTAGAAATCAGGCTTAGGGAAGAAATTGATGTCGTAACCCAAGCTTTCCAGCACCGTGGCATAGGTATGCCCGAGACTGCCCTTTGGCATGCCCTTGAGAGCGTCCAGGTCATAGGGACCACAGAGGCGACGCGCTTCGATCAAGGCGCGACTTGCCGGATCACGATCCAGCAGGGCCCGGCAAACCTTCATCGGGTTCGATTCGCGCAATCGATGGGACAACAAGAACACATTGCTGGCAGAGCTGCCGGCACCGGCAGCCAGATCGGCAAGCTCCAGGAATGTACGGATATTCCCCTCAGTAGCGATGCGATCAAGATAGCGGAATCCCATGACTCAGTCGTAACTCCCTCCAACATAGCGAGCCAATATCGACCAGGCTCAGTTCAGAAAAGCATCGATTCGGCTGGCCAGGGCAACATCCAGATCGGAAAGACCACCCGTGTCATGGGTGGTGAGCTCAATCACCACGCGGTTCCAGACATTGCTCCACTCCGGATGATGGCCGAGTTGCTCAGCCGCCAGCGCCACCCGGCTCATGAAGCCAAAGGCCTCGGAGAAGTCGGCGAAGCGCAGCTCCCGATGCAGCTTGCCGTTGACGAGGCTCCAGCGGGGCAGATCACTGGCCAGCTGATCGATCTGCGCCGAAGTCAGTGGGGTGGCCGGCATGGTGTGGAATCGTTGAAGATGCTGCTACGGACCGTAACCGGGGCGGCGGCGCTGAGGCGTGTGTTCCGGCGCGGTGGGCTCGTGTCTCAGATCTGGATCAAGGGCCGTCGCCGGAAGCTTCGGCCAGATCATGAAGGCGATCGATCAACAGGTCCACCTCGGTGTCCAGGTTCTGCTGTGAGCCGTCATCGCCCTGGACGGCGGCTGTGGCGAGGCGGCGGCGCACCTCCTGTTGCAGCCGCTCGCCGTTGCGCCGCACCAGCAGGGTGGCTGCCGAGGACTGGCGGGTGAAGGGTTCTGGGCTGTCGACAGCCGGAGTCCGAGCCGGCAGCTCAAACCCATCAGCTTGCGGCGGCCGGGCCAGGGCGCCGCGCAGCTCCGCCAGCTCCAGTCGCAATGCCCGCAACTCCAGCCAGATTTCCGCCAGTCCGGGCTGAGCTGGGTTGGAGGCGGTCGCCATGAACAAAGACAGCAGCGGGGAGGGGCCTGGGCAAAGGGAGGCTCGGCAGGATGCTGCCGCCAACAGCGCGGCCATCGCCTGAGCTTCGCTGAAGCAAAGGCCATTGACTCTACGAAGGGGGAGAATGGAGATCTCGGCGATGGGCGACGGCCCTGATCCCATGTCTCAGCCCATGCCATCACCGGTCCCGGAGGAGAAACACCGGACGCTGCGGCGGCTCAGCGGCTTCTGCCCCTGGCCGCGCTGTTGTCCCTGGCTGGTGATCGTGGTGGGAGTGGCCCTGGGCACCGTGGTGGGTCTGACGCCCTGGCTGTTCGTTGCTATCGGCTGCGTCTGCCTGCTGAGTGGCTGCTTGCCAGAGCAAACCTGAACCACTGAGCAGCTCTGAACGCGCCCATCGTGATCTGCATCGTGCCCTGCATCCCCAGGGCACCATCACGGCCCATGCCGGTGCGCAGAATCGCCAGGGCCTGGGGACCAGCCGCCACGGCCGCGGATCGGAACAGCACAGCAACGGAGGAACGGCAACCTGCTCAGACGCGGCTGATGCAGGAGCCATCCACCTGCACGAACGCCAGTTCCGTGGCGATCTGCTGCAACAGGAGCTCGGCGCCAGGGTCGAGGAGTGCCACCGGCTAAATCACCCAGACAAGTTGGGGACTTCGAGACGAGCCACCCGCCGTCAGCATCCAGCGGGCGACCCAGATGGTCCAGCCGTCATCACTGCTGACTGCGCAGCAGTTTGCGCTGCTGTCTGCGCAGAAGTTTGCGGCTGGCCTACCGATCCACATCGTCATGACGAATCACTTGATCGGGCTGGGCTGGTCATTCTTCAAGAGCTCACGTCTCCCCGATCAGATGCAGCGACAGCTGCCTGGAAGAACCGGCACAGCGATGTTCCCAAAGATAGACGGCCTGCCAGATTCCGAGCAGTAGCCGTCCACCCTGGAAGGACAGATTCAGGCTCGTGCAGGTGAGGGCGGTGCGGATATGGGCCGGCATGTCGTCCGGGCCTTCATCGGCATGGCGATAGGCCCGCAGCTCGCCGCGACCACTGATCGGCTTCACCCCCTCTTCCGGCACCAGGGCGCGCAGATAGGCCGCCAGATCCACCAACACCCGCGGATCGGCATTTTCGTTGATCGTCAGCGAGCAGCTGGTATGGAGGCAAGTGATCACGGCCAGTCCGGTGCTGAGGCCGCTGTGGGCGATCGCGCCGTTGATGCGAGCCGTCAGATCGGTGAATCCTTCAGCCGACGTCTGCACGGACAAGCGAGAAAGGATCTGGCTCAGCATCGCTGAATCGCCTCAGGGCTCATGGGCTTGCGGCAGAGTCTGAACGCTGGTGTCCGCCATCCACAGCAGCCGCGGCCTCCGCTGGGCCAACAGGCCCCCAGACCCTCACGATCTGCCTCGGCCAGAGCAGCCCGCTCGACAGCCATCCACTGATCACGTCTCGCAGGCCAGGATGGCGCCATCAACCAGTGACACCCTCCTCCATGCCGGAGCTCACAATTCTCTACGACGGCGCCTGCCCGCTCTGTCTGCGGGAAGTGCGCTTTCTGCAGAGTCGCGATCCCCAGGGAGAACGTCTCGGCTTTGTCGACATCGACGCCAGCGATTACGAGCCGGCGAGCCATGGCGGCATCGACTACCGCTCGGCGATGGCCAGGATCCATGGCATCAGCGCCGATGGCCAGGTGCTGCGCGATGTCGCCGTGTTTGCCCGCGCCTATGACCTGGTGGGCCTCGGCTGGCTCTATGCCCCCAGCCGCTGGCCCCTGTCGGCGCCACTGATCGATGGGATCTACGGCCTCTGGGCCGGAGCGCGCCTGCGTCTCACCGGCCGTCCCGACCTGGAGCAGCTCTGCCAGATCCGCTCGGAGCCTTGCGACAGCGGCCGTTGCCCGACCTGATGCCACCGGACCCCGGAGCCGTGATCAGGGAGTCGGTCAATAAAACTCCAGGACCCGGCGGCCGAGCTTCACCTCCAGAAGCAGCAGGGTCACGGCCCCCATCAGGGCCACCATCGCCAGCACGAACAACGTGGCCACCACGGGGGTGAGGTTGAAGGGAATCAGGGTTCCCAGGAACAACGCCGCCACCACCGTGGCCACGAGCAGGAACGAGAGGGTGGCCAGGCCGATCGCCCGAGAGGATTGATCCATGCGCCGGCGTTGCAACATCAATTGCTGAGTGAGGCGTCGCCGCTCCAGCCGCTCCTGATCGGGGGCGAGTCGCTTGATTTCCACCACCCGATCGACGATGCGCGCCATCCGGCTGGTCAGCACCCCCAACAGGCCGCTGATCGCCCCGAGCAGAAACACAGGGGTGACCGCCAGCTGTATCGCCCGTGCCAGGCCTTCCACCGGCGAGTGCAGCGCCGGAAGCGGCAGCTGAAGAGCGCCCGCCCCGACGGGAGACGCCAGCAGCTCCAGGCTTGGCCACAGCACCGTCATGACGGGGGAACCAGACACCATAAGAACTTCAACCTAACGAGGGCCAGGCCAGCGGCAGCCGAACGGGCAGCATGGGGGGAGATGCCCGCTTCCGCCATGACCTTGATGCAGTGCAGCTACAGGGGAGGCCTGCGCTGCCTCTCGGTCCACGAGAGCTCCGGCAGCCAGCTGATCACCGATGCCCCGCTCGACAACCAGGGCCGGGGGGAGGCCTTTTCGCCCACCGATCTGGTGGCGACGGCTCTGGCCAGCTGCATTCTGACGATTCTGGGGATCGTGGCCGAGCGCCATGGCATCGGCCTGGAGCCCTGCACGGCCCGGGTGGAGAAAACCATGACGGGCGAAGGCGTCCGCCGTATCGCCCTGCTGGAGGTGTGGATCAGCCTGCCGCCGGGCCTGGATGCGCAGCAGCGCCAGCTGTTGGAGCGGGCCGGTGAAGGCTGCCCGGTCAAGCGCAGCCTGGAGGGGGCCGTGCCGATGACCCTCCACTGGGACTGAGGTCACGGCGCAAGCCTCTGATCACCGGCCCTGAAACCTGGGTCGATGCTCCCCCCGCCGGCTGGAGCGATCGAAGCGATCCCTAAGGGGTCCGGCCGTTGCGCTCCAGGAAGGCCGCGCAGTTCTTGCGGAACAGGGCCAGCACCAGCTCCGGCGTCTGCAGCTCCATCCAGAACGCCTCCGCTTCCAGCCGCTGATCGGAGCTGGGATAGCGCGTTCCCAGCAACTTGGCGTAGTGGGGCGCCATCGTCTGCAGCTCCCGGTAGGTGCGGGGCATCCATTCATCGGCAATCGCCGTCGAGCCGGTGCAGGACTGCATGATGTGGGTGGATTCGTGGGCCATCACTTCCCACACGGCCTCAAGATCACCGAGGTCGACATTGCGCTTGCAGATCACCAGCCGGTCAATCCCCTTGCCGTCGTTTTCGTAGTAGCCGGCGTGGTCAGGGGGGCAATGGCTGGAGACCACCGTCTCACTGCCGCTGGCGTTGATCAGATTTTCAAGCCGGCGGATATCCTCCACAGTCGTGGCGGCCGCCGGTCGGATCAGGAGAGGCAAGCCCAACAGGCAAGCCGCCAGCAAGGTAGCCCCGGCACGCAACATCGACACGGCCATCACCGGCACCGCCAACCAGCTCCAGCCTGGCCAGAGATGACAGAGACGGCCACGGCGCTCGAAGCTCCCCACCCCAGCGATGCACCCAACTTCCATGGCCTCCCTGGACCAAAGCTCCGCCCACGGGCGCCTGCGTGCCTACCTGCACACCAGCCAGCTGCTGGGGTCGATCCACAGCACCCTCTATTACGACCAGAACACGGTGATGCCAGCCGCCGGGGCGCCGTGGCGGGGAGAGCAGCTGGCCCTGCTGGCCCGCCAACTGCATGGCCGTCAGAGCTGCAGCGAATACAGCGACCTGGTGGCGGCGGCCGAAGCGGAATTGACGGCAGACGCCGAAGCGGGCAGCAGGCGCAATCTGGCCTTGCTGCGGCTGGACATGGAACGGCAGCAGCGGCTCGATCCGCTGCTCGTCGGTCAGATCGCCGAGGCCCAGGCCCGGGGCTATGCCCTCTGGCAGCAGGCCAAGGCCAGCCGGGACTATGCCCTGTTCTCCCCGGCCCTGGCCGAACTCGTGAGCCTGCGCCAGGAGCAGGCGCGCCAGCTGGCCGAGCCCCGCAGCTGCTGGGAGACCCTGGCCCAGACCTTTGAACCGGACATCAGCAAACAGCGGCTGCAGGAGCTGTTCGAGCCCCTGCGTCAGCAACTGCCGCAGCTGCTGGAGCAGGCCGCCGCCCTGCCGCCATTGCCCCCGGCCGACTGGGACCTGAGCGAAGCGACCCAGGACCAGCTCAGCCAGACGTTGCTGCAGGAATGGGGCTACGACGCCAGCCGCTGCCAGCGCTCCCGCTCCCCCCATCCCTTCTCGACCACGATCGGACCGGCCGATTTCCGGATCACCACGCGCATCGTGCCCGGCATGCCCTTTTCGGCTTTCCTGGCCACGGCCCACGAGTGGGGCCATTCCCTCTATGAGCAAGGTCTGCCCCGCAGCGGCGATCACTTCTTCCCCTGGCCCCTGGGGGAGGCCACCTCGATGGGGGTCCATGAGAGCCAGAGCCTGTTTTTTGAATGTCGCCTCGCCAGGGGTGAGGCCTTCGCGGAGCGCTGGTATCCCCGTTTCCGCTCAGCCCTGGGCCGCGATCTCTGGGGCGACAGCCGGCGCTTCTGGCGCGGCATCAATCCGATGCGGGCCGGACTGACGCGGGTGGAGGCCGACGAACTGAGCTACTGCCTCCATATCGTGCTGCGCTTTGAACTGGAGCTGGCGCTGCTCGAGGAGGACCTGCCGGTGGAGGAGCTGCCGCACCGCTGGAACAGCGGCATGGAGCAGTTGCTCACTCTGCGTCCGGGCCACGACGCCGAGGGGTGCCTTCAGGATGTGCACTGGAGTGAAGGACTCTTCGGTTACTTCCCCTCCTATGCCCTGGGCCACCTGATCAGCGCCCAGTTGAGCGAAGCGATGGCGGCCGAACTGGGGCCGATTGAGGACCAGATCCGAGGCGGCAACGAAGCCGCGATCCTCGGTTGGCTGGGGCGGAACGTCTGGCCGCTGGGGCGCAGTGTGAACGCCGAGCAGCTGGTCGAGCAGGTCACGGGCCGGCCGCTGAGCTCGGAGGCCTTTCTGAAGTATCTGCGCGACAAACTGGCCAGGCTTGCCGCCTGATCGGCACCCAGCTGAGCAGGGCGCAGCTGCGAGCCCCGTCATCGCCGTCACAGAGAAGACAGAACGCCTGGCCAGTCTCGAAATCTGGCAGTTCTGGCAGCGCACCGGGCCCGCGCCCAGGCGGCGCCAGCGCTGCCCGCAGCGGCAGGGCCAACCCCCTCAGACCCTGAGAGCGATCAGGAGGTCGTGGCCCTTTGCCCGATGGGGCGCGAGCGCGCCTTCAGGAGCTCGTCAGGGGGCCTCCTTAGGATGCCGCTGCGATTCCTGAGCCCATGGCGAACATCGATCACGCACCGAGCCGCACGATGCTGAACCTGTTGCACGTGCTGCCCGCCTTTGCCGATGAGGCTGAACTGCGGCTGAACGCCATCGTGGAGCTCAACTCCAACACCGTCAACAAATACGAGCTGATCACCGAAACCGGCCATCTCAAGCTCGATCGGGTCGGCTACTCCTCCCTGGCCTACCCCTTCGCCTACGGCTGCATCCCCCGCACCTGGGACGAAGACGGTGATCCCCTCGACATCGAAATCGTCGGTGTGAGCGAGCCCCTGGTGCCGGGTTCGCTGGTGGAAGCCCGCATCATCGGCATCATGACCTTCGATGATGGTGGTGAAGTCGACGACAAGGTGATTGCCGTGCTCGCCGATGACAAGCGCATGGATCACATCAGCAGCTACGAGCAACTGGGGGCCCATTGGCTCAAGGAAACCCAGTACTACTGGGAGCACTACAAGGATCTCAAGAAGCCAGGCACCTGCAAGGTGAATGGCTTCTTTGACAGCGTTGAAGCCGTTCGCATCATCAAGACCTGCGAGCAGCGCTACCTCGACACCATCGACGCCAGACTGGTCAACTGAGACCGCAACCCTTAAAACCGCTGCACCGTCCCCCTGCCGCCCCACCATGTCCGCCTCCATCCCCGTCTCGCCCAGCCAACGGCACCATGCGGCCCGCTTCGCTGTCCTGACCCTGAGCTGCGGCACCCTGCTGGGCCTGGCAGGGGTACCGGCCCTGGCCATCGAGGCGCCGCCGGCCCTGCCGCCTTTACCCGCCGCCCAGGCCCCAGCTCCGGGAACCCCCGCTCTGCCGGTCGCCAGGCCGAGCACCGCCTCCTCGGGCAGCACACCGATCAGCCTGCCGGCACCCTCCACCGCAGCCATCACCAGCACCCGCCGCATCCTGCTGGAGCTGGGCCGTCGCACGATCAGCCTCTACGACGGCGACAAGGTGCTCGGTAGCTGGCCGGTGGCGATCGGCGACCCCGCCACCCCCACCCCCACCGGCAGCTTCAAGATCCGCAACAAGGTGGTCAATCCCCAGTACCAGAGCACCAAGAGCGGCAAGAACAATCCCACCGTCGGTCCCAATGGGCCGCTCGGCGATCGCTGGATGGGCTTCCACACCACCGCCAGTGATCAGTTCGGCATCCACGGCACCCCACCCGCCTGGGCCTGGGCGGTGAACACCAGGGCAGCGGTCTCCCACGGCTGTGTGCGCATGCTCAATCCCCATGTCCATGCCCTGTTCGACCAGGTGGAAGTGGGCACGCCGGTGGTGGTCAAGAACTGAGAGCCGGGGCCGGCGCGGCTCCGGAAATTCAAGGGACCAACCCGCCGCTGGGACGCATGGCGAGCCCGGGCCCGGGCCAAGCGCGGTGACTCCCGAAGACATTCTGCAGATCACCCCCCAACCCCTGGTGGTGTCTGGGTACAAACACCTAAGGTCATTTCACTGCTGCAGACGGCAGGCCGCTATTGCCGTCAATTCCATGGCCCAACCCCTTCAACACACCACCGATCAGCTCAACAGCACGGCCCTGAAATGGGGCCGTGACGGAGAATTGTCCGATCTGGATCTGCAACGGATCCTGACTCTGATGTCTCAGGCGGATCCGGTGGCTGAAGCGCTGGTCAGTTCCCGATTCGAGGGCTGAAGCCTGAATCTGGCGGCCAGGGCCCTGGCCATGCCATCGCGACTGGCGAGGCCTCGCAGGGCTGTGATCGGCAGACCAGTTGAGGGCAGTCCCTGGGGGAGGTAGCCCGCCACATGGCCGGGCACATCAAAGATCGGAATCTGGCGCAGACCATCCGGAGTCAGCTGATCCTCCAGTTGATCGAGCCTGGAGGCGAGAGGCAGCCAGACCAGATCCGTGCGCAGGCAATCGATCAGGCGCAGTGGCGAAGGGCCGCTGGCGATGGCCCCCGACAAGGCCCTCTGCAGATCCGCCAGGGTCACCAGCCCCACGGCCAAGCCCTGCTCCTGCACGATCAGGCAATGGCCATGAGCCTCGATCAACAGAGCGAGGGCCTCGGCTGCCGGCAACTCGGCCAGCAGCACCAGCGGACGCACAGGCTCAAGCGCGTCTGCGACGGACAACTGGGCCAATCGCTCGCGCCGGTCCTCCTCCAGGGGATCGGGGCCCAGCAGACCGGGATCGCGGAAACCCTGCCAACGCTCCACCAGGGCCGCACTCAACCCCGCCGCGGCCATCAGCGGCAGAACGATGCGGATGTCGTGGGTGAGCTCAAACAGCAGCAACAGGGCGGTCAGTGGCGCTCGGGCGCTGCCGGCGAGCACCGCGGCCATCCCCACCATGGCGTAAGCGGGGGGTTCGGCCACCGGCAGGTGCAACCAGCCTTCCCCGAGCAGCTGGCCGTAGCAACTGCCGAGCACGGCCCCCAGAAACAAGGCGGGAGCGAAGCCACCGCCGACAAAACCACAGGCATTGCTGACGGCGGTGGCCAGCAGCTTGACGCCGATCAAGGCGAGCAGGGTCAGCAGGGGAATGCCCCCATCACTGCCGAGCAAGGCCTCAATCGTGTCGTAGCCGACCCCGAGCACCTGGGGAAAGGCGAGGGCCATGCCTCCCACGGCGGCACCGCCGAGGGCCGGGGCCAGCCCCGGTGGCAGGCGATCCACCAGCGCCTGCATCCGCGGTCCCCGGCCGGCCGCCATCAGGCTGACGAGCAACCATGACATCAGACTGGCGAGCACCCCAAGCCCCAGATAGAGGGGCAACTCCAGCAGCGATCGCACCTCATAGGCCGGCAATCGCAGGATGGGAGCGTCGCCGAGGCACAGCTGGGTGACCAGGGTGGATGCCACCGCCGCCACCAACACGGCCCGCAGGCTTGGGCGGCCGGGGATGGCGCTGAAACTGCCTTCGAAGGCAAAGAACACGCCGGCAATCGGCGCCTTGAACCCCGCCGCCAGGCCGGCCGCCACTCCCGCCGCCACCAGGGCCTTCTGGGACTGGGGCGACAGGCGGGCCTTCCAGCCGACCCAGAGGCCGAGATTGGCGCCACTTTCCACACTCGGACCCTCGGGGCCCAGGGAAGCGCCACTGCCGAGACTGAGGGAAGCGGCCACCAGGCGCAGCAGGGGCAACCGCGGCGCCGCCGCCAGGGCGCCGTCGGCCATGGCCATCAGACTGGCCAGGCCTGGCCCGATCGTGCCGCCCAGCCAGCGCAACAGCCCCACCGCCAGGCCACCCAGGGTTGGCACCACCACCACCGGCCAGAGCTCCAGCCAGTCGAAGCTGGCGGGCAGGGCGATGGTCGCTGGTTCCGGAGGCGCCGGCGGTGGTGACGTCAGCAGGCCGATGCCGCCAAGACCCAGCTGCAGCAGAGCCTTGAGTGGTGTACCGCCCTGCTCGACAACCGGCGGCAGCTCGATCGCGGCCAGCTCGGCGGGGCTGGCCGTGGACGAGGCCCTGCCGACGGCCAGCAGCCATTCAATGAACGGACCGTAGAGAAAATTATTGATGAAACCCAGCAGTTCGTGAAAGCCCACCACCGCGAGGCCGGTGAGCGTGCCCACCAGGGCGGCCCAGGCCAGCAGATTCCACTGGAAGGGCAGGGAACGGACCTCGGGGCTGGCCGCTTCAGGCTTCGGGCCGGACGCTTGCAAAGATCTCCTCCAGGATCTCCCCGGCCCCCTGGGCCCGCAGGCCATGGGCCAGGGCCAGGCCGATCGCCTCAGGATCCTCCTGGGGGCCACGGACCTGGTCCCGGATCAGGCGCAGGCCGTCGAGGCTGGCCACCATGCCGGTGAGCACGAGCTCCTCAGCTTCAAAGTGAGTGTTGACGCCGATCGGCACCTGACAGCCGCCTTCCAGCTGGCGCAGGAAGGCTCGCTCGGCCAGGCAACGCAGGGCCGTGGGCCGGTGCTCGAGCACCTTGATCTGCTCAAGCACCACCCCATCCCCCTGGCGGCATTCGATGCCCAGGGCACCCTGGCCGACGGCATGGAGCGAGATCGAGGGATCGATCAACTCGTGAATGCGATCGCCCAGGCCAAGCCGCCCCAGGCCAGCTGCCGCCAGGATCAGGCAGTCGTAGTCGCCGGCATCGAGCTTCTCCAGCCGGGTGATCACGTTGCCGCGCACATCCTTGAAGATCAGATGGGGATAGTGGTGGCGCAACTGGGCCAGGCGCCGCAGGGAACTGGTGCCGACCACGCTGCCTTCAGGCAGGCTCGCCAGGGTCTTGTCCTGATGCTTCTGGTGCACCACCAGGGCATCGGCCGGATCCTCCCGCTCCGTGATGCAGCCCAGCATCAGTCCCTCGGGCAGGTTGGTGGGCAGATCCTTGAGGCTGTGGACGGCGATATCGGCCTGATCCACCAGCATCTGGGCCTCCAGTTCCTTGGTGAACAGGCCCTTGTCGCCGATCTTGGCCAGGGCCACATCGAGGATCTTGTCGCCCTGGGTGGCCATGGCTTCGATGCTGATCTCCAGGCCCGGATGGGCCTTGATCAGTTCATCGCGCACCCAATGGGTCTGAACCATGGCCAGCTGGCTGCGACGGGAGGCGATACGCAGGGATGACGCGATCGCAGAACCGGAGGCTGGGCTGGACATCGGCTGATTTTCGGCAGGATGGACTGCATCCGGCTCCAGCAACTGGAACCGCTGAGCTTCAGCGGCTCAGCCTAGGCCTAGGCCGCAGCTGAGCCTTCCTGCCGCAACGCCGTGGCACCCCCCAGGTGGAACCCATCAGGGGCAGCCTCTCAGGGAGCCGCGAACAGATCCAGGGGCAGGGGGCCCCAGGTGTCCTCCTGCTGGGGATCGGCGCTCTGATGACCGGTGATCAGCACCCCTTCCCCCAGCCCCGCTTCCGAGCGGATCAGATAGCCACCATTGCGCTGGTTGCCCTTGAGGAAGACGGTCGTGCCGGCCTCCAGCTCCTGCGGAACCGGGCCCTGGGCCTCGAGCGCCGGCCAGTCGAGGGCCGCTTCGGACTGGCGCAACGTCTCCAGGGCGACGCCGGCGCTCGGGGCCATCACACCGATGGTGAACCAGGCACAGGGGGCCATCGCCGCCTGCAACTCCTGACGCAGCATCGAGCGCTCAGCCACCGAAAGTTCCGGTGCCCTGCGCAGGCCCCGCAGGCTGGTGAGGGTGGCGAAGTCTGAGGTCATGGGGAGGGGGGAAGGGAGGGGGGCTGACGCCAGGTTGCGATACAGACGACCAGCCAGGCCAGGCCGACTCCGCCACCGGCGAGCAGATCGGTGGGCCAATGGGCCCGGGCATAGAGGGTGCTCAGCCAGACCAGCAGCACCCACAGACCGGCGCCGATCGCCAGGGGCCGGCGCAGGTGGGGATGGTGGGCCGCCAGGATCAAGACCATGGAGCCGTAGAAGGCCACCGCACCGGCGGCATGGCCGCTGGGGAAGCTGCGGCCATCCACCAACAGCAACTTTTCAGGCGGCCGGGCCCGGTCGAACAGGGGCTTGAGGATCAGATCGACGATCACCAGGATGCCGCCGGTGGCCAGCACCAGCAGGCGCAGATCCAGCCACCAGCGCCGCATCACCACATAGATCACGGCCGCCAGCACCAGAAAGGCGGTGAAGTGAACGCCGCTGAGCCGATAGACCGTCAGCAGCCCATCGCCGATCGGACCGCGCAGATGGTCCCCCAGCCAATGGAGAACGGCCTCATCGAAGGTGGGCGGACGGCGCGGGTCGATCAGGACGGCCAGAACGGCCAGCAGGGCAGTGCAGGCGCCGAGCACGACCCAGTCGCGGCGGTGGAAGGTGAAACGGATCACGGTTGGAGATCCTCGCGCCTGACCCGCCACAGCTGCTGCTGACCGCGCCGATCGAGACGCTGGACAGCCCGATCGGCCAGGGCGAGATCCTCAAGATCGGCAAGATCGCCGATCAGGCGCACCGAAGCCGTGCCGGGCCTGAGGCCAAGGCTGCCGGGATCGTCCTTGAGGCGATCGTGGAGACTGCCGCTGCCGGAGAGAAACACCGCCGATTCGCCGCCATAGAACACAATGCTGTAGCGCTTGGCTCCCACCACCCACAAGGGCTCATCGGCCAGGGCCTGACGATGGGCCTCACGGGCCAGTTCCCGCAGCGGCAATTGACGCTGGCGATCCAGCAACGGGGCCAGCGGCGGCACCACCAGGGCCAGGATCGCCAGGAAGCCGAGCAGATCGGGCAGCCACAGCAACCGCTCACCATGCCGGCCCAACAGCATGAACAGGGCCAGGGCGGTGGCGGCAAGGACGGCCGCCAGCAGCAGGGGCAGACCGGAGCGCGTCAAGGCCGCGGCCAGCTCGGGATGGGCCGGATCGGTGGCGGCCCAGCGCGGCGCGATGGCCGCCGCCACCGCCAGCAGCGCCATCAGGCCCCCATTGAGCCAACCCGTCCGGCGCAGCCAGCTGGAAGGGGCCGGCCTGGCTGAGGGCAAGGGACACCAGGCCAGAGCCACCAACAGGCTGCCAGCGGGCACCACCGGCAGGATGTAACCCGGCAGCTTGGTCGCGGCAGCGGAGAAAAACGCGAGCATCAGCACCAGCCAGAGCAACAGAAACAGGGGCAGCTCCAGGGCCGGATCGGCCGCAGCGCGCCGCCAGGAACTCAGCTTCCAGAAGCCCAGCGGGGCGATGGCCGCCGGCAGGAACAGGGACCAGGGCAGCATTAACAGCAACAAACAGGGCACGTAATACCAGAAGGGACCCGGGTGGTGGTAAAGAACGCTGGTGAACCGCTGCACATTGCTGAAGGCCAGAAACCCTCCCAGAAAGGCCACGCCGTTGACGTGCGCCGCCGCCGCGTACCAGGGCATGGCCACACCGAGGAACAGGGCCAACATCGCTGACATCGGCAGCGGCCGCAGCCAGCGGCCCCACTGGCCCGTCAATGTCAGGAAGACCACGATCACCAGACCCGGCAGCAACAGACCCACCGGACCCTTGGCCAGGACGGCCACGCCACAGAACAGGGCGAGCAGCAGCCTGCCCAGGCGGGCCAGGACAGGATGGTGCTGATGGCGATGGGCCAGCAGAAAGCCATACAGCGCCAGGGTGATGGCGCTGGAGAGAAACATATCGGTGGTGGAGGTGCGCCCCCAGCCGACCCAGCCCGGGGTGGTGGCCAGAACGGCAGCCGCCAGGAGGCCCCGACCCCAGCGAGCCGCACGCTCTTCCTCAGGTGGCGCCCAACTGCTCACCAGGGCAAAGGAGGCGACCACCACCGCCGAGGCCGCCAGGGCCACAGGCAGGCGGGCGGCCCACTCGGAAACACCGAACCACTTGAAGGACAGGGCCACCATCCAGTAGCCCCAGATCGGGTAATCAAAGAAGCGCTCACCGTTCCACCAGGGGGTCACCCAGTCCTGGCGCAGCACCATCTGGTGACCCACCTCCACGAACAGGGCCTCGGTTTTGTCCGTGAGACCGAGGGAGCCGAGGCCCTGGAAGAACGCCAACCAGCAGAGCAGGACCAACGCCAGGCCAACCACCAGGGGGAGTCGGCCTGCATGGCGCCGCCAGAACTCCGCCAAGGGGTCAGTGGCCATGGAGTCAGAGGCCATGGGGACGCTGCCCGTCATACGACCAGGCAACTTAGGAGCCGGCCGATCGGAGACCAGCCGGCAACGCCCAAAGCTGCCTCCGGCAAAGCTGGTGGCCCTGGAGCCATCGACGATCCCGGTGAGGTTGGCGGCAATCAGGCGCTGTTGTTGACGCCCAAAAGGCGGCGGCGGCGTTCCCGACTGCTGCCAGAACCACCACAACGACCGTTGGCGGCCGAACCCAGCCATGGCCGGATTCGGCCTGGAATCGTTCGATGTCACTGCGGCCCATCTGGGGCAGGAGCAAGACCCAACTCAGCGCAAAGATTTCGCTGACCTGAGCAGTGCTCCGGTGGTATCGGGGCAGCCTCCCTAGCAGCGGAGTGCATCAGGCTGTAGACCCTGCCCAGGTCAAGGACAGCCCGTGTCGACTCCTGAGCCCGTGACGCCGGAGCTGACGAGGGCAGCGATGCGGACCCAGCAATTCGCCACTGCCATCAACAAGTTCCAAGTTGGATCCGACGGGCCGGAGCAAGGCAACCCGGAGCACGAATCATGGCCTGCAACTAGAGGCGATGGATGCCGCCATGGACCTGTTTCAGCTGAACTATTTCAGCTCAAGCCGCGGCACTGCTGAAGCCCAGAATGAACGGGAAAGAATCGGCTGCTGACTTCAGCCGGATCAGTATCTCCAGACTGTTGCCACCCTCAG
>CAIJRN010000017.1 GCA_903823115.1 uncultured cyanobacterium
CGTAAGCGGCAGCTCAGCTCTTGGCGGAAGCCGAATTTGAGCGGAGCGTAGAATTGCTGGTTAACACCTGCTTGACGCAGAATCGATTCAGGATAGAGGCTGTCGCGTGGATTGTACATCCAGCAGACCGGCAGGATGCCCTCGTTGGCAATGTTGCCACCACTGAGGATCGTACGGATACCATGGCGCCGTGCTGCGCGATGCAGCACGGCCTGAATCGCGATGTCGGTGGGCAATTCGATATCGGGTACTCCCGCTTCCAGGAAAGCCCGCTGCACCTGGCGGAACTGATTCCAGTCGAGCACCTCGGCCTCATAGGTGATCCCAGGGAGGGAGGCCAGCTGGTAGACGTTCTGCAAGGCGATCGGGGTATCCCAGCCGTTGTCGAGATGCACGGCCAGCACGCGCAAACCTGCCTTGTGGGCATGCAAGGCAACGGTGGAGCTATCAACTCCGCCGCTGATGCCCACCACGACATCGTGATCGCCACTGCCGCGGGGGATCGCCTGCCAGAAACGCTCCAGATCGGGCACAGCATCAGCTCGGTAGGCGGTGACGAGCAGTCGCCGCTCAAGGAAGTCAAGACAGTGATTGCAGCGACCGCTGGCATCAAAACGGATCCAGGGATCGCTGGTGTCCATCACGCAGAAGCTGCAGATCCGGTATGGGCGCTGCGGTGCTTTAGTGGTGTATTTGCTCAAAGTGATTCTGCCGCTCATCTCACCAAGCTTTGAAAGCCGGGCAACTGCTGTTGAAGCCAGCGATGTGTGAGGGGGTAATTGAGCAGCACTTGGCGACTGTTTGGGGCATAAACGAACAGGCTACCGGCCGCTAATCCAGAGAGGGGAGTGACCTCTAGCAGTTCGGCTAGATGGCGAGAATGACCACAGCCGCCCAACGCCACCAGTGAAATGGTGAGGTTGTTGTTAAGGGTCGCCAGCACTGGCACGTCATAGCCCTGGCCCAAGCCATCCCGCTCGACGGACTGGATCACCAGTTCACCGGCACCGGCCTGCTGAGCAGCCAGGGCCAGATCCTGCAGAGGCAGGCCAGAAGATCCGGAATCAGGCCTGCCGAACCAGGCCAGCGTTTCACCGCCGCAAGGGCTGAGCACGTTGAGAATCACGGTGATCGTGGAGGAGCCGAAGCGCTCGGCGGCATGCCTGAGGAAGCCGAAATCGTCAGCCAGCACAGCGCTCAGCGCCACCTTTTCAACACCAAGGGCAAGCAGATCATGAATCTGCTCAAGACTATTAATACCACCGCCCACCGTGAGCGGGACAGTAGTGAAGCGAGCCAAGGCCTCCACGAAAGACATAGGAATGGTGCGTCCCTGGGGCGTGGCATCGATATCCAGAACCAGCAACTCATCCACTTCAAAGCCACTGAACACATAAGCGGCATTAAGCGGATCGCCGAGATACTGGCGAACATCAAATTGCCTGGTTTTCACCAGATGCAGGTGCTGGTCCACCAGCAGCGATGCGACAAGACGGGGACGCAGCATGGTCAGCCCGTCAGGAAATTATGAAGCAGCTGCAGACCCTGACGACGGCTTTTTTCAGGATGGAATTGCACCCCACAGATGTTTCCCTTTTCCAGCAGGCCCAGCCATGGCTGATCGTGTCGGTAGAAACCGCAGCTGGTAGAGACTTCTTCTGGAGTGCCCATCACGCCGTAGGCATTGGCAAAATAAAACAGTTGCCTGTCTGGGGGAATAGCACGCAGCAAACGGGGGTGACCAACACAGGATTCGATGCTGTTCCAGCCGAGGTGCGGAACCTTGTACAGGCGAGGATTGGCAGGACGGATGCGAAGACTGCAGTGATCAGGCAGCAGGCCAAGGCCGGGATGCTGTGGGGCTTCCTCACTGGACCGGGTGAGGAGCTGGAAACCAAGGCAGATCCCGAGGGTGGGCAGCCCATCTTGGACGAGCCGAATTACCTGGTCCCAAAGGCCGCTGCTGCGCAAGCTGTCGATCGCTGGGCCGAAATGGCCGACACCGGGAAGGACGAGCGCGTCCACGGACTGAAGAGCATCTGGCGTCGAGGCAAGAAAAGCCTTAGCGCCTACAGCATGGAAGGCGGCCTCAAGAGACGCGACATTCCCTGTCCCGTAGTCAACAATGGCAACGCTAGAACTCAAAGCATCTAAGTCGATGCTGAAACTCTAGCCGCTGGATCAGAAAAAAAGGGGGGGGGTGGGGTGGGGGTAATGCAGTCCCGGCTAAAGCTGCATTATCCGCTATTTGCATCAACAGGGGCCAAGGTGGTTCTGGCGGCGCTGGCGATCGCTGCCGACACGCGGGACGCGGAATAAGCGGCACTGGGTGGTGGCAACTCGAACTGACTGCGATCCATCGCTTTCCAGGCCTGCCAGTAAGCAACAATCGCCGAGGCGATTCCATCAGGATCACCATGGGAGACAGCCTTTCCGAGTCCGTTGGTGATAACGAACTGACCGCTGGCACCACCTGGATGGGTGATCACCAGCACAGGCCGACGGAGAGCGAGGTAGTCGGTGAGCTTGGAAAGCAAAAACTGCGAGTCCCGAGCCAAATCGAATCGCCAATCGATGGCTAAGAGCAGATCGGCCTGACGCTGCAGATGCAGTGCATGAGAGGCCGTGACCAAACCGAGATCCTGCATCCAGGGCCCCGCCTTGCGGATCAGGCGGCGGCAGTGCGGGGTGGAATGGCCGGCCTGCAGAAGCTCCAGGTCGGTAAACAGGGGATGCTGGCTGGGGAGAGAGGCCAGGGCCCGCAACAGCGGATCCACCGGACGCTCGGCGGTGAAACTGCCGGTGTGGACAACGCGGAAGCGCTTGCCTGGAGCCCAGGGCCCCGGCTGCAAGCTGGATTCGTCATAGACATTGAAGTCCAGCACCATCCGATCAGCGAGCCCGGGATAGCGCTGCTGGTAGCGCTCCAACGTCACCGGGGAGGTGAAAGAAATGCGGCTGGCGGTTTGGAGACAACGACTCTCCTCAGCACGATGCCAGCGGGAGCGATTCCATGAGGGCTCCAGGGAGGATTCGCACCAGGGATCGCTCAGGTGCAGAAACCAGGGCACCTGATAGAAGCGTGCCAACTTGAGAGCAAGGAGATGGGAGGAGGGCGGGAAGGCGCGGGAATAGATCAGATCAGGCTTCTGTCGCAGATGGCGGATCGCCCGCTGGTCTTGCCAGGTGAACAGAAACGACCAGTCGGGCCGTCGGGCCAACCAGGGTGCCAGGAGGCGCAGGAGGATACGCTGCCAGCGACGCAGACGACAACGGAGCTGCACAACCTGGCTGGGGTGACTGGCCTCGGAGTCCTGCAGCAGCAGGGATGTCAGATCCGTGCCTTCGCCGGCTGGGGTCTCTGCGGTGAGCACATCGAACGCCAGATCAGGCTGGCGACGCAAGCCCTGAAGGATCTTGCCTACCTGCAACGCCTCGGCGTTGTTGGAAGGCGGCGTTTCCACCGATACAAGGAGGATCCTGTGAGTCAAGCCGGAATGGACGGTGGAGTCTGAAATTTCTCCATGAGGTGATTGTAGGTGCTCAGCATGGGCTCGGGACTGCGGAGCCGCAGGCCAATGGATCGGATCCGCTGACGGTGACCCGGCTCGGCAAGAATGGCCTTGAGACGATATCCAGCCCTCTGCACTTGAGTTGGATCGTTGAAACAGGCGATGGCACCGGCGCCTTCCAATTCCAGCCACTGGGCTTCATCACCGACGCCGGGCGGCATCAACAGTGGCAGGCCACACGCCCAGTATTCGCCGTGCTTGATGGCAGAGCAGGCGAAGGACCAGGGACCGCTGTTGATGAATGACAGGGCAAGGTCGGCGGCATTGAGGTAATCGCCGACGTGATCATGAGGAACGCAATCCACGAACAGTTGATGGGCCTCAAAACCAACTTGCAGGAGCTGCCAACGCACAGGTTCTGGATCGGCGGAGGTGAGAATGATTATATGGAGACTGCAGCCCAGCGACGCCTGCAGATGGCGCAGCATGGCGAGTTCATGGAGGGGCGAATAAATCCCTCCGAACTTGCCGGCATACACCACCGCTAGCCGGTTGCCGATGCCGAGCTGCTGGCGCATCCGGCTGCGAGCCTGAGGATCGAACCGGAATCGTTGGGCATCCACCCAGCAGGGAACCGTGTGTAGACGGGCCGGAAGAATACCTTCCTGCTGCTGCAGATGGCGGGCATAGCCCTGACTGACAGTGATCAAGACAGCGGCACTGCGTTTGACTTGCCGCTCCCAGCGCCGCTGAACGAGGTATTTAGGGTCCCAGCGGCTCCAGGTGGCGGTCTGCCGCATGTACTCGGCATGGGGCTCGAAGGACTCGGCCACATAGGGTATATTTAGGCGACGCTGCAGTGAGGCGCCATGGATGGCGGAAGTACCGCGGCAGATGATGAGGTCGGGTTTCAGCTGTTGAGCAGCCTCGGATAGACTGCGGCTCCAGCGCTGATGGTGACGGAGGCGCGAGAGCAAGGGAAGCCGGGACTGAAGCGAAGGCAGAGGATAATGTTGAACCTTGGTGGGCAGAGATTGCAGACTGGGTAGATCGTGATGATTGGCTATGGAGTCTTCCACTGGGCGTTCTGGAGAGAACAACCAGATCTGCTCGACCCGCGGATCAGCACTGAGCGCGGCGAGATGGGGAACCACGGTGGCCAAGGTGAGCGGATCACTTGCTGGCCAGGGAATGATGAAAAAGAGTCTCACTCCTGTTCAGCCCAGAGGGGTCCAGCGGCGTAACCAGTAGCCGAGGCGCTGACGTAGCGAAGCGTTGGCTGTCTCAATCTGCTCGCCTATGGCGGGTAAATAGCGAGTGGTGATGGCCTGGAATCGACGTCGCTCACGCCAGGGCCTCGGTGCAACCGTATAATAATAAAAGGCCAAGGATGTTCTCGGATAGCCTTCAGGGAATTGATGCGGAGTGGGATGTCCGTGAAATGTTCTGTCGTTTGCATTGAAGATCACCAGTCGATTGGCGATCGGCTCGATAGCCGTCATCTCCCCCAGGTGTTGGCGTCTTGGGTTAAGGGTAAGGAGAAGCCGACCATCCCAGGCAGACTGATAGCCACTATTGAGATATAGCAGCACATTGATGCGGCGGTGCAAATGGAGTTGGCGATTCCAGTTGAAATCTGTATGCAGCTTGAGGAACCCACCACGCTGGGTACGGTGCAGACCACCGCCTTCGAGGTAGGGGTCTGCAATCAGACCGGAGATGCCAGAGACCCTTTCCAGAAAGCGCAAAAAGTTTCCTGAGTTGAAAAAGCAGCAAACCTGGGACATGACAGGAGGCATCTGCCCCCAGTCGTTGAGAGCAGTTTTACTTTTTTGCGTGAAACCGTTGGAAGCATTGATGCTGGTTTCCACGGCGCGGCACTGCTTTTCAAGCTCATTCGCGAGCGCTGCAGGCAAGAAGCTATCGATTCCAAGGTGAGGGAAGGGGCGGGCCGCGTCAAAAGAGGTTTTGAGGGACAGCCAGTCGGGCTGCTCGATGGAGTTGTAGAGATCGCTCATGGCCTCAGGAAACAACAAACCAATCCATGCCAACCAACACAGCGGAGCAATTATGACTCAAAGCACTTACTACATTCATCGCAGAGACACGAGATTCAGCCATGAACGATAACATCATCATCACAGCGCTGAATGGCATAAGTCTTCGCTATTCGCAGCAATCCTATGACATTCCTTGGGTCGCCGCTCAAAGCAACGATGTAAATGCAGATGTAAAAATACGACCTGAGAAGATAAGTTGTTTCCAGCACCGTGTTCATCGATCAGTTGACAGAGAACAGGGATGGCAGACACTCAGCAGCCAGGTGGGCCTCGATCCTCTGGAGTTGACGCTCATAAGTGTGATCAGCAGCGAACGCCTGGCGGGCTGCCATGCGCTGCGGGCTATTCCAATGATCCAACTGCTGAAGCACGGATTCAAACAAGGCGATATAGCCATCGTTAGAGCCATTTTCACTCATGGCAAGGAGGTCAGCATCTTGGGAATATTCACCGGTGTAGGTGGCCACAATCGTGCGACCACTGGCCAGGTATTCCATAAACTTGTGCGGGCTGGCCTGATCTGCATGATAACTTGCCTGGTAACAGACCAGCTGTAGATCGACACACTCCAGAATCCGGGGAATCAACGAACTAGTAACCTTCCCCCACCAATACACATTCTGAGAACCGGTCAAATGCCGCCTCAGGAAGCTGTCAGGCGAACAGGCCCCCACGAAGTGAAACTGCACCTCTGGATGAGCCTTAATCAGACTGACCAGGAGATCGTGATCCAGGTAGGCCATGTCCAGGTTGCCAACATAGGCGGCTTGCACCCCTGGGGCGGCCAGTCGCTGGCGCTGGATGGCAGCCAGCTGGAGGGATTCATACACCGGAGCCAGGCCATGATGCAACCGATAAACGCATCGATGATGCGGTGAGAGCTGCTGGCGGATCAGCTCAGTAGTGCAGAAGCAGATATCAGCGGTGCGGGCGGCAAGGGCGGGATGAAAATTCTGGTTGAGATCCACCTGGTGATAAATCCGCAGACGATCACCGGCAAAGCTAAGGTCGTAGAAGCGGGAATTCTCAAACAGCCACACCACAGAAACCCTGGCGCCGGCCAACCGCTCCAGCCGCTGCAGCCAGCGACGTTCCAACCAACGCCGGAGTGAAGCCGGGAGAAAACGTAGCCCCGGTAACAGGCTTGGCCCTTGCACCAAGCGGATGCCAGGTTCATCCGGAATCGGGCTCAGCGTGAGCTCCCGTAAGGAGGGATCCGGTGGATCCACAAACAACACGGAGCGGCCTCGGCGCGCCAAGGAGCGAGCGTAATGGTGCTTGCTGACGGAATGGGCCTCCCAAGGTTCCGGGCTGATCAGCAGCACCGCAGTCGGCGGTGAAGGGCGCATGGGCATTAACATTTACAGCCAGCGAGCCGTAAAAGATTGCTGCGTAAACGATGCATGTGTTGAAAATAGGATTTGCGTCGATAAAAGAGCTTTTCAAAATAGAAACGCTCCGCCAGATTCAAGCGCATCATCTCCGCAGCAGGGAGCATCTCGTAACGCGCTTCATCCCAGACCTGGAGGTCGACGCCTTCAAGATTATCCGGTGCCCAGATTCCGGCATGGGGCACTGGGAAGCCGATCCATTCCGCCTGGCCAAGGAAGGCTGCCCACCAAGCGAACGAGCTAGGAGAGAGAGCCAGTTGACGGGCACTCCTCAGAAAGTCGAAGTCCTCCTGGGCGGACTGGCTGCGGAGGATCGGCCGGTAGCGGCGGAAACGACGGAAAAAGGGATCGGCCGGATCGTCGGTGACCAGGATCAGATCGCGGAAGCGGCTCTGCTCGATCAGCTGCTCATACCAGGAAAAGGGCAGGGCCCAACCATGCCAGAGATAGTCCCGCCGACGCACATGCACCACGAGGTCTCGGGGGTGGGGTTGATTGATGCTGGCCACAGGCCGCTCCAACCAGCGGCGGATGGCCTGTTTATAGGGCTGAAAATAAGCGTAGCGCTGAAACCAGCCTCGCAGAACCAAGCGGCGTGGCGAGGGATCGGCCAGAAGCCCATTCAGATCGAGGCGGTGACCTTCGAGAAGGATTCTGGGCTGATCAAAGCTGCGCCCCTCAACGCGCAGCCCTGTTCCAGGGAAGCCTGAAATCGGGCAGACCTGAAGAGCGAATCCAAGCCGCTCAGCAAGTATACGGCCCAAGCAGTATTGGAAGAGTTGATTGCCTGCCTGGTCCTGAAAGATGACTTCGATCAATTTAATCAACCAGGCAAATACTTATCGGCTAAATAAAAAGATTCAACGAAAGAACAATATCCTGTGATTGCATTAAACAGCATTTACATGGCTAGCCATAAGGTAGCATCAGATAAAGACATCGATTGCAGTCACGGGAAAAGCGGTATCTACAGGGGATCATAGACAAGCAACCGACTTGCGAAAGAAGGCAACCACAGAAAACTCAGCAGAACAAGGCGCTGCCCCTACAAAAAGACAGAACGAGCATACATATTACTTAGCCCACCTGGAAAAGAAAAAAGCAAGTCGATCACTTGGCCCGCCAAACATATCCACCGAAAGAAAAAATCCTCGTTAACAACTTAAATGCTTTGCGTAGAACCCGAAGAAGAGCGCTAGCTAGACGCAAACCCAGAAACCGCAGCTTAAGCCAAGCGAGATTTCGCTTTGCATACAATGCGTCCCCCCATCCGGCTCCCGTATCAACCAATGCAACTCGAGAAAAACCAAAAACACCAAGATACTCATCAAGATCAGCAATCAAAGCGCAATCAACATATACCTCCTCGAAGCTAACTTCAGTATAAATAAAATCCGTGAATTCAAGCTGCCGTTTCAACCCTCGCAACGCCTCCAATTCATAGCCTTGAATGTCAAGGTTGATAAAGTTAAGCCTTGACCTATTCGCCCCTAGCTGATCAATCCAATCATCAACAGCAACAAGCGGTACAGATTGTTTCTGGCTGTACTTAATAGAGGGATAATGGTCCGCATGCGTTCCCAAAGCGAGAAGCGAAGATGATTGCCCATTGCTCGCGATGTTCAACAATGCAGATCCACCCGTCTTGGGAGAAGCTGCAAATCGACCAAGCGACATCGCCGAGAAACCTGAAAGCTTATCCTCTAGAAAACTCCACTTGGAAGGGTTTGCCTCCACCCAAAGAATGTGCTCAATCCGTGCCTCACGATAATCGGAAAGCTCCTCCGCCTCATGCGCACCAACATGAATAATTCCGCGAATAAGCCTTACTGGCATATGGCCGAAGGGAATCAGCATGCTTAATTTCTGCAATTAAAAAGCATCAAAGACAAAGATCTCCAGGAAAGATTGACACAAAGACGATGGGCACATTTGCACGGCAAAATCACAAGCAAATGACCGGATCAGGGGCTCCAGAGGTAATTGATTTTTTGCCCGGGTATAGAATGGCGACTGAGCAACAGGGCGATTTGTGGTATGTGCGTCAGCACCTGCGAGACTTGATCGACACAAGAACTAGTTGTTATGCAACAATTGCTCTAATAAATCTAGCGGCACCTGCATGTTCTGCTGCGCATCAGCAGGGCAAGCCAAAAGGTGATGGCAGTCGCAGAAGTGACCACTGATCTGCATGAACTGGTAGGTGAAGCCGAAATGGCGATTGGCCGGAAACAGTTCGATCACACGCGCCTGGCTGCTGAAGATCAGGTTCACCATGCCGGCACCATGGATGGCCACCAGGTGGGTGAGCGACGCGAACAGGGCAATCTGCTCCCGAACAGTGAGCTGTTCGGCCAGAACCTCCTCGTAGCCATGCCGCTGCAGACAGGCGAGCACCTGGTCGTGGTTGGCCAGCCCGCGAGATCCGCTGCGAGGCCTGCTGAGAAACACCCGGGTGCTTTTTTCCTTCACCAGCAAGGGCTGGCCGGAGAGGCTGAGCAACGCACGGCGCCGCACAAACTCCAGTGCCCAGCGCGGATAGAGATGACGGCCCCAATGGGGATGCTCATCGCAGAGCCGGCCAAAGCGCTGCGACGGCAGCAGCAGCCGCTCCACCCGCACCCGCCGGTGCGTCCAGGGCCTCACCCGTGCCGGCTCGATCCCGAAGATCTCAAGCCATTGCCACACAAAAGTGGGCACCGGTGCATTCACCACCACCAGCGGCTGGGATGCGGGCATACCGAGAGACTGGACCTGCTCGAGGGCGTCCAGCAGGGGCAGAGCCTCCGCCACCCAGTGAAAATAGTTTTGGTTGAGGCAGTTGGCGAGCAGCAGAGCCGTGGGCCAGCGCTGCTGCAGCGGCAGCCAGCGCCGTAACAGCAAGGAGCGAGGGTCTCCGTGCTGCAGGAGGTAACCCTGGGACCCCAACACACTCTCCAATACAACTCTGCCCCGCCACACCGCCATCGGCGGATTGCCCACCAGCTCGACGTTGGGGAGCAGGGCCAGGAAGGCGCCAGGATCGGGGTGAACGCCTACCAGGACGGCCAGCAGCGGAGGGCTGGCCATGCCATGGATCTGGTAATGGTCAGTACGGATCTGCAGTGTGTCTGGCGGCCTCAGCTGCTGGGCATGGGTGAGCCATTCCTGGCGCAGGACCAGACAATCCCCTCGGGCCACAGCGCGCCGCCAGGGGGCATGGAGCATCCGGCCGAGGACAGGCCGCAAGCTCTTCATCTGCGGAAAGGCCGGGCGCTCTGCTCGACAACTGCGAGCAGTTGACGCCCCACGGCCTCGCGGGAAAGACGGGCACCAGCCTGGTGGGCTATGGCGTTGTGATCCCAGGAAGGTGGATGATCAAGGAGCTCGCGCAAGGCGGCGGTCCAAGCCTCAGGGCTGTTCTCCACCAGCCAGCCATTGGCGGGCTCGATCAACTCTGGCAGGGCACCGACAGCTGAAGCCAGGACAGGCACACCGCAGCAGAGGGCTTCGGCGCAGACCACGGAGAAGGTTTCATAGTCGGAGGGGTGGAGCAGGGCGGTGGCGCGCTGCAGCTCCGCAGCGATACGCGGCTTGGGCTGGGGCCCGAGAAGCTGAATCGCCACCTCGAGCTGATGGGTGCGAATGAAGGACTCCATCGCCGGCAGCTGCTCGCCGCCACCGATCACGCGGAGGCGGATCGTTGGATGCTCAGCAAGCAGGGAGCGAATCGCCTCGAACACCAGCAGAGGACGCTTCACCGAAGCCCAGCTGGCCACCATCAAGAAGTGAGCGCCCTCAGGCAGAGAAACCTGGGGATCGTGACGGAACAAGCTGGTATCCACGGCGTTGGGCACCACAGTCACGCTGAGATCCGGGCGTACGGCAAAGCGGCGGATGTCGTTAGCGAGAGCCTGGCTCACGGCAACCACAGGGATACCTGTGGCCAACATGCCCTGCAGGCGCTGCAAAGACCGACTGCCGGGGGAGAGCTGAAAAATGGTGTGGTAGGCCGACCAATGCTCGATCAGCAACAGGCGACGGCCAAACAACGCCCGCACCAGCCGCGGGAAGCGCAGCAGCGGGTAGGCGATATGAACCACGACTAGGTCCCAATCACCGCGCCTGAGTCGAAAACGCAGAATCAGCAGTAACAGCAGGGTCAACAACTCACGTAGCTGCCAGCTGCGAACGGAGCTCTGCAGCAACAGCGCATGGCGGCCGGCACCGCGATCGACCATCTGCAAGTGGCAGGGCTGATCAGACTCCTGGACTTCGACATGCCAGAGCTGCTGGCTCACGTACGGAGACAGCGCCTCGAGATGCTCCGTGATGAAAGGGGTGCGATGCGGAGCCTGGGGCTCGGCGAACCAGTTGGTGATGTGCAGGATGCGCAACACAATGGTCAACGGAGAGAGTAGGGAACTCGGCGTAGAAAACGATCGGAGAGGGCCAGGATGTGTGCGTTAAGCTGCCGCTGAAGTCGTTGCCAAGGCTGACGGGGAGGCGAGGAGACGACGCAGGGGATTGGATCCTGCTGGGTACTTGGGATGACATCGTCCTGGAGAAACAGCGGTGGATCGGCAACCAGCACCAGACCGAGAGCACCCAGCTGGCGGCGCGCCTGCCAGTCGTCGGCCAGAAACGCGAGACCATCAGGCTCCAGGGCCAGGCAGTGCCGTGCTGTCTCGCGCGAGATCAGATAAGCGTGGGCACGCCAGAGGGGCCGGTTGCGGTTCTGCTGCAACTTGAGAGTGAGGGATATCGCGGGAGGATGCCCCTGTCTCCTTTGACGCAATGGGCGCAGATCGGCAGGGTCGAGGTGTTCCGGGCGCGGCCCGAGATGGCAGAACAAAGCCTGAGGACGGGCCTCAAGTAAAGGCAATATCAATTGGGTGAGGGCCTCTTCAACCTGAGGGATGGTGGGAATGATGTCGTCTTCGAGAACAACCAGAAACTGGGCAGGGGTTGCCAAAAATGCCAAAAGGGCTGAGCGATGGCTGAGGGCGCAGCCCGCCTCGCTACTGCGCCAAGGACGGCGATAACGCCGCTGCAGCGCGGCGACATCCAGGAAACGCCGGTAGCGCCATGGCGGTTGGCCGCGAAGATCAGCGCCAGGCCAATGACGCACCACCCATGCAGCCGGCAAGCCACGGTGAAGGAGGACCTGACGCCGATCGATACAATTGGGCAACGAAAGTATTGCCACGGCTACCTGACTGCGCTGCCCGTCGACCAGCTCCGCCAAAGGACGAATCAGGACTTCATCCACGGGTGCGATCGCTGAGGCGCTGCCAGAGAGTGCGCAGGCGGCCACGCACACTGGGTCGATCCTCCGCCGGCAACCGAGCCAAGAGCAGGGCTAAGGTCTGCGGATGCTCTGTAGCAAGGAATTGGAGGGGAACGGCGAGCTCGTCAAGCCATTCTGCATAGCCTGTCTGCCATGGAAGTCCATAGGCAGGAAAGGCCAGCTGGGCTCTGTAAAGATCAGTGATGCCAACCAAGGCTTCTTCACCTAAAGAGGCATAAAGATCAATCGCAATGGCAAATGCTTTGATAATTTTCAATACACTTCTTTGGGCGTCAGTCGAAGTCGTAATGCTACCTGGCTGAAGGACATATTGATGCAATACTTCAGGAAGAACAACAACACGCTTTGCTTCCCAGAAGCAGCCGATATTAACCAATGTATCCTCAGTACCATTTTGCATCCATCGTTGTCTCTTCGTTCCCCATTTCTGGACCAACGGAGCTCGATAGAGTTTATTCCAAAGAGCCCCAGTACCGAAGGAGAGCCTGCAAAAACTCTGGAATACATTATCATCAAAATTCAAGGAACTCTTGAAGCGAACCTTGTCGCCCAAGAACCTTCCGTCCGGCGTTACCCTTTCTGAACCGCAAATGACAATATCGGCATTTTTAGACTCTGCTGCTGAGAGCAAAGTTTCAAACATCCCTGGCAAAGCGATATCGTCTGAGTCGAGAAACCCTATCCATTGGCATGTGGCCTGCTTGATGCCTTCAGCTCTGGCAAGGTGAACACCAACATTCTCGGATAGGGATATTATTTTTAGCCTGGCATCAATCTCAGCAAAGCTTTGAAGAATTGAGTGCGTGCCATCCCGTGATGCGTCATCGACACAAATGATCTCGAGGGAAGAGAGAGATTGAGAACGAATCGAGTCAAGTGTTTTTGTAATTGTCCTTTCGGAGTTGTGACAAGGTATAATGACAGAGACGCCTTGCAATAAATCAACAAGAAGAACAGGGGGAATACGACTCATGCCAAATGATTTTCTCCAGCCCTGCTCACGCATGGCCCATACAAGCTTACGCAAATAATAGTGATGCACGCTCCTGTCAAGCGGAAAATAGCGCAAAGTTAACAAGCAACATTGAATAACTCTATCTGTTAGCCTAAAAATGAAATATTCGGCTTGTCATGCGAGGCTACCAGTTTGTCCCAAGGCTCAAAAGGAATCCCTTTGCTAACGCTCCAAAGCATCGATTCAAAGACATCAGAGATTTTACATAGTTTTAAAAATATTAGATCTGTCTATTTGGGCTTTAAACAGCGTCCTATAGCGGCTTATTGGACAAATCGATTAGGGCCACCAATCGAACGCATGAGACAAGCGCCTAATCATCAGATATATTCCTTGGTCTTTGCGTAGAGTATTTTTCCACAATTAAGAGGAAGCAAGCTTAGTCCTTTTAATGCGTACCAGCTCAGGCTTCGCTCTATTGCCGGCAGGTCTCCGCTCCACTCTCTGAATACTGCAACCCAAAGCTGGTTATGTCTTAGCAAGTGATGACAAATCCGTGTGCGCTGCACAGCAATCCCCTCCCTGTTCATGCATTCAGCAAGAAAACGCTCTGGATGCAGTGACTTTCTCGCTTCAAGATTCGAATCAAGCAGCTTGATTCTTTCACAATATTTGTCCATAACCACGGAAGAGCCAAATCCAAACCGGTCATTAAGTCCATGCCAGTTATCATGAACTGGAACATAAAGGCAGTTGGCATCAAGGCTGGATAGCCTTTCAATATTGGAGCCGTAGAATAGATTGTCATAACGGAGTCGAAAAACCCAGTCGTATCTGCTGCCACTTATTTTTTCATGCTCTGACTTGATTTGATTTGCTTTGTGAAGACTTCGTAGCTGAAGCCAGTATGCCCGCAATGGCCCTCCACTGTGCCAAGGATGATGGTAGATTTCATGGTCAGAAGAATGCTCTTTGATAAGAGGAACTATTAGGCTTTCGTCCTCTAAAACAATCTCAGTAAAAATGCTCCTTGGTATCTTTGAGGAGTCGGAGTCTTTCGGAGCGTGACCAAAAATATCAATTTTCGTTATTCCATACTGATTCTGCAGTGGCCGCAGGACGTGCTTCTGGAATGAGTGGAATGTTGAGCTGAAGCTTCTTGCCTGGCCGGAGAAGCATAATGCAATTTTCACGAAATGAATAAAACAAGGCGAACTATGCAAGATCGAAAACTAGCCAACAGATGAGCAGAAAACCAAGAAATCAGGCTCAAAGGAAAGAAGCCAAGCTCACTTATCCATCTACTCCATATTTGTTCATAAACTTTTAAATGTTTGTTCGCTAAAAAATGGTTTTCAGAGTACATCAACTCTTGCTCGAGCTTCGTTCTCCAGATTCCTACACCACTGCAGATCATGGAGCACCAAGCGGATCTCCGCTGCCAGCGAGCTCGGCTCAAGCGGCACTGCCATGGCCCCAGACACACTGTCGGCAACGATGTCGACCAGACCGCCAGCGCAGAAAGCCACCACGGGGGTGCCGCAGGCATGGGATGCGAGGCCGGTGTTGGTCAGGTTGACTTAGAGGTAATGGATCACAGACACATCGGCGGCGGCATAACGGTGCAGGATGAGGTCGTCTGAAAGGCGGCCGATGTATTGGATGTGGAAGCCGAGATCGGGCGGCTGGGGAGGTCGGTCTTGGCCAAACACATCCAGCTCCGGCAGCTCCACCAAGATGCGGGCCACCTCCGATAAAGTCCAGGTGGACAGGCCGATCGGGTGGGGATCACCGTGATCGGCCAGTCGACGATCAGGGCACTGAGGCGGGCCCAGACGGTCAGCCAGTGTGGCGGCAATCACAAGACCGCCAGCTGCCTCACCCCGCCCAGATCTCAGCAAGCTGCAGCTGCAGCCCGGGGAAATCCGCAGTGGCCTCCAGGATCTGGATCTGATCGAGGCGCTGGGGCTCACCACTGGCGGGCCAGACCTCCACGGCCTGCTCCTGGGGCGACAGCAGCCAACCCAGGCGGGCTCCATTGGCTTGGTAAGCCGCCATCTTGTTGCGCAGAGCCGTGAGGCCGCGGGGGCCTTCGTCGCTGGGGCTGGCCAACTCCGCTACCAGATCGGGGCAGAGGGGGGCGAAGCCACGACGCTCATCTGGACTGAGGGCCTGCCAGCGATCCAGGCGGATCAAAGAGGCGTCAGGGCTGAAGACCGATCCATCGGGGAGGCGGAAGCCAGTAGAACTGTCGAAGGCCTTCCAGCCCCCCGCACGATTGGCGAACACCTTCAGCTGGAAGAACAGCTCTCCATTTCGGGAGCCAGTTTCGCTGCCTGTAGGCGTCATCGCGATCAGCCGACCATCCGCATCGAGTTCCAGTACCGCCTCGCGGTTCTCGGAGCACAACAGCTCAAACTGCTCCGGTGTGAGCCGCAGATCGGCAGGAAAGCGCAAGGATGCACGAGCATCAAAGGATGCTGATGATGCGCTGTGGGATGGGGCTGGGCTGGTGGTGAGGGTCATCTCCACAGGCCTGCGGTGAATTCAGCGTAGCGGGAATGTTGAGGAGCTTTTTTGGGCAGCACGTTCAAGGGCCTCCCCGTACACCTCCGCATAAAACCCCGCCACCCGCGCCGGATCCCAGAGCCGCTCCGCCCGCTGCCGTGCCGCCGCCCCCAACTGCCGGCGCCGCTGCGGATCCTCCAGCACCCAGCGGATCGCCGCCGCCAGCGAACCCGGATCAAACGGCTCTGCCAGCGCCCCGGTGATGCGGTCATCGACGATGTCGACCAGGCCGCCAGTGCGAAAGGCCACCACGGGGGTGCCGCAAGCGTGGGCTTCCAGGCCCGTGTTGGGCAGGTTGTCCTGGCGGGAGGGAATCACGAACACATCGGCGGCGGTATAAAGCAGGCGCAGGCTGAGGTCGTCATGCAGGCGGCCGCTGTAATGAATGGGGAAGCCGAGATCGGGCGGCTGGGCAGGCCGGCTCTGGCCGAACACCACCAGCTCCAGCCGCTCCAGCGGCGTGCCAGCCACCTGAGTGCGAAGGCGCTGAAGGGCTTCCAGCAACAGGTCTGCTCCCTTGCGGGGATCGGTGGTGCCGCCCATGGCGCCGAACAAGACCAGCGGACGGTCGGCTGGCAGGCCCAACAGCGCCCGCGCCTGGGCCTGATCGCAGGGGGCCCACACATTGAGGTCGATCGGATTGGGGATCACCTTGATCGGCCAGTCGCCCATCAAGGTGCTGCGACGGGCGCAGTCCGCCAGCCAGTGGCTAGGGCAGACGAGCTGCATAGGTTTGCCAGCCGGCCGGCGCCACGTGCGCTGCTTGCGCAGCCAAGTGCGGCGGTTGAGGTCGGGCCCTGCTTCATGGGCGGGGCGGCTGGCGGGGCTGTAGCCCTTAGCGAAGCGCTCATCGCTGCTGGCGGTTTCGCCGGGCAGGGGTGGACTGGTGTAGTGCTCCGCACCGCAGAATGCCCACTGGTCGTGAAGGGTCCACACCAGGGGCATGGGCAAGCGCCCAATCTCTTCGATCGAAAGCGTGGAGAAGCCGATCCAGTGGAGATGCACCAGATCGCACTCCCCTCGCTGAAAACGCATACTTAAATCAGTGCCAAGGCCGGAGGAGGGCCAAGCAAAGGAGTGCAGCACTGGATTTCCCGTGCGGAAACCTCGGCAGATCAACGCTGTTAGGCGAGGATGGATTCGTGACCAGAGGCGACTCTGTTGGATGCCACCACCGATCACTGATGGGTCGTCGCTCTGGCGGTTGATCACCCGCATCTGTGACTCAAGCCCATGGGTGGCGCCGTGCTCCACCAGACTGCGATAAATGCGGTAGGCGGCGCGAGCGGCGCCGCCGCTGATGTCGGTCGCGTTGACGTGGAGGATGTTCAACGCTTGGGGCTCACAACGCTCAGCAGCTTGCGGGGATAGTGCAAGGGGCGACTCACGGCCAGCTGGGCTCGATAGCGCAAGGGTGTGATGTGCCGTGATCGCCACTCGTGCCAGGAGAACGACCGCTGGCTGCGTTTCTCCATCGCCCGCAGACGCGGCCAATCGGGCTGAAGCACCTGAGCTCGGCGATAGAAAGTCGCGTGACTGCCCTCGCAAGGTCCGAGAACTTCCAGGCCCAGGGCCTGGCAGAAGGCGTCAAAGCTGTAGCGCAGGTGGAAGGTGCAAGGTAGGTGGCAGAGGACAACCGGGTAAAAGCAGTTGGCGATCAGCAGGTGGCCACCAGGGCGCACCGCATCCACCATCGCCCCCAGCAGCGCGAGAGGATCACTGACATGTTCGAGTACATCGGTACTCACCAGCACGTCAACGCTCTGGGTGCTGAGTTGAGGAACAAAGCGAATATTTGGGAACGGCAAGCAGCTCAATACACCATGTCGAGGCGGGTAGGGCTCGCAGATGCTGATCTCGGCCTGTGGCAGAGCTGCTGCCAGCAAGCGGGCCAAGGTTCCGAAGCCTCCGCCGAAATCCAATACTGATTGTGGATTCAGGCCAGCAATCGCTTCTGTTATGGCATACCGATGGACCATCGAAATGGAATCACTTTCAGTATACAACCCATTCAGGATCCAAACAGGATCGCCATAGAATGATGAGATACGTGATGGATCAAGCAGCCTGTTGTCGCACCCATGCTTAAGCCATGCTTCATCAACAAGCTGCCAGAGCCTTTCAATCGATGGTTCCTCATTAAATCGACCCACAAGCAGGCATAGGTCACTAGATTCTTCTCCAATGCCATCGTGAGCAACAATTCTGACCGCCATGAGATTGGATTCTATATCTTTTGTAGGCATACAAGCAGGGTGTGCCCTTTGATCAGCTTCCTGCCGCCGAGAGCCAGCATTGATCTGAATAAAGGCAGAGATAGGCGGTTAAAAACAAGTCGTCTCGCGGTTCTCCCGGCTGATGCCTCAAAAGCTTCGACCCAAGACCCCATAAACCAATCCACATGATAAGGCGCCAAAGGCTCAAAAGCCACATCAATAACTCGGGCTGGCAGTATCTCTTCAAGAAAATAGAAGGCTTCCTTGCTCCAGTGAGTCATGTGATGAGGTGGCTGATCAAGTAGATCATTATGCTCAGGATCCATTCGCCGCACGACTTCAGAATTTGGAACGGACAGAATTAGACAACCATCTTGCTTCAATAACGCAAGAGCTTGTTCAAGAAAGCTTTTAGGATTGGGAAGATGTTCTAAAACCTGAAAAGCACAGACCGCGTCAAAGGATTCAGCATGGTTAGTGCCTAGAGATCCCAAATTCTGTTCAAAGATTGTGAAACCCATATGCCTTGCTGCTTGAGCCCCTTCATTGTTGAGCTCAACACCGAAAATGTCATTCCCACATGCTTGTGCCTGCTTAAGAAAAGCCCCTCTCCCAACACCAACTTCTAAAATCTTGTGCTGACTATTTTGGCTGTGTTTTCTCAAGAGTTGAAGAGCGTATCTAAATTCCCACTTCTCCTCCATGTAGTACCAGGGAAATTTCTGGAGCTGCAAATAAAGGCTCTCTTCTCCAGCCGCAGTAGCTGGGGTGTAAAAGCAAAGGCCAGATTTGTTATCACTCCAATACTGAACTTCTGCGGCTGAGCTTTCAGGCTCCCAATCAACCCCTAGCTCCTTCCGCCATCGGGAAGAAATGGCCTTGGCGTCGATAGCCTTTATGAGGGTACAATCATCAGAACCGGAAAGGGGGCCAATCATTTGCTTTATTAAAGTGATCGATGCGAAAACAAAGTGCGCCGAAGAAGAGCCTTCAGTTTTGATTGGATCGTTTGCCTATCTGGCATTACAGCTCCGCCGAAATGATGATCAAAGCTATAGCGATCAGCCGCCGCGTCCCGCAACACAAACTGCGGATGGATCAACTCGCCCAAGCCCTGATCAGCCACCGTGGGATCGGCAACGGCGGTGGTGTGGGTCCCATCCACCCCGAACCCCACATTGCTCACGAGGTTGCGGTTGGGTAGGGTTGTGAGACCGCCGTTGGCCAAGCAGGCGAAGGTCAACTGGTAGTCCCACCAAGTAATAGGCACAGCCTTCTCATAGGTCCGCTGCCAAATGGCGCTCCAGTAGTTGCGCTCAAGCGGGTCTTCAAAAAGCGTGTCCAGCAGGCCAGAGTCGCGTAGGTGTGGCCATTGGCTGAGGTCGGCGTCGTAGTGCTGCCAGCAGCGGCGCCAGCTGGCCCAGCCCCAGCCGTGGTTGTAGCGGCTGAAATAATAGCTGCCGTCTCCGCGCCACTGGCCGTTCTGGAAGTTATCGCCGCTGATGCACCACACCCGCGTGTCGTGGCGGTAGCGCTCCAGCAGGGTGGTGCAGTAGGGGAAGAAGTCGGGATGTGGAACGCAGTCGTCCTCCAGGATGATGCCCTCCTCCACTTGCTCGAAGAACCAGGTGATGGCGCGGCTCACCCCCAAACGGCAGCCCTGGTTCACATCGGAATAGAGGCGCTCGATCTGGCAGGGCCAGTCGATCTCCCGCTCAATCACCGCGCGGGTGGCGACCACCTTCTCGGCTTCGCCGGGCCGCTCGGGGTTGGGGCCGTCGCAGGCCACATACAGGTATGTGGGTGCTATCGGGCGGATGGCATCGATAACCTGGCGCAATGTGTGGGGGCGGCGCCAGGCGATTAGGAGGAGGGGGGTGTTCATATGGCTATGACTACAAGTCGTGACACAAAGCCTTTACAGCAAACACTTATTATTCAAATTAAAAAGACATCACTATATTCTAGCCAAGATGTTTTAATCGTTGACGGAAACCATTCTCCTTGACGCCATCCTGCCCAATATCGTGGGGCTAAATAGCGAACATTAGGATAGAATTGCCTGCCATACCAAGCGGCCCACCATGAAAACGTACTCGCCGAAAGGATACCACCCCCTGAGCACTGAGTCATTAGGAAGAAATCGTCAATCTCTGAGCCCCTAAAGATTGAAACCATGGGATGTGATCCAAGCCGGTCTTCGGCAAAGGGGCGATCATCGGTACATACAATAAAATGAGCTCGCTTATCAGCTCGAGCGATCTCATTCATTTGCTGCTCATACCACTTAAATGGCAAGACAGCCGGGTGGTCACTCGATGGCCAGCGTAAATAGTCTCCACGGCGGAGATGCAGAAAATAGGGATTGAAACCTCGAGAGATTACATTAGCTTCGATCCACTCACGTGCATTCACCAAAAGCTCGATGCGTAATGGGCATTGTTCGCAAGAGACCTTTTCAAGAATGACCTCATCCTGAAAAAAACCATCGAGTAATGCTATCTTATTGCAAAGCCCTTGAGAGAATGAAATAGAAAGATTATCTCCATCACGCATTTCTGAAATCACACTCAACAACTTCCTGCCATTAGCCAGTTTTAGAGCTCTACTTCTTCCAAGCCTACTAAAAAGTTTTTCAAGCAGGCTGCCCATCTTTGAGGCAGCAAGATGGTGCGCACTTGGTTGCAAGGATACAAGCAAACTTTGGAGCCCAATGCATATAATCTGAGCTCTTGGGGCCGCACTGCGTGCTGCTAAATACTGAAAGAACTGATTCCCGAGCCTACCATTTTCGAAGATTATGATGTATTTGAGGCAATTTAAGCTAGGACATGTCAAGCTCTTAATCATAGACAATGGTGCACCAAGGAGGAATAAAAGACATATTCCTAAATCCTACTATATTCTGCCAGGCAAAGCATTCAACTGCTTCGCTGTATCTATTCATGTCGACCAGTCTCTTTCCAGGCGCAAGCTTGAAGAGTTTGAAACCATAAGTGGTATATAGCAAGGAGAAAAAGTCTCTAAAATAAGTCTTTGAGTCAATATTGCATCCCCCAAATTCAAACTGGAGTGCATCTACAAAAGGGCATCTCGAAAAATCAGCTATCGAAAGAATTCGTTCTCAAGCTGAGGCAGATGCGGGAATGAGTCTCATTTGCTGCGTCCCGCTGGAACTCGAATTTTTCGAGGTAGCCTAAACACGATGAAAGCACATGAGCCCCCTCCCTAAACACCTCTAGCTCATGCCCTTCAACGTCGACTTTTAAAAAAGTAATTCGGCTAATACCCTATCTTTTGATCCAATGGTCTAAAGTTGTTGTTGTGACAATTTCATTCTGATCAAGGCTTAGGCCATAGTGATCAATATCTTGGTCGTAAAAGGATGCTAATCCAGAGCCCTCTCTATCCTTATATAGCTGCTTGCTGCCCTCATTTGAGGATAAGCCAAAAGGATGGTACAGAATATTTCCTTTATACTGATCTTGAAGAGCGCAAAGACTTGGCTTATGATTAATCGATGGCTCAAAGCAATGAATTTCTGAACTTTTGCCAAGACTTGCTGCCAGAAGTGCTGAGTATTCCCCTTTATTTGCGCCAACATCCAGCACAATGGAATCCGTGTTCATTATTGTATTTACAATATCAACGACCAGTTCGACTTCGTCGCACAGCCCATAAGAACCATAAACTTTGCCATACAAGAAATCTCTTTTATAGGCAATCCGCTTGGAAAGGCGAGATAGTAGTCTATTGGCAAGATTCACTGCTATTCTTTTTCTCATTTTGTTAGATGGTAGCAACCAATCCCAAAACAGGATCGCTTCTGATTGGTGAAGTTTTCACCATAGATATACGCTTTATCTTGGACAGTAAAATGAGAAAACTGGCTTAGGAACAAGTCCTCGTTAAATGATCGGTGAGCGTTAAAGTATGTTTTGGGGTTATCTTCAATTGGCACAGATATATAGAGATTTCCGCCTGGTTTAATCACTCTTGCCAGCTCATTGCAGGCCTTCAATGATCCGAGTGGATCCAGGGGGTCACCATAGCGCCCCAGTCCTATATGCTCAATGACGCACAATGAGGATAATGACTCAATGCTGCTATCTGGAAATGGCAAGCCAAGGATTGTTCCTTGAACAAACTTGATTGATTTCATTTCTAAACTGAGTGGCCTAAGGTCAACCATAGTGAGAGGAACCACCTTGGAGAGAAGAGCCACATACTTGTGGTGAGAGCCAATATCGACATGTGATCTTGGCTTGGCCTTTACAACAAGATCAAAAGCCCAGCTGTCTTGATAAAAGTAGGTTGGCTCAATGGGCGTAACTGATGTTGCATCCCAGATACACGGATACAGCACAATCGATTCTATTGAATCAGAGGCGGATGTCTTCTCCTGAGTGAGCTGTTTGTATGCCCACAACGAGGAGCGGAATCGGTGCCATGCCTTGCGCACTCTAAGAGATTGCTTAACTGGCGCTAATGATAAAGAAATGAGCTTTCTTGCTTGGCTAGGCAGCTTAACTTGAACAGATCTCATGGGCTATACAACTGCAACGGTCCAATCGGCATGAACAAGAAACTTTCCGTGGCTTGAGGGAGGGATCTCCCCGGTACCATAAAAATCTCCAGCCTCAACCTTCAGCCTCTTGGCTTGGCTGATACAATCAAGGAACTCTCCGTCTTTAATCAGTGAGTAGCTTATTGAGTAATCACCAGCTGGCAAAGGTAGTCTTGAAATTCGTACTCTTAAAGCACCTTTACTAGAGGTAGCGTCAAAGGGCTGACCTGTCATCCGATTGTGAGTGAGGAAAAGAGAGTCGCCGAGAGCATCAAGAATCTGAACGCTACAGATAACTCTACTTAGATCATTGGGCCGACCATCCTTGGACTCAAATGAAAGTTCTATTACCAAGTCTTCGCCGCTAATAGCCGAATCAGCAACAGAGCCGGTAAAGCTCACTAAGTTTATTCCGGTTATAAATAGCTTTCCATTTCCCTTTCTCGGCTTCGCCGAGAGGGAGCCTGGTTGATTTTCATCTTGATCAGCACTAAGGTAGGTTTCTATTGAGGACATCACATTGCCTGTGAAGCGGATGCTTCCTGATTGCATTAGAATGCAACTCTGGCAGAGTTTTTGAATCGCAGCCATCTGGTGGCTCACAAACAGCACCGTACGCCCCTCCCTATCCGCTACATCCTCCATCTTCCCTAGACACTTCCTCTGAAAACTGGCATCCCCCACCGCCAACACCTCATCCACCACCAGAATCTCCGGCTCCAAGTGTGCCGCCACCGCAAAGGCCAGCCGCACATACATGCCGCTGGAGTAGCGCTTCACCGGCGTATCGAGAAACTGCTCCACCTCGGAGAAGTCGACGATCTCATCAAACTTCAAGCGGATCTCTCGCCGCGTCATCCCCAGGATGGCACCATTCAGGTAGATGTTCTCCCGGCCCGTAAGCTCCGGGTGAAAGCCCGTGCCCACCTCCAGCAGGCTCGCCACCCGGCCGCGGAGCTCCACCCGGCCCGTGGTGGGTTCAGTGATGCGGCTGAGGATCTTCAGCAACGTGCTCTTGCCCGCCCCATTGCGGCCGATGATCCCCACCCGCTCACCGCGGCGGATCTCGAAGCTGACATCCTTGAGAGCCCAGAAGTCTTCCTCGGATTCATGACGGATACGGGCACTCTCCTGGCGAGCACGCGTCAGCTGTCCCGCAAGGGTGAACGGGTTAGCCCAGCGAGCCATCGTCGAACAGCGGTCGACGATCAGATCTCGAAACGTATCTTGGCGGTGCTGTTGTTCATGCTGAATCTTGTATTTCTTTCCTAGGCCTTCAACTCTGATGACAACGTCGTTATCGCTTGCCATTGCTCAAATCACATCCACAAATGATTTTTCTGCTGCTCTGAAACTCAGTACGCCAGCGACGGATAGTAAAGTGACGACGACTAGTGAGAGACCGATGCTCATGGGATTCACGACAGCGCTCTTGCCAATAATTGCCCAACGGAAACCTTCGATGACGCCGACCATCGGATTAAGACCATAGACAAACTTCCATTCGGAAGGAACGATCGTCGTTGAATAAGCAACTGGGCTGATATACTGACCAATCTGGACCATGAAGGGTACCAGCAAGGTTAAATCACGGTAGCGGATCGTCCAGGTCGCCAGCAACAGACCCAAGCCCATGGAGAAGCAAAACACCACGAGCAACCAAAAGGGCAGAGTCAGCATTCGCCAGGTAGGCCAATAATGATACCAAATCATCATGGCAGCGAGGATCAAGAACGACACCGCGAAATCCACCAGACAGGTGATTACCGAAGCTGCCGGCGCGATCAATCTTGGGAAATAAACTTTACTGAACAGTGCCGAGCCACTGAGAAGGCTACTGGAGACGCTAGTGAGGGCACTGGCAAAGAACTGCCACGGCAACAGGGCTGCAAACACCATGATGGCGTAGGGGGCATTGCCATCAGTTGGTAAGTTGGCCAGTTTTCCAAAAATGACTGTGAAAACCACCATCGAAAGAAAAGGCCGAATCACCGCCCAGCCCACCCCGATGGCCATCTGCTTGTAGCGCACCGCCAAATCGCGCCAGGCCAGGATCACAAACAGCTCTCGGTAGCGCCAGAGATCCTTCCAGTACTGCTTCTCGATCCGATTGGGCTCGAGTACTAACCACTGCTGACTGGGGTCACGATTCTTGGATCGTTGAAACCTACTCAAGCTTTTTAGCATGGCATCAGAGAGTTGAGGAGCTGATTGAGCAGGTCATGCCGCTCGAACAAATCGGCGGCCAAGGTACCAAATCCTGTAACATATCTACCCTGCCGGCCGGGCCAGATTCGCTGGCAAGGAGACGCCAGGGTGAGGATTAGTTCATCTGCGCGAGCCAGGCTGATCAGATCCACGAAGGTATCGATATTCAATGCACGGCTTGTCACGTCTGTGTTGCCATGAATGGGCTTTCCATTGGTTTGTGGAAGCTGCTGTAATCTCAGCAGGTTAATGCCGGAAAGTTTTTCGGCGGTAGCTGTCTGCACATCGGCGGAGTCAGTCCATAGAACGACATCTTTGTCCCACACGGATCTCATGGTATTTCGCCTTCACAACGGAATGGCGCGCACATGTTTGGCGGCTCAGGAGGTTGATGGATTGCATAATGGACTAGCTAGCAATTGCTAACTTCCAGTAAAAGATCTTACTGATATGGTTGCCGTAGGCTTTTTTCAGCGAAGATCTCATGGCTCGATTGGCAAGCCAACGCAAGAGTGCATTGCTCTCAATTTTGCAGAATTCTTTTCGGATGCAAGCAGCCTCCTCAGGCTCTGCCGAGTTGACCCAGCGCAACAGCAAACGGCGCTTGTTGATATTGAGAATTTGACTTCTCCATCGATCGTTTAGAATGACGCTCACTGTCAGTGCGCTGTGGATGTGTACCTTGAATTGGTCAACCCAGGACTTTGTGCTATAAAGAGATCTGGGCCGGATTCGATATATGCTCATTGATCGGTGAAGAAAGCAGAGTTCGCCACTTTTCAATGCTGACACACAGAGCAACCAGTCTGCCCCAGTGTTGTCATGCAAGCCAGCTCCGCTGAAGTCGACACGAATCTCCGGAGTATGGCGACAGAGGATAGAGCTGCTGGCTGATCCAACAGCCATCTGCTTGACAAAGTGCCTGAGCTGGTAGCGTGATTCACCATTTCCGCTTCGGGGCTTCAGCGTATCACCCTCCAGCAGATCGCTCTGATTCATCACAATCGAGAGCGATGAATCGCCATCCAGCCGATCTACCTGGATCTGCAGCTTTCTAGGGTCTATCCAGTAATCATCGCCATCGCAGAGGGCCAGGAACTGGCCACGGGCCATTGCCACCAGCGGTGAGGCTGGATTGAGGCCTTGGCCATGTTGATTGGTGGTCTGAAATACCACACTGATCTGGTCTGGGTATTGCTCCACATAGCGGTGCAGAATAGCTGGAGTGCCATCCGTGGAGGCATCGTCGTGTACCAGGATTTCCACCGCAAAGCTTGTCTGTTGGGACAGGATCGACTCAAGGCATTGCTCGATCCAGGGCTCCACGTTGTAAGCACGAACGAGCACGCTGACTCGTGGCTCAGCTTTAGCCATTGCTCTTTTCCCTCAGCAACCAGTTGGTCATACCTCGGTAGCGGCTGTACTCTTCAACCACTCCATAGCCCAGCGGTTGCAGAACGTCCAGGAGTTGCCTCTGCTGCCCATCTCCCACCTCCACAAACAGCAGCGGCCGGTCGCGCTCGAGCACCGGCAACAGACCTTCAAGGCAGGCCAGCTCATGCCCCTCCACATCGACCTTGATCAGCTGTACCGGCTCCTGGAGCCACTCACTCCCCACGACGCAACGGCACAGGTGCTCAGCGACCACCCCTGCACGACTGGGCATCTCCTGCTCCAGGCTTGACCCACCCAGATTGCTGTGGGGTTGGCGGAGCCTTGCCTCGCCATTGCGATTCGACAATGCCAGCTGGTGCGTTTTAACCTTGTGCTGCAGACCGTTGATCGCCACGTTGAACTGCAGGATCGCAAAAGCCTGCGGATTGGGTTCGAAGGCGATCACCCGCTGTGTTCGCTCCAGCCCTGCCAACCAGAGGCTGTGGTTGCCGACGTTGGCGCCCACATCCACCACTGTGCCCCCTTGGAAGTGGCGCTCGATCAGGGCCAGCTCCTCCGGTTCATAGATCCTGCCTTGGGCGTGTTCCCCCTGCACGCTGTCGCCACGATCAAGCACCAGCAGGCTGAGCTCTCCATGGGTGGTCTGCACCCGATGCACGCCGCCTTCAGCCAGTTCCGAGGGCCTGATCGGGCTGACGCGAACGCCAGCCGCCCGCAGCCAGCTGTGGCCGCTGTCGAGGAGTGGGCGGTGCCAGGTCATGGGGCAGGAAGCAACGATGGACTTGTCAAACCATGGGGGGCCTGAGCAGAAGTGCTGGATAGCCTGTACCCCTCAGGGTTCTGGCTCTGCCAGTGCCAGCTGTCGCGGCACATCTCCGCCAAGGTTCGCCGGCACTGCCACCCCAGCGTGCGCATTGCGGCGCTGGGATCGGCGACGCTGCGGGCGGCATCACCTTCGCGTCTTGTCACCACCTGTACGGGGACGGGCTTGCCAGACGCCTGCTCATAGGCGTTCACCACCTGCCGCACGGTATGGCCCTGGCCGCTGCCGAGATTGAGGGTGAGCAAGCCTGGATCTGTGCGTTGCAGATGATCCAGCGCCGCCAGATGGCCTTCTGCCAGATCCATCACGTGGATGAAATCGCGCTCGCCGGTGCCATCTCGGGTGGGCCAGTCGTCTCCAAACACCTCCAGGGCTTGCCTGCGTCCCAGCGCCACCTGGCTGATCAGCGGAAACAGGTTGCTGGGCACACCCAGCGGATCCTCACCGATGCAGCCGCTGGGATGGGCACCCACCGGGTTGAAATAGCGCAACCGCGCCAGACGCCAGCCGGCAGCAACGCTCTCTCCATCGCTGATCTGCAGGTCGGCCAGGAGTTGCTCCACAGCCACTTTGGTGGAGCCGTAGGGATTGATCGGCTGGATCGGCGCTGTTTCCGGAATGGGGATCTGCTCCGGCATGCCGTACACCGTGGCACTGCTGCTGAACACCAGGGTGCGGCAGCAGTGGGCGGACATGGCCGCCAGCATCTGCACCGTGCCACCCACATTCACATCCCAGTAGCGCAGCGGCTGCGCCACTGATTCCCCCACCGCCTTGAGCCCGGCGAAATGCACCACTGCCTCGATCGGGCCCTGCGGCGCCAACGCCGTGAAGGCGCGCTCCAGATCGTCTGCCTGGCGGATGTCGCCCTCTACCAACACCAGACGCTCTGCGGCATCTCCACCCACCAGCTCCACCACCCGCCGCAGGCTCTCGCGGCAGCTGTTGCTGAAGTTGTCGAGCACCACCAGCCTGCGGCCGGCCTCCAGGAGCACCAGGCAGGTGTGGCTGCCGATGAAGCCTGCCCCGCCGGTGATCAGGATGCGCTGCGGGGGAAGAGTCATGGGCGTTGATTCAGCAGTCGAAACTGGATCGCGTAGATGAACGGGTTTCATCGGATCACCACATCGACAGCCCCCATGCAGGGATAGGTGAGCTCATCGGCCCAAGGGAAACGATCTGACGCAGAGAAGCAGCACCGGCTCTGCCTCTGCCAATAGCAGCTTCGCTGCGTCTCGGTCAAACGTGGCGAACTGCTCGCCTTCCAGCTGGCGGTCGCCATAGGCGATCTCACCCATGACTTTCACAGTTGGAGAACTGAGATGGGGTTATGGGCCGCGAGTTCAGGATGTGAGATCACGAAGAATTTTCTTAGCCAGGATTTCGTTGATCTCACGATGTCTTGGCACCGGCTGGGTGCATCCGTTGCGTGGCTGGTGAAAAATGTCATATCGGCCTCCGTGGCGCAGGAGGACGCAGCCAGCTTGCTCCAGTTCCCTGATCAGATCAGTTCGCTTCAAGCGACAAAAAGCTCTCCAACTTTCCGAATCCCTGGGAGGTCTTCTTTGGAGAATTCTCGGAAGAGATCAAGCAGTTGTTCCTTTAGATCTTCAAGATCATCACCCTGAGTCCAGTGGTCTGGATATGCATTCAGATAGCCCAGAAAGCAGCCATTGGATTCACGCCAATAGGTATATGGTTCGCTCCATGGCGTTCGTTCGGTATTGGTTTTGGCAAGTGTCATCGGTCCTCGATGCCTCGTCATGCCCATCACTGTAGCCCCGGCCAAGCTGGGCTGAAGCTTGTGAGTGGCATGGCGGGGGTGGGATCCTGCTTGAGGCAGGCAGCTGTGCTGCTCGTTCGAGCTGAGGTGCCTGGAGGCTACAAGTAGGAAGCCGTACAGCCCCGCTTTGAAATTGTCGGGGTTGGAGACACCAGCTGAGATGTGCTTACTGCCAAAGCCAGGATCACCCGGGCTTTTTCTTCCCATGCTGCGGCCATGGCGCTGGGAGGGCCGGCGCTGAGCGGCCTTCAGCGCCAAGACAAGCTGGCGCACCAGACAACCTTGGGGCATCACCCCACCAGACCCCAGCCGTGCGCATCGAGGATCTCCAGTACGGCGGGTTCGCCGTTGGCAGCTGGCCAGTGCATCAGAGGGATAAAGCAGGCCATCGGGCTGCTCAACCGCGTCGTGCCACCAGCCTGACCAGGCCTGACACACGGGCAGCTGCTCGCGCGTGGTGAGCAAGCGGGCATCCAGATTCAGCCGGGCAAGGACCGGCTCCCTCAGATCCAGCACCTGCAGCTGACGGGTGGCCGTGAGCCGGGTAATGCAGCGTTCTTCTAGTTCCTGGCGGGTGAGGAACTTGACAGCCGCAGGCCCATGGTTGGCTATCACCTGATGGCCGTAGGTTTCGTCAAAGGCGATCTCCAGGCTATCGGCCAGATAGAGCACGCCAAATGCACCATCGATTGCATTCCATCGACCTTGGTCGTGACGCCCCCAATGCAGGGCATCAGCATGGCGGCATCGGTGGATGCGGAACCACTGACTGCCAGCAGCAATGGTGTGCAGGCGCAGGCCTCTGGCCTGCTGCTCCGGCGGGAGCGGCAGGCTCACCTCAGCGAGCCAGCTGGCAGCCAAACTGGCGCGCCTTGCTGCTAACCGCCTCCAACGCCAGCGCTTGCGAACTGCACAGCAGGGCGGCAGGCGTGTCTCCCAACTCCGGATCAGGACTCAGCAGGAAGCGCAGTTGGGTCGGACCGCTCTCGGTATCCAGCAGAGGCAGCAAAGATTCCAGGGCAGGCCAGACACGCCCGCCGGCCAGATCAAACTGAAATGCCGGATAGACGCTCTGCTTGCCGTGCCGCCAGCCAAGCAGCCGCTTACGGTCGCGCCGCTTGCGAACGCCTTCGCCGCTGAGGCCGAGCAGCTGTTGCACCTCAACCGGGCTGAGGCTGCCGCCGCAGGCCTACACCAACTGCACCAGGGCCTGCTCTCCCCGCAACCGCAGCAACACCTCACGCGGCGGCGGCACGGGCTCGCGGCGCCAGGCGTCGATCACCAATTCAGTGAGCAAGCTCAGATCATCAAGCGCAACAGCTGATGGCCGATGGCTGATCTCCTGAACAGGGCCACCCGGGGAGGCCAGCTTGCGGAGCACCAGCTGGTTAACGCGGCCCAGCAGCTCACGCGCTTGGGGATCATCCACCAAGGCGACGGACGCCGAGCCCGACTTTCAGCAGGCGGCGGCGATTGGCATCGGGGTGACTCGCCGCACCGAAACGCAGCTCGAACACCACCACGCTCGGAAGCCACACCTCGGCAGGATCCTGCGCATCCAGCCAACCGACGACGGCCGGATGTGGCTGCCGCAGCATCAAGGCGGACACCACGTTGGTATCCAGCAAGATCACGGTTCGAACATCGCCGCTGTGGCTGTCTCACCCTGCCATTCGGCAATCGGTTCCTCCAGCCCTGCATTGGCAAACAGTGCCGCAATCCGGGTGCCAAGGCCCTGCCTCTGCGGAGTGGCATCCTCGTCGCTGGCCAGAGCCTGGCGCAGGATCAGCCGCGCCTCCTCCTCCATGCTGCGGCCGTGGCGCTTGGCTCGCCGTCTCAGGGCCTCCTTCTCCGCCAAGGCGAGTTGACGAACCAGCAGCTGCGCCATCTCCACCTTGATTGAAGTGATATCACGATATCCCCGGAACGGCTTGTGGCTTCACAACCGCAGTGCCCCCAGCTCCCTGGGCACCATCCCCTTGAGATCCAGCAGCACCGCTCCCGGCTCCAGTAGCTCTTGCCACTGCTCGGGGGTCTGCTGCGTGAACTGATGATGCGCCACCGCCGCCAATACGCCGCGATAGGGGCCGGAGCCCTCGAGGCTGGGGTGCACCGTGATGCCGTATTGCTGCTGGGCCTCTCCGGCATCCACCCAGGGATCGATCACCTCCACCTGCAGCCCGAAGCCTTCCAGGCCGCGCACCGCATCGATCACGCGCGTATTGCGCAGATCCGGGCAGTTCTCCTTGAAGCTCAGGCCCAGCACCGCCACCTTCGCTCCCTGCAGCGACAGACCCTTGCGCGCCATCGCCAGCACCAGCTGCTCGGCCGCCCAGCTGCCCATGGCGTCATTGATGCGCCGGCCGGCCAGCACCACCTCCGGGTAGTAGCCCATCTGCTCCGCCTTGTGGGTGAGGTAGTAGGGATCCACACCGATGCAGTGGCCGCCCACCAGCCCCGGCCGGAACGGCAGGAAGTTCCACTTGCTGCCCGCCGCCTCCAGCACATCCAGCGTGTCGATCCCCAGCTTGTGGAAGATCAGCGCCAGCTCATTCACCAGGGCAATGTTGAGATCACGCTGGGTGTTCTCGATCACCTTCGCCGCCTCTGCCACCCGCAGGCTCGGCGCCGCATGGGTGCCCGCCGCGATGATCGAGCCGTAGAAGCCATCCACCCAGCTGGCCGCCTCGGGCGTGCTGCCGCTGGTCACCTTGACGATTGTGGTGAGTTTGTGCTCGCTGTCGCCCGGATTGATCCGCTCCGGGCTGTAGCCGACGGCGAAGCCCTGGTTGAAGCGCAGACCCGATTCCCGCTCCAGGATCGGCACACACTCCTCTTCGGTGGCGCCGGGATAGACGGTGCTCTCGTAGATCACCAGCGGCAGCGTCTTCGCCCCGGCCTCTGCCCGCTGGCGCAGGGCCGCCCCCACCGTGGCGCTGGCTTTCTGCAGGGGCGTCAGATCCGGCCGTTTGGAGCCATCGATCGGGGTGGGCACCGTCACCACGAACACATCCGCCTCGGCCAGCGGCATCTTCTCGGCGCTGAACTCCAGCAGAGTTGCCGCCTGCAGCTCCTCGGTGCTGCTCTCCTGGGTGCGATCCAACCCTTGGCGCAGTTCCTGCAGCCGCTGTTGCTGGATGTCGAAGCCGATCACCCGGCGGTGCAGCTGCTGCCCGCTGCGCAGGCAGATCCCCGGCCGGGCAAAGGCCACCGCCAGCGGCAGCCCCACATAGCCCAGGCCGATCACCGCCACCGTGCAGGTGCTGAGCTCCGGGTACGGCAACACTGGCGCAGGCAGGGGCTGGAGAGGGGGATCAGGGGCGCTGCGCAGGTCCGTAGGCATGGCGGCAGACACAGAGGTGGGCATGGCGGACTGACCGATCACCGCAAGGACCAACTTAAAAACGAACAGGCCGTACTGGCCCATGGCAACAGCCAGGAGTGCAGGCGAGGCCTCTCCGTAATGGGAGCGGCAGGCAGTTGGGGCTTCAGGTTGGAATGCGCAGCTCTTCCACAGGCAATTGGTGATGACTGGCCGCTCTGCACAGGCCGATATCGAAACTCACCAGGAGCAGGTTCAGACGCAGACAGATACTGAGGTGCAGAGCATCGCCAGCACGCAGGGGTGGGGCTTCCGCCAGAGAGAGAAGCGCAGCACAATCGAAATCTACCGGCTCCAACAGAACCGTCTGCAGTCGACCCTCGCGTAGAGCCTCAAAGCGCTTCCATGCATGCTGTCGTTCTTCCGTGGTGATCACGCCGCGGCGGCCCTGCAGGGCCAGGGCAGAAGCCAATTCCGAACTCACCCAAGGTGAGATAAACCAGACCTGTTCAGCATTGGCGCGTAAAAAATGAAGAGCTATCGATGTACCTGGCTCATGTACCAGCGCCGCCACCAATACAGAGGTATCGAAGTAGAGGCGTTTCAAGGGGGATGCGCTTCAGAAGCGTGCTCCTTCACGGAGGTCCTTGAGCAGGGCTCCAGCATCACTGCCGGGATGCATGGGCTGTTGGGTGGTGTCAGCCAGGAAGGATTCCAGGTCGAAGGCATGGGGTGGACCCTGATCAGCACGGGTGAGACGTGCCACGGCAACCCCCCGTCGGGTGATCTGCACATCTTCACCGGCTTGCACGGCGTCGAGCAATGCCGAAAGTTGAACCTTGGCTTTGGCCACGCTGAAACTTTGCATCGAACTTTAAATGGTCACCTGACTTTTAGCGATCCTATCGCCGGTTGAGGCATCGAGGGTGATCAGACCCCGTGGTACTCCCGATACCAGGCCACGAAGCGGGCCACCCCCTCACGCACCGGCGTGTTGGGCTTGAAGCCGGTCCAGGCCTCCAGGGCCGTGGTGTCGGCCGCCGTGGCGGGCACATCGCCTGGCTGCATCGGTAGCCACTGCTTCTCAGCGGTGATCCCCAGCGCCACTTCGATCGCCTCGATGTAGTCCAGAAGCGGCGTGGGGTTGGAATTGCCGATGTTGAACACCCGGTGCGGCGCCCAGCTGCTGGCGGGATCGGGGTCGGCCGGATCGAAGCCAGGATCGGGCTCGGCGGGGCGATCCAGCACCCGCAGCAGGCCTTCGACGATGTCGTCGATGTAGGTGAAATCCCGCACCATCTGCCCGTTGTTGAACACCTGGATCGGCTCGCCCGCCAGCATCGCCCGGGTGAACAGGAACAGGGCCATGTCCGGCCGGCCCCAGGGGCCATACACGGTGAAAAAGCGCAGGCCGGTGGCCGGCAGCCCATAAAGATGGCTGTAGGTATGCGCCATCAGCTCATTGGCCTTCTTGCTGGCTGCGTACAGGCTCACCGGGTGATCCACCCCTTGGTGCTCGCTGAACGGCAGGCGGGTGTTGCCCCCATACACCGAGCTGCTGCTGGCATACACCAGATGTTGAATGCCGTGGTGACGGCAGCCCTCAAGAATGTGGCCGAAGCCCACCAGATTCGCCTGGATGTAGGCCGACGGATTCTCGATCGAGTAGCGCACCCCCGCCTGGGCCGCCAGATTCACCACCCGCTCCGGCCGATGCTGCGCGAAGGCCCGACGCACCGCCTCACCATCCTCCAGATCCGCCTCAATCAGCGTGAATGCTGTGCCCGTACGGGATGCGGTGTCCTGCAGGCGCTGCAGCCTGGCCCGCTTCAGGGCCGGGTCGTAGTAGGGGTTGAGGTTGTCAAAGCCGACAACCGCCGTGCCGCGCTCCAACAGCCGGGTGCTGAGGTGAAAGCCGATGAAGCCTGCCGCGCCGGTGACGAAAACACTCATGGAATCGGGCAGAACCGCAGAGCGGCCTCAGGAAAGAGCTGGTGCGGGCCATGCCCCCAACCCTCAGTGAACAGGAGACATTCTGCCCGGCTGCCCAGAAACCTCAACGAGAGGTCACACCATTGGCGATGCGGTACCGCAGGGCGCGTGCGAGTGCATCAGCTGCCGCCGGCGGTCCTTCTCAATCAAGGGATGTTCGGCAGGATCGAATCGCCCGAGGAGGCCGGCGGCAGAACCGTCCCAATGCGTTTTTCGCATTGCCAAATCGTGTGATCGATGGACGCTCCCGATTCGCACTGCCGGCGGCGTAACGACGCCGGGCCCTTCCCTCTGACAGCCTGCAGGGGGACCCAGATGTGTTCAGGGATGGTTCCAGCGGTCGCTTCCCGCCTGCTGATCGGCTTGCAGCACCCTCTGCGACAGCTCCGGTCTGCCAGAGCGCCAGCGGGCTGGGCCTTGGTCGGAGCCCTGTTGCTGGTGGCTGTGGCCGTGCCGTTCATCCTGGCCAGGATCCCGTTCCGGCCAGGCCCTACCGCTGGCGTCTCCCTCGCTGCCGGCGAGACCAGCCACCTGGGGAGCCGCCACCTGGCCCTGGTGATCAACAGCGCCGATCCGCTCAGCGAGGCGATCGGCAACTACTACCAACAGGCTCGGCAGATCCCGGCGGAGCAGGTGATTCGGGTGCGGTTTGCGCCGGGGCCAACCAGCCTGCCGGTGGCGGAGTTTCGCCGCATCCGCCGCCAGGTGGAGCGGCAGACGCCCGATCGGGTGCAGGTTTATGCCCTGGCTTGGGCGACGCCCTGGCAGGTGGGCTGCCAGTCCATCACCAGTGCCTTCAGCTTTGGCTACCGGCCTGAGGTGTGTGCGGGGCGCTGCGGCTCGGCCCGCGTCAGCCCCTATTACGCGCGCGGCGATGTGCGGCGCCCCTGGGATCAGTTGCGGCTGCGCCCTTCGATGCTGCTGGCCGCCACCAGCTTGGCCGCGGGCCGTGCCTTGATTGATCGGGGCGTTGCCGCTGATGGCAGCGCCCCTGCTGGCACCGCCTATCTGCTCAGCACCTCCGACCCGCTGCGCAATGTCCGCGCCGATCGCTTTGCTGCGGTGGCCGCAACCCTGGGCCGGCGCCTGCGAATTCGGGTGCTGTGGGGGGATGCCCTTGAGAGCGCTCCCGATGTGATCGCCTATTTCACCGGCCTGACTGTGGTGAGCGGCATCAGCAGCAATCACTACCGCCCCGGCGCCGTGGCCGATCACCTCACCTCCACCGCTGGCGTGCTGACGGGTCCTTCGGGGCGCTCAGGCGATGGCGGCTACGGCCAGATGAGTGCCCTGCGCTGGCTGGAGGCCGGCGCCACCGGCAGCTACGGCACCGTGGTGGAACCCTGCAACCTGACCGCCAAGTTCCCCGATCCCGGTCTGCTACTCAGCTACTACCGCCGCGGCGACACCTTGATCGAGAGCTACTGGCGCAGCGTGGCGATGCCGGATCAGGGAGTGTTTGTTGGTGAACCGCTGGCCAGGCCCTGGGGTAGGCGCTGATGCCAGGCCCAGGCGTGTTCAATGATCGTCGCCAACTCGGGATAACGGGGGCGCCAACCCAGCTCGGTGTGGGCCTTGCTGGCTGCGGCCACCAGCTGGGCCGGATCGCCAGCACGGCGCGGGGCCACATGAGCCAATAAACCTCGCCCCGTTACGGTCTTGGCCGTTTCGATCACCTGCTGCACCGAGTAGCCGGTGCCGTTGCCGAGGTTGTAGATCAGCGGCACCCGCACGGGCTGATCGCGCTCCCGTAGCCGCAGCAGCCGCTCCAGGCCCAGAACATGGGCGTCGGCCAGATCGCTGACGTGGATGTAGTCGCGGATGCAGGTGCCATCCGGAGTGGGATAGTCGTCGCCATAGATCTGCAGATAGGGCCTGCGGCCACCCATCACATCCAGCACCAATGGAATCAGATGGGTTTCCGGGTCGTGGTTCTCGCCCAGATCCCCGGCCGGATCGGCACCGGCGGCGTTGAAGTAGCGGAAGATCACGCTGGGCAGCCCATAGGCGCTGGCGAAATCGTTCAGCAGCTGCTCCACCATCCACTTGCTGCGGCCGTAGGGATTGATCGGCGCCTGGGGATGGTCTTCGGTCATCGGCACCTGCTGGGGCACCCCATAGGTGGCGCAGGTGGAGGAGAAGACGATCGGGATAGGGGATGGCGGAATGGGGCCTGGACTGGAGTCAGCACCCTCCTGAGGCGCGGCGATCAACGTCTCCAGCAGGGTGAGGGTGTCGCCGAGGTTGTTGCGGTAGTACTTGGCCGGATCACTGACCGACTCGCCCACATAGGCGTAAGCAGCGAAATGAAGCACCGCCTCGATGGCTTTGCCCTCCAGGCCGCTGCCGACCAGCTCAGGATGGTGTCCCTGCAACAGGTCCGTGAGCAGCTGCCGGTCGCCCACCTGGCCCACCACCAGGGGCACCTGCAGGGTCTGGCGGACGATCTCGGCATGGCCGTAGACCAGGTTGTCGAGCACCACGGGCTGATGGCCCGCCCGGCTCAGGGCCCGCACCGCATGGCTGCCGATGTAGCCGGCCCCGCCCGTGACCAGAACCCTCAAAGTCTCACCTCGCTGCCGGCTTCCCGGCTGGAAATGTAGTCGGACACTGTGCTGACCAGTCCCTGCTCCAGGGGAATGCGGGCCTGCCAGCCCAAGGAAGCCAGGCGGCTGACATCCAGCAGCTTGCGGGGGGTGCCATCGGGCTTGCTGCGATCCCAGCGGATCTGCCCCTGGTAGCCCACGGCCTTGGCCACCTGCGCCGCCAACTCCTGAATCGTCACGTCCATACCGGTACCGACATTGAGATGTTGCAGCTCCTCGTTGGCGGGCTGCCAGCGCTCGAGGCAAAAGTGCACCGCATCCGCCAGGTCATCGACATGCAGGAACTCCCGCCTGGGGGTGCCGCTGCCCCAGCAGATCACCTCGCTGGCGCCGCTGGCGCGGGCCTCCTGGAAACGGCGGATCAGGGCCGGCAGCACGTGGCTGTTGGTGGGGTGGTAGTTGTCGCCAGGCCCATAGAGGTTGGTGGGCATCAGGCTGATCGCATCGAAACCGTGCTGCTGCCTCAGGGCCCGACACAGCTGGATCCCAGTGATCTTGGCGATCGCATACCACTCATTGGTGGGCTCCAGGGCCCCGGTGAGCAGGGAGTCTTCCCGGATCGGCTGCTCGGCGAACTTGGGATAAATGCAGCTGCTACCCAAAAACAAAAGGCGCCGGCAGCCCTGGCGCCAGGCGTTTTCGATCACGTTCTGCTGGATCTTGAGGTTGTCCAGCAGGAAGTCTGCGGGATAGGTGGCATTGGCGAGGATGCCGCCCACCCTGGCCGCAGCCAACACCACCACGTCCGGCCGATGGGCCGCAAACCAGGCGGCCGTGGCCTGCGGATCGCTGAGATCGAGTTCTCGATGGCTGGCGGTGAGCAGCCGCTGGTAGCCAGCCGCACGCAGGCGGCGCAGGATGGCCGCACCAGCCATGCCGCGATGGCCGGCCACGAAGGTGAGATCGCTGGGCTGGATCAAGGGGCCGGAGCTCATGGCAACAGCACCTGGGGAGGATTCTCCATCGATCCCACCACCTGGAATCCTTCACGGCGCAACAGAGCCTCCTTGGCCGCTTCCTCCTTGTCGTTGGCCACCATCTCTGAAACCAGCTGCTCAAGCGTGGTGGTGGGGCTCCAGCCCAGCTTCTCGTGGGCCTTGCTGGGATCCCCCAGCAGGGTTTCCACCTCAGCTGGGCGGAAGTAGCGCGGATCGATACGCACCACCATGGCGCCGTTGTCGCTGCGCAAGCCGGTTTCAGCCACACCTTCACCAACCCATTCAATCCCCCCCCAGCCGAGTTCAAAGGCGGCCAGCTCAATGAAGCGGCGCACCGATTCCTGGCGGCCCGTGGCAATCACGAAATCTTCGGGTGGACCGACTTGCTGCAACATGCGCCACTGCATCTCGACGTAGTCACGGGCGTGTCCCCAATCGCGCCGCGAATCGAGGTTGCCCATGTACAGGCACTGATCAAGGCCCGCATCAATCCGGGCCAGACCTCGGGTGATCTTGCGGGTGACGAAAGTTTCGCCGCGGCGGGGGCTCTCGTGATTGAACAGGATGCCGTTACAGGCATACATCCCGTAGCTCTCGCGATAGTTGACCGTGATCCAGTAGGCGTAGAGCTTGGCAACGCCATAGGGGCTGCGCGGATAGAAGGGAGTGGTTTCCTTCTGAGGGATTTCCTGCACCAGGCCGTACAGCTCAGACGTGGAGGCCTGATAGATGCGGGTCTTGGCCGTAAGGCCAAGGATGCGCACGGCCTCCAGCACCCGGAGGGTGCCAAGGGCATCACTGTTGGCCGTGTATTCGGGGCTTTCAAAGCTCACCGCCACATGGCTCTGGGCACCAAGGTTATAGATCTCATCCGGCTGGACCTGCTGGATGATGCGGATCAGATTGCTGCTGTCGGTGAGATCGCCGTAGTGGAGCACCAGACGCGGATCGCTCTCATGGGGATCCTGGTAGAGGTGATCAATGCGATCGGTGTTGAAGCTGCTGGCCCGGCGCTTGATGCCGTGCACGACATAGCCCTTCTCCAGCAACAACTCAGCAAGGTAAGAACCATCTTGGCCGGTGATGCCGGTGATCAAGGCTGTCTTGGTCATAGGTGCGGGAACTGAGAAGATATGCCGGGATTCATCAACCAGTGCCAGCTGGAGATTTTGAGCGGAAAATGGTGCGGGCGAGGTGCGAGCGAATTGTCAGATGAACCGGTATTGGCGCATGCCGGTGACTCCGGTTGCCCTGGCATGGCGACGACTGAAATCACTCACGGTGGGATTGCCCTCAACCCGTATCACACCGGTAGCCTGCTCCCAAAGCTCTCGCGGGACAGAGCTGAGGGTGTAGTCCTGTTCTTCATGGCGCTTGACGTACCACCAACGGGACGATTGACAGTGCTCGCACCAAAAGCACTCAATCCACTCACCGGTGAGGGGCAAAACGCGATTGAAGGCAGCCAGGAGTTCGTCTGATTTGCGCTTGCTGAGACCGCGCAGCATCAATTGACCGACTTCAGTGACGTAGAGATGATATTTTGCGGAAACACTGAATATTTTTTGATCTGGGTGACTCGGACAGAGCAGCTCTCGACGCTTCGAACGCCTTCGGGGGCGGCGCTTGTTGCTTACAACCTCCACCACGGGGTCGAAAGCTTGCGGATCGATGGCATCATCCACAAGCTCGGGGCCAGAAGTGACTTCGATCAACGCAAGACACACGGAGGGGCAATGACGTAAACAGACTTTAAAGAAAAAGCCTGCCTACAAGTTGACCGGAGAGGACCGCCATCGACCTGACATGGCTTCGCAAGCTGCGGCACCAGTCCAAAGACAAAGAGCGGTCGCCAGCGTCGGACGAACTTCTTGCGTGATTTTAGCATAGATCCTGCTGAGATATGGCGTGCAGGACTCGGAAGGAGCAGCTTGGTCTTTGAAAAAAAGCAGCCCCAAAGGGCTGCTTGAAGAAGTCATCGCTATCGCGTCTGTTCTGACTCAGAACGAAGAACAGTCTTCAGTCACGGCGGCCACCACCACCCTGAAGTGCGATCACAAGACGCAGGATGAAGATGAACAGATTAATGTAAGTCAGATACATTCCCAGAGCACCAGCAAGATACTGGTCGTCCCGGTAGGTGCGGGGCATGGTGTAGAAGTCGACGAAGGCCGCTCCCACGAACAACACCGTGCCAAACCCGGCGATCATGAGCTCAAAACCGCCGGCACTGAACACACCCGGAGCAAAGATGCTGCCGATTAACTGCACCACCATGGCGATGACCAGGCCGATGATGCCCAGACCCACCACACCGGCCAGAGCCTGACCGACGTTGTCACTCATGCGGCGGCCGAAGAACGAGGCCACCACAAAGGTGAGTCCGGTGGCGAGAGCCGCCGTGCCAACAGCGCCGATACCAGCTGCAGCGACCGCGTAGCTGACGATGCCGCTGAGCGTGAAGCCGGTGATCAGGCTGTAGGCCGTGAGAATCGGCAGGGCGGTGGCGTTGTTGCCTTTGCTGGCCGCGTTCTGGGCGACGAAGAAGAGAATGAAGTTGCCGATCAAGGCTGCCCAGAACAGCGGCATGAACAGCTGTGGGCTGGATGCCATCAAAGAGATGCCTCCGAGCACCCCGGCGGCGGTGAGCACCATGCCGCCACCGACGTAGGGCAGGGCCTTGTTGACCACGTTGGGGCCCACCAGGGAACCCCTCTGGGCCTCCTGGATGGCTTGCTGGAAATTGCTGCTGGCCGGCATGGCTCAGAAGGTGTTGAAACTCCCCCCATCCTGCCAGCGACTGCGGGGGTCCGTTAGCCGCTCTGGTGTGGATCCCCCTATGGGCCGGTTGGCGAGGAGCTGGGGCCGGAGGCTGTTGCAGCTGCCGGCCAGAGCCGCACCTCAAGCACGGCCACACCTGTACCGATGCTGGATTCGACGAAGCGCAACAGGGCGTTCAGGCCCGGGCTCAGGGTGGGATCCAGGCTGGCGGTGACCATGATGACGATCACGGTGATCGCCGCCAGGCGGCCGTGGCTGGGCACGTTGATCAGATTGCAGATCAGCACCGTGGCGAAAATGGTCACGGCCATGCCGATCGGATGGAAGGGCAGCAGCGTCAGGTAAACGGCGCTGGTGATCGCCCCGATCGCCGAACCCAGAAGCCGCAACGACGCCGAGGAGGCGGTGTCCTTTCGGGAGCCCTGGGTGACCACGATGGCCGAGATGGCCGACCACAGCCCGCCGATCTTGGGCAGATAGCCGGGAAACAGGCTGGTGAAGGCGAAGCCCAGCGCATAGGCCAGCAAGGCAGCCAGGGCGATCTGGGCCGGAAGGCGCAGCCGTTCAGCTCGTCTCATCAATCGCTGCAGACCTGCTGGGTATCGAATCACGTCCTGGGTGCTCTCGCCAGCGATCGGGCATCGCGGCGGGCGTAGGCCTGCACCAGCCGCTGCACCAACGGATGGCGCACCACATCGGCATCGCTGAAGCGGCAGATCGCCACCCCTTCCACCCCCGCCAGCACCTGCTCCGCTTCCACCAGGCCACTCACCTGGCTGCCGGGCAGATCGATCTGGGTGACATCGCCCGTGACCACCATGCGCGAGTTTTCGCCCAGGCGGGTCAGAACCATGCGCATCTGGGCGCTGGTGGTGTTCTGGGCCTCATCGAGGATCACGAAGGCATCGGCCAGGGTGCGCCCGCGCATGTAGGCCAGGGGAGCCACCTCAATCACGCCCCGCTCCAGCAGGCCGTCGGTGCGCTCCCGGCCCAGCAGGGTGTGCAGAGCGTCGTAGAGGGGGCGCAGGTAGGGATCCACTTTCTGCTGCAGATCACCGGGCAGGAAGCCGAGCCGCTCGCCCGCCTCCACCGCCGGCCTGGTCAGCACCAGCCGCTCCACCCGCCGTTCCTGCAGCATCCGCACCGCCTGAACCGCAGCCAGGAATGTTTTCCCGGTGCCCGCAGGCCCGATGGCCAGGGTGAGGTCGTGGTGTTCCATCGCCTCAATGAAGCCCTTCTGGCGAAGCGTGCGCGGCCGCAGCGGTCGACCGCGCACGCTGGTGGCCAGCACCTGGCTGCCCATGCCGCGGTGCTCTTCGCCGCAGCCACTGTCAAGAGCGGTGAGGGCGCTCTGAAGATCGACAGCAGCAATGGGCCCGCCGCTCTGCCAGAGGGGCCTGAGCAACTCCAGTAGCCCTGCGGTTCGCTCAACCTGGTCCGGGCGACCGCTGAGGTGCAGATCAAGACCCCGCAGCCGCAGCGTGCTGCCGGTGAGGGTCTCAATGAGGCGCAGATTGGCCTCTCCCGCCCCGGCCAAGGCCAGGGCGGACTCTGGGCCGCTCAGAGCCAGGGTGAACGGCTTTGATGCGGAACCTTCCTGGATGCTGCCGGTGGTGATCAGGCCTCGGCTGCAGCGTCCTCTGCGGGAGCTGCGGCGGCTTCAGCGGCAGCAGCTTCAGCAGCAGCCTTGGCTTCAGCGGCGGCGGCCTCAGCGGCAGCTTTGGCGGCGGCCTCGGCTTTTTTGGCTTCGGCGGCGGCGGCTTCACGGGCCGTGGCCTGCTTCAGCTTGCCGACGGTTTCCGCTGGCCTGATCGTCTTCTCGATCAGGCCACCTTTCTCAAGCAGGTAGCGCACCGTGTCCGTGGGCTGGGCCCCTTGGCTGAGACGGGTGCGGATGGCCTCCGTGTCCAGGCGGGTCTCCTTGGTGCGGGGATTGTAGAAGCCCAGTTCCTCCAAGGGACGACCGTCCCGGCGGGAGGTGCTGTTGGTGGCCACAAGGCGGAAACTCGCTTCCCGCTTCTTACCAAACCGCTTCAGGCGGAGCTTGATCATCGTGGCCCTGACATGAGATTTCCAATCGATGAATCTACCTTGTGGGCTGCCCCTCGACGTTCGTAGCGGGAGGATACGAACTGCTTGAGGGCAGCACGACACCCAACAGCCAGAACAGCAGCGTCAGGCTGGCCAGGGCTGAGAGGCTCCAGCGGTAGAGGGGAGTACGCCACATCGTCCGAATCTCGATCCAGACCGGCTGCAGCAGGCGCTTCAGGACCGAAGGCCTGGACCGATGACGGCGGCGACGTGCTTTATGGCGCCGTTTGCCTGCGTGCTCCCGTCTCGCTTCCGCCATCAGAGCGCCCCGAACCCCTTGCGGTTCTTCTTCGGCTTGGGCGTCCGGGGCGGAGTAGCGCTGCCATGGCGGCCGCCTGCGGGCATCCCTCCCATTCCGGGCATCCCTGGCATTCCTCCCATACCTGGCATCCCTCCCATCCCTGGGAAGCCTCCCATGCCTGGCATGCCAGGCATGCCCCCCTTGCTGATCTGCTGCATGAAGCCTCGCATCTTCTGGAAGTCGGCGAGCACCTTGTCCACATCAGCCGGGGTGTGACCGCTGCCGGCGGCGATGCGGCGCCTCCGGCTGGGTTGGGAAGCCAGCAATTCGGGCTGGCAGCGTTCAGCTTCCGTCATCGAGCCGATCATCGCCTCGATCTTCCTGAGCTGCTGCTCGCCCTGCTTGAGCATGCCGTCGTCGATCTTGTTCATGCCCGGGATCATCTTCATCAATCCCCCCAAGGAGCCCATGCGCTTGATCAGGCGCATCTGCTTGACGAAGTCCGAGAAGTCGAAGCTGGCCTCCTGCAGCTTGCGCTGCATCTGCTCCACATCGGCCAGCTCCACCTCCTTGGTGGCCTTCTCCACCAGGGTGAGCACATCACCCATACCGAGAATGCGGCTGGCCATCCGCTCCGGGTGGAAAGGCTGCAGTGCCTCCACCTTTTCGCCGGTGCCGATGAACTTGATCGGTGCGCCGCTCACCTTGCGGATCGAAAGGGCAGCACCACCGCGGGAGTCGCCGTCGAGCTTGGTGAGCACCGCGCCGGTGATGCCGACCTGGTCGTGGAAGGCGCGGGTGAGTTCGGCCGCCTCCTGGCCGATCATCGCGTCAACCACCAGCAGCACTTCATCGGGCTTCACCGCTTCGCGGATCCGCACCATCTCCTCCATCATCGCCGTGTCGATCTGCAGCCGACCCGCGGTGTCGACCAGCACGGTGTCGAAGCCCTCCTGGCGGCCCTTGGCCACCCCGGCGGCGGCGATCGCCTCGGGGCTGGCTTCGGTCCCCAGGCTGAACACCTCCACGCCGATCTGCTGGCCAAGGGTGCGCAGCTGGTCGATGGCGGCGGGCCGATAGACATCAGCCGCCACCAGCAGGGCCTTGCGACCCTGCTCCTTGAGATGGAGACCGAGCTTGGCGGTGGCGGTGGTCTTGCCCGCCCCCTGCAGGCCGGCCATCAGGATCACGGTGGGGCTCTGGTCGGCGCGGGCCAGGGGAGCGTTCGCCCCGCCCATGGTGGCCACCAGTTGCTCGTGCACCAGCTGGATGAACTTCTGATCCGGACTGACGCCCCGCACCACCTCGGCACCGATCGCCTTGCGTCGCACCTCCTCGACGAAGTCCTTGACCACCGGCAGGCTCACATCCGCCTCCAGCAGGGCGCGGCGCACCTGCTTGAGGGCCTCGTCGACATTCGACTCGGAAATCGTGGCCTGACCCCTCAGGCCCTTGACGGCGTCTTCAAAACGCTGGGAAAGCTCGTCGAACATCAGCGGAGAGGGATTGAGGGAACCGGTTCAGCCGGCGGCGTGGGAGGCGGCCAGGCGCCAGCGGCCGCCGTCGCGACCGAACACATAGACGTTGCGCAGGGTGGTGACGGGCGTGCTCCCCACCACCTTGCCAGCGGCATTGCGGCGGCTGTCGCTATAGCGCAATCTGGTGATGACGGCGATGCGGTCCGGGGTGCGCTCGCTGATCGCCAGGTCAGCGATGCCCACCTCAATGGCTTGAACGGCACCTTCGGCTTGATCCTGGCGTCGCTCGCTGGCCAGACGCTCCACCATGCCGTCCCGGGCGATCGCCTCAAGGTTGGCCGGCAGAGCGGCGCCGCCGAGCACCCGTGATTTGGTCGCCAGCCAGGTCTCCAGCAGGCTGCGGATCTCGGCTTCACTCGGTTCGGCCGTGGTGAGGGGGGTGAGCGTGCCGCCGGGCTGGGACGGCGAGCCAACCTGGTTCTGGGCTTCAGGCCTGGTCCGGGCCGGTTTCGGCGGCTCGACGGGTCTGGCCGAGCTGGACGGCGAAGTCCCAGGGGCGGGTTGTACCGGGATCACCACCAGGCCCCGCGCCGGGCCGCCTCCCGGGGCCTGGGGTGGGATCGCCGGCCGCGATCGCAGCAGCCAGGCACCGCCAGCGACGGCCAGGAGCAGCACGACGGCACTCGCCAGCAACCGCGGCGCCGGCAGGGAGGGCAGGGAGAGCTGGGGCAGGTTCAGCTCCGGCAGGCGCCAGGAAAGAGGGGCCTCGTCGTCCTCGGAGTCTGTGGGGGAGGACATCTCCTCCTTCGAGCCAGGGCGGAGGGAGGGCAGGCTCCAGTCGAAACTGTCCAGATCGCCACCGCTGGTGGAAAGAGGCGAGATCTCAGCGGGGCCGCCGGGGACGGGAGCCATCGGCGCCTCAAAGCTGCGGCCACTGCGGCGGTCCTCCCGCTCCACCCAGGCCACCACGTCACGATCACTGAAGTAAGCCTCCAGGTCGGGATCGGCATCGAGATCGCGGTAGCCGGGCAGGACATCGCGACCGAGCCAGTCGCGGCAGTAAGCACAGAGCTGGGCCAGGGGGTCGTCGCTGTGGCGGGCGGCCCAGGCCTTGAGATCCTTGTTGGCGCCGTGCTCAAAAGTGCTGCGGGCCGTCTCCACATCCCCCAGCAGCAGGTGAAGGTTGGCCAGGAGCGATTCAATGCCGCTGCGCCCACTGGCCAGCAGGCGGTCGCGGGCGGCGGCGATCCGCTCGGGTTTGCGCTGGGCGAAGCCGGAGGCGGTGAGCGCCGTGCTGGCGAGGAAATCGGCGGCATCCGATCCCTCATCACCCCAGCGGCTGAACAGATCCACCTGTTCCTGCACGGTGAGGAAGCCACGGATCTGGCGGAAAAAGGCCTGGAACTCCTCGCTGCTGAAGTCCGGGTCACTGTTGGACTCCAGGCCGCCGCGGCGCTGCACCAACTGTTCCAGCAGGGCCAATCCCTCGGCCCGCTCGCTCTTGGCAGCCAGATCGCGGCTGAGCAGATCCAGGATCCGGTAGGGGGTGAGGCGCTCCAGTTCGGCGTTCATGCGTTCCCGCAGTTCAGGCACCTGGCCCATGCGCTGCAGTAAGTGCAGCCCCTGACTGAGGATGCCGGCGGCACGTTCAAAATGGCGGCTCTGCTTGGCCTCATCGGCCGCCTCCAGGCAGGCCAGGCCGGCCAACAACGTCAGATCGGCTTCGCGGCTGCTGCCCAGGGCAGGCGCCTGGGGGGGCTGGAGGTTGCGGCAAGCCAGTTCGAAGCAATCGGCCGGCTGACCCGCTTCCAGCAGCAGCAACAGACCCGCCACCTCGCGACTCGTGGGCACCTCCAGAGCCGCCACCACACCGCCATCGCCACTGGACAGGGCGGTGAGGTCGGATTCGTAGGCGGCTCGGCGCTCGGCGTCGCTGAGCAGGTCGGCGCTGGCGCGCAGCAGTTCGGCCCGGGCCAGCAGGGTGTCGGCGGTGAAACCCTGTTCGGGGCTGCGGTCGAGCCTGGTCGCCAAGGTGCGCAGCACTGTCTGGGCGTCACTGGCCGGGCTGACGCCGAGGAGACGAAAATGATCGAGCGGCAAGTCCAACCGACAGGGGCGCAGTGGCGCGTGACTGTAGTAAGCAGCAGCGGTTTTGACTGTACCCAGGGGACGGACCCCGTACAGTCGCCTCCATGAATCGCCATGGTCAGCTGACATGACCCAGGAACTGACCGCCGCCCGCGCCACTGCCAGCGCCAATGCAAGCGCCAGCGCCGACATCGCCGTGCCCCCCGAAGCCGGCAGTCATGCCCTGCGTCACCAAGGTCTGTATCCAGCCGAACCGGCCTCGGTCAGTGGCGAAGAGGGCCTGATGCTCTACCGCGACATGACCCTCGGCCGGCGCTTTGAAGATAAGTGCGCCGAGATGTACTACCGGGGCAAGATGTTTGGCTTCGTGCACCTCTACAACGGCCAGGAAGCCGTCAGCACGGGCGTGATCAAGGCGATGAAACTGCAGCACGATTGGTTCTGCAGCACCTACCGCGACCACGTGCATGCCCTCAGCTGCGGTGTACCAGCCCGGGAGGTGATGAGTGAGCTGTTCGGCAAGGCCACCGGCTGCAGCAAGGGCCGCGGTGGCTCAATGCACTTGTTCTCGCGTGAACATCACCTGCTGGGTGGCTATGCCTTCATCGGTGAGGGCATCCCGGTGGCCCTCGGCGCCGCCTTCACCAGCCGCTACAAACGCGATGCCCTCGGCCAGGCCGACAGCGATGCCGTGACGGCCGCCTTCTTCGGCGATGGCACCTGCAACATCGGCCAGTTCTACGAATGCCTCAACATGGCAGCCCTCTGGAAGCTGCCGATCCTGTTCGTGGTCGAGAACAACCGCTGGGCGATCGGTATGGACCACAACCGAGCCACCAGTGATCCTGAGATCTGGCGCAAGGCCGCGGCTTTCGGCATGGCCGGCGAGGAGGTGGATGGCATGGACGTGCTGGCCGTGCGTGGCGCCGCCCAGCGGGCCATTGAGCGGGCCCGCGCCGGTGAAGGCCCAACCCTGCTCGAATGTCTCACTTACCGCTTCCGCGGCCACTCCCTGGCCGATCCCGATGAGCTGCGGGCCGCCGAGGAAAAGGAATTCTGGGCCAAGCGCGACCCGATCAAGCAGCTGGCCGCACGATTGATCGCCGCTGGCCTCGCCAGCGAGGCCGATCTCAAGCAGATCGAGAAGGAGATCGACGCCGTGATCGCCGACTGCGTCGAGTTCGCCCTGGCGGCTCCCGAGCCCGATGGCAGCGAACTCACCAAGTACATCTGGGCGGAGGATTGAGCCCGGTGCTGGCAGGCCTCACCTGATCAGCCGCTGATCCAGTCCCGTTGCTTGGCTTCGAGGCCTGCCGCCATGGTGCGTGGCAGAGCCCCTTGGCTGAACCTGGGATTCAGAGGATGGAAGCGGTGCGACGGGTGAGGTTACGGAGTTTGCGCAGGGCCTTGAGTTCCACCTGACGCACTCGTTCGCGTGACACATCCAGCTGGCGGCCGATCTCCGCCAGGGTGTGCCGATCCTGGCCGTCGAGACCGAAGCGCAGGCCCAGCACTTCCCGCTCCTGTTCGGTCAGTTGATCGAGCCAGCGGCTGAGTTGCTCCTGGTGCATGCCCCGCTCCACCTTGTCCAGGGGCTCCTCGGCGGAGGTGTCGGCGATCAGATCTCCCAGGAAACTGCGCCCCTCATCGGCATTGATGGGGGCATCCAGGCTGGAAGTGGTGAGGGACTGCCGCAACAGCGAATCGAGCTCTTCGATCGGCATGTTGAGCGCCTCGGCGATTTCCTGCCGACTGGGCATGGCCCCGAGTTTGTGGGCCAGATCAAGGCTCACCTTGCGAATGGTGGTGAGCCGTTCGCTCAGGTGCACCGGCAGCCGGATCGTGCGGGACTGACAGGCGATGCCGCGGGTCATGCTCTGGCGGATCCACCAGAAGGCGTAGGTGGAAAATTTATAGCCGCGGGTTGGATCAAACTTCTCCACGGCGCGCTCAAGACCGAGAGAGCCCTCCTGAATCAGATCCAGCAGCTCCAGTCCTTTGCCCTGATATTTCTTCGCGACACTGACGACTAGGCGGAGATTGGCCTTCATCATCCGCTGCTTTGAGCGATGTCCGATCTTGATGATCTTGCGTTCTTGCGGGGAATAGTCGACTTTTTTCTGCTCCTCCAGCTGCATCATCGCCTGCACCTGATTGCCGAGCTCGATCTCTTCTGCCGGGGTGAGCAGGGGCTCGCGACCGATGGAGGCCAAGTACCAGGAAATGGAATCAGCACCCCTCCAGCTGGAGCCGCCACTGACTTTGACGGAGGTGGCAGTCATGAACCAATGCGGGAAGCCAGGCGATTTTCACACGTATTCAGCTTTCTTGGGGGTGGTTTCAATAACCCTTCAGCTTTCAATGGCAAAACAACACAAAGCCGGCAGAAGCACTGCCGCCCAAGGCTCTTCAGCGCCGCTTCGTGCCGAAATCGCCACACCGGTGAGTGCCAAAACGGCGATTTCGCCATCGCCGCAGCCGGCAGTGTTGCGTTATTACTTCAGAACTGCTGTAGCTGCGCCGCAACAGCCTGGGGGCTCACTCCGCCGGGACCGCAGCGTTCCAGGCAATGCAGTGCCGCCTGGGCGTGGGCCAGGGCCACCGCCGCCAACAGAGAGGCATCGGAGCCCGGGCTGGCATCAGGCCACCGCCGCGGCTCGCTCGCCAGGGCCAGGGCAGCCCGAGCCGCTGCATAGCCGGCCAGCACATCGCCGAGGCCGCCTCGAGCCGCCTGCGGAGCCGCCTGCAGCAGTTGCCAGCGGCGCCCATCCGCCGCCGCCACCACCGTGCGGGCTCCCTTCAGTAGCACGCTGGCGCCACTGCGTCGGGCGGCCTCGGAGGCCGCCTCAAGAGGCTCCAGGCCCTGGAGGGCCGGAAACAGCCGCGCGAACTCCGCCGCATGGGGCGTGATCCAGGTGGCACCCCGGCGCAATCGCAGCCAGACGCATACTCCGTCTTCGGGCTGTTCGCTCTCCTGTCTGGCCGCAGAGCCACCGGAGGGGCCGAGGCCTTCGCCAGAGCGCAGGGCCAGGCGGTTGAGGCCATCGGCATCCAGCACCAACAGGCCTGGAAAGGCCTGCAACCGGCTCCAGGTTTCCGCCTCGGAGCCGGGGCTGGACTCGGGAGCAGGCAGGCCATGGCCGGCCGCTGCCAGGCGACCCAGCCCAGGACCCAGCAGGATCACATCAAGACGATCGAGATCCAGGTCCGCCAGCGGAGTCAGGTCCAGCCCAGCCGCGGCCGTAGCCCCCAGCTCAGCTGCCAGCACCACCTCGGGATGCACCATCCAGAGATTGGCCACCAGCTCCCGGGGCAGGGCTGCCCGCAGGCTGCCGCAGCCCGCAGCACTGGCCCCGGCCAGGGCCAGATGGGCGGCGCCGCGGAAGCGGCGGCTGCCGGCCACCACCAGCAGGCGACCGCGGGCGTATTTGGCGGCGGCGGGATCGGACCGCGGCCAGGGGGCCATGGGCCCATCGCGGCCAGCCAGCGCCAACGGGGTCGAGGCGGGCAAGCTGGCCAGCAGGGACGGGTGCAGGCCCAGGTCAATGCGCTCCAGCAGTCCCACCCGAGCCAGGGCCTTGTCCTGGATGAAGCCCCGCTTGATCAGGCCGATGCTCCAGGTGCGCTGGGCGGTGGCACCACCCCGACCCAACAGGCGACCGGTGTCGGCGCAGAGGCCCGTGGGGCCATCAACGGCGAACAGCGCCTGGGGCCGGCTGGACTGCCGTTCTTCCAACAGGGTTTCGAGCTGTTCTCCGGGGGAGCGGCTCTGGCCGATGCCGAACAGGGCATCAATCCAGAGATCCGGATCGCCAGGCTCAGGCGTGGACTCCAGCCGGGGAATCCCCAGCCAGAGCGCATGGCGTAAATGGTCTTCAGTCAGGGGCTTGAGGCGCTCAAACGGGCACCAGATCCGCACCGCGACTCCAGCCAGGTGCAGCTCTCGGGCGATCACCAGGCCGTCTCCGCCGTTATGGCCTGGACCCACCAGCACCAGAACGCCCTGGTCGGGGCCGATCGCCGCAGCCGCGCCCTCCTCTGCCACCAGCAAGCGACGACTCACCGCCAGCGCCGCTTTCTCCATCAGCGCCGCCACCGGCATGCCACTGGCGAACAACCGCTCTTCCAGGGCCGCCATCTGGACCGCCGTCACCAGCAGGTGGTCGGCATCGGCAGCGGGCCAGATGGGGGAGGGGGGCACGACGGAGCGGCAGGGCAACTTCCATGATGGAGAGATCTGAACAGGACATCCCGGGATGTCCGTGAGCGTGCCGGTGCCTCCATCCCAACAGCAACACGAGATGGATCTCCCTCTCCATCAACCCAGGGATCAGCATCAAGCGCCCGCAGGCAGCGAACCTGCTTCAGCGACGACCCTGAACGCTCCTCTGCATTCAGCGGGCACGGCCACCCTCGCCGGAGCCGCAGCCCTCGAGCGGCTGCGCGACTGGCCCGGAGAGCATCGGGTGGCGGTGGGACTCTCCGGCGGGGTCGACAGTTCCCTGACGGCAGCTCTGCTGGTGGCAGCCGGCTGGCAGGTGGAGGGCCTCACCCTGTGGCTGATGAGCGGCAAGGGGGCCTGCTGCGCCGAGGGTCTGGTGGATGCCGCCGGCATCTGTGAGCAACTGGACGTACCCCATCACGTGGTGGACAGCCGCGAGCGCTTCCAGGCCGAGATCGTCAATTTCCTGGTGGATGGTTATGGCGCCGGGGTCACACCCCTGCCCTGTTCCCGCTGCAACCGGGAGGTGAAATTCGGCCCGATGCTCACCTGGGCCGAAGCGGAGCGCGGCATCGGCCGCATCGCCACGGGCCACTACGCCCGGGTGCGCCACGCTGAAGCCGGTGCTTCCCTGCCGGTGCCCGGTGAAGCCCGCGGCCGCCATCAATTGCTGCGGGGGCTGGATGTCCACAAGGATCAGAGCTATTTCCTCTACGACCTGCCCCAGGAGATCTTGGGCCGGCTGGTGTTTCCGCTGGGGGAACTCACCAAGTCCGACACCCGCGCGGAGGCTGCGCGGCTGGGGCTGCGCACAGCCGCGAAACCGGAAAGCCAGGATCTCTGCCTGGCCGATCACCACGGCTCGATGAAAGCCTTTCTGGATGCCTATCTGCCGCCAAGGCCAGGGGACATCGTGCTCGGCGATGGAACGGTGCTCGGACACCACGATGGTCTCGAGCATTTCACGATCGGCCAGCGCAAGGGTCTGGGTGTGGCCTGGAGTGAGCCCCTGCATGTGGTGCGCCTGGATGGCGCCCTGAATCGGGTGGTGGTGGCGCCGCGGGCCCAGGCGGCCCGTCAGGGCTGTGAAGTTGGGGCGGTGAATTGGCTGTCGATGGCAGCGCCACAAGCGCCGATCGCCGTGATGGCCCAGGTGCGCTATCGCAGCGAACCCGAACCAGCGCTGCTGACGCCCCTGCCCCCCAGCGAAGCCGATCAAGCCGCCGGGCGCCCGCATCGCTGCCGCCTGGAATTCACCGAGCCCCAGTTCTCAATCACCCCAGGGCAGGCGGCTGTTTTTTATGCCGGCGAGGTCTTGCTGGGGGGCGGCTTGATCCACACGGTTTGCTCCGAATAGCCGCAAAGAACGCCACAATGACCGCTGCAAAGTAGCGAGACCAATAAGCATTGAGTGCCCCGATGGGCCGCACAACACAAAGCACTCTGTGACGCAAGGAACCGCCCCAGTCAACACAGGGCTCCAAGTGAAACGTCACCATCAAGGAGACCCAGCGACAGCTCACCAATAAGGATCACCCGGCATCTCAACCTGCAGCTGACCGCCCTTGCAGCCAGGCACGGTGGCCATGCAGGCCCGCACCACCTGGCCATTCACCTCGATTTCGCAGGCGCCGCAGCTGCCGCCGAGGCAGCCTGTGGGAATCACGACACCAGCCTCGCGGGCGGCGATCAGCCAGTCGCCGCCAGGGAAAGCCTCAGTGAGACGCCCATCCGGCCAATGAATCACAACCGGGGTCTTGGACACGCAGGAACTCCGCTGGCGAAGGGCTGAGCTGGATTGTGGGCGAAACCAGGGCAGCGCCCGCAGGCCTCGAGGCATCAGCTGAGCAGCGGGCCCAGATCCACATGCTTCTCGAAGGCGTCCGCCAGCCGATCCAGCAGGTCATCGCGCTGGCGGGCATGGTGCGGCTGATCCTCACTCAGCAGCGGCAGATTGTGGCGTTGGCGCAGCTGATTCAGCCAGCGTCGGCGCCAGGGGCCGTTTTCGAACACGCCGTGCAGATAGGTGCCGGCCACCAGACCACCCTGCTCGCCGCAACGCTTCCACCAGCCCAGCCCCTCCTGGCAGCTCAGAGGTCTGAGCTGATCTTGCTCATGCCCATGGGCCAGAACGCGGCTGGAAGCTTCGCCGACAACGTGGCTGTCCCCTTGATGCAGTTCAAAGCCCTCGAGTTCCAAGGCTGCTCCATCGGGCCACAGCGCCTGAGCGCGGCATTGGCGCAGGGTCTTGCTGCCGGCGTAGCGGGTTTCCAGGGGCAACAGACCCAGTCCTCGGCTTTGCTGAGCCGCGGCCGTTCGCGGGGCTGGGGCCTGGCCTGGGACGGCCGATGCATCGTCATCGTCCAGCAGGCCTCCCTCGAGCCCCTCGGGATCGCACAGCCGCACACCCAGCATCTGCAATCCGCCGCAGAGGCCGAACAGATGGCCGCCCGCTGCCACGTAACGGCGCAGATCTTCATCCAGGCCTTCGGCCTGCAGGGCCGCCAGATCGCGCCGGGTCTGCTTGCTGCCGGGCAGGATCACGGCATCGGGCCGGCCCAGGGCCTCGCCCGGCCTGAGCCAGCGCAACTGCACCGTCGGCTCGGCTTCGAGCGGATCGAGATCGGAAAAATTGCTCATCGAAGGCAGGCGCAGCACGGCGATCGTCAGCTCCGCCCCCTGCTTGCGGCCCCGGCGCTCCAGCAGATCGAGGGAATCCTCCGGAGGAAACAGTTCGTCCAGCCAGGGCATCACCCCCAGCACCGGTACCCCGGTGTGCTGCTCCAGCCAGCGGCGCCCTTCGTCGAACAGCTCACGGCGGCCGCGGAAGCGGTTGATCAGGATGCCCCGGATGAGCGGACGCTCCACCGGCCTGAGCAGGGCCAGAGTGCCCACCAGCTGGGCGAAGACCCCACCGCGCTCAATGTCGGCCACCAACAGGCAGCGGGCCCGCAGGTACTGGGCCAGGCGCAGATTGGTGAGGTCTCGGGGCTGCAGATTCACCTCCACCGGGCTGCCCGCCCCCTCCAGCACCAGCCGGCCCGACGGATAGTGGTCCTGCAGCTCGGCCAGGCCGGCGCGGATCGCCGCCCAGCCGGGCCGGAACCAGTCGCGGTAGTAGTGCTCGGCGCGGACCGAACCCACCGAACGGCCCAGATGGATCACCTCACTGGTGCTGTCGCCGCGGGGCTTGAGCAACACCGGATTCATCGCCACCTGGGGCTCCAGTCCCGCCGCCCAGGCCTGCAACGCCTGGGAGTAGGCCATCTCACCGCCGGCCTGATCCACCCAGGCATTGAGGCTCATGTTCTGCCCTTTGAAAGGCAGCGGTGTTTCGCCGCGGCGCTTCAGCACCCGGCAGAGGGCGGCAGTCATCAGTGATTTGCCAGCGCCGCTGCTGGTGCCCAGCACCATCAGGGGGGTGGGACTGCCAGGCCGGGGCCGGCTCACAACCGCGGCCGGTGGCGCATGAGATTCTCCCGAATCCGCTGGCGCAGGCCAGCCCTGGGAATCTCACCGGGCCAGCGGCTGATCACAGACCTGCCCAGGGGAGTGAGCCGCACCCGTTCGGTGAGGCCCTGACCGTCCACCTCCCGCCGCAGCACCCCGAGCCGGATCAGCCAGATGAAGTGGGTTTCGGCCCGCTCAACGCCAACAGGAGCAAACAGCAGCGTGGGCGAGTCGGCTCGCGCGGCCAGCGCGCCACTGCTGGTCGCCCCTTGGCTGAGCTCTTCATAGAAGGCACGGCGAAACGGCAGACACATGAGCGAGCGGGCCGCCCGATCACGGGCCCAGCGATCGTGGGCATCCAGGGAGGTCCTGGATCCACCCTGATCAGTTGTGGACACAGGCAAGGCGATCAGTTGAACAGGCTGTTGAGCAGCCCCTCAAGCGTGTTGACGGGCGGAGCCGCCTCGGCCCCACTACGGCCATAGCCATAGCCGGGATTCTGACCACTGGGGTTGCCCCAGCCACCGTTGTTGCCCCAGCCGCCTGTGTTGCCACTGCCACTGCCATTGTTGAAGCCGCTGCCGTAACCACGGCTGGCATCGAGCTGCAGATCGGACCAGCGGAACATCATGGCGTTGCCCCTGTTGCTGTAGGCAACCGGCCAGGTACCCGTGGCATCGCGCAGCACCAGGCGGCCATTGCCCTGGTTGTAGAAGCTGTAGCGGCGGCCATCACGGGTTTCCACCAGATAGGCGCTGCCAGAGAAATCCTGGCGGCGGCTCAGGCGGCAACCACCGCTGAACAGGTTGCGACCGCGCTGAAGCAGCTGGCAGGTGCTCTCGCCGGGGACATTGCCACCACCGCCACTGCCACCGCTGTTGCCGAACAGCTGCTTGGTCAGGCGATTGCTGACGTTGCGCCGTTGCCAGCCGTCATCCCAGCAGGTGCGCCGATTGATGCTGCAAACTTCACCACCGCTGAACTGGAAATCCTGGGCAGGGGGGCGGCCGGAGATCTGACGCAACAAGTCCCGTTCCGCCTTTTCGCCAAAGCTGCGGCGCGTCTGATTCACCGATGGCCCCTCGCTGTCGTAGCAGATGCGCTGACTGTTGTCGCAGACCACGCCGGGGCGGGGCAGGTCCAGGGCCAGGCCAGCGCTCTGCAGGAAGAAGGCTCCCGCCGCCCCAAGCAGCAGGGGCAGCGAGCGGATCTGGCGGCGTGGGCCCATGGCGCTGAAACAGGTCACTGATGATGAAGGTAGCCAAGCCGTGGGATGGTGACGCCAGATTCTGTGATCCCATGTTGCTGCTGGCTTCGGCTTCGCCGGCCCGTCGTCGCCTGCTGAAGCAAGCGGCCATTCCCCATCACGCCATGGTGAGCGGTGTGGACGAGGAAGCCATTCACGATCCAGAGCCCAGACAGCTGGTTCTCCTCTTGGCCCAGGCCAAGGCGGAAGCCTTGGCCGGTTGCGGCGATGCCGAGGGGACTGGCAGCGGGCGAAGCGATCACGGCTTTGCAGCGGTGCTGGGCTGCGATTCGCTGCTGGTGTTTGAAGGCCAGGTCTTCGGCAAACCGGCCGATGCCGGGGAAGCCCAGGAACGCTGGCGCTGCATGGCCGGTCGCTGGGCGGAATTGCACACCGGTCACTGCCTGGTCGCCGCCGATGGTTTGCCCCTGCTGGAAACCGTCACCACCCGCGTCCAGTTCGCCGCCGTCGACGACGCCACGATTGCGGCCTATGTCGCCAGCGGTGAACCGTTGGCCTGCGCTGGCGGGTTTGCCCTCGAGGGCCGGGGAGGACTGCTGGTGGAAAGGATTGAAGGCTGCTACAGCAATGTGATCGGCCTCAGCTTGCCGCTGCTGCGCCGCTGGCTGGCGGCTCTGCCCGAAACCGCCTGAGCAGCGGAGAAGGGTCTGGATCTGGTTGCTGGGCCCTGGCCTGAAGCGGGCTTCCGAGTGTCTTGAGCCAGCCGTCCCGCCTCAGCGGCCAGGGCAGGCACCGCACCCCGGCAGCCAGCAAAAAGCCCCCGCATCGGCGGGGGCTGGGGATGGATCCAGGCTGAATCCAAACTACTGGCGATCAGTCGAGATCCGGCATGGCCAGGGTGGGCTCGGCCTGACGGTCGATGCCCTTCTCGAAACCAGCGGCAGCGGCGCGAGCGCGGCCGGCATGCCAGAGGTGACCGACCAGGAAGAAGAAGGCCAGCACGAATTGCACTGAAGCCAACCACTGGCGGATGTTGACGAAGTTCACCGAATTGGGCTCGGTGATGATGCCGCCCACTGAGTTCAGGGAGGCGTTGGGTGCGTGGGTCATATACTCGGCTGCACGACGCACCTGCCAGGGCTGGATGTCGTTCTGCAGCTTGTCGAGAGACAGACCATTGGGGCCGCGCAGGGGCTCCAGCCAGGGACCGCGGAAGTCCCAGAAGCGCATGGTTTCACCACCGAAGATGATCTCGCCTGTGGGGGAGCGCATCAGGTACTTGCCCAGACCGGTGGGGCCCATGGCCGAACCGATGTTGGCGCCGAGGCGCTGGTCACGCACCAGGAAGGTGAAGCTCTGGGCCTGGGAGGATTCGGCGTTGGTGGGGCCGTAGAACTCCGAGGGATAAGCGGTGTTGTTGAACCAGATGTAGGCCGAGGCGATAAAGCTCATGAAGCTCAGAGCGCCGAGGCTGTAGCTCAGGTAGGCCTCACCATTCCAGATGAAGGCACGACGCACCCAACCGAAGGGCTTGGTGATGACGTGCCAGATGCCACCGAAAATGCAGATCAGACCGATCCAGATGTGGCCGCCGATGATGTCTTCCATCGAATCGACGCCGATGATCCAACCTTCACCACCAAAAGGGGCGCGGGTGAGATAACCGAAGATCACACCAGGGCTGAGGGTGGGATTGGTGATCATACGGACATCACCACCACCGGGGGCCCAAGTGTCATAGACACCGCCGAAGAACATCGCCTTGAACACCAGCAGCAGCGCACCGACTCCCAGAAGGATCAGGTGATAGCCAATGATGTTGGTCATCTGGTTCTTGTCGCGCCAGTCCTGGGAGAAGAACGAGGAGTAGTTCTCCAGGATCTCCGGACCACGGATGGCGTGATAAAGGCCACCAAGGCCAAGAACGGCCGAACTGATCAGGTGCAGAACACCGACCACGAAGAACGGGTAGAGGTCGGTGACCTCGCCACCCGGACCTACGCCGTAGCCGAGAGTGGCGACGTGCGGGAACAGGATCAGACCCTGTTCGTACATGGGCTTGTCGAAGGTGAAGTGACTCACCTCGAACAGCATCATGGCGCCGGCCCAGAACACCATCAGACCAGCGTGGGCCACATGGGCACCCAGCAGACGGCCGGAAAGATTGATCAGGCGAGCATTACCGGCCCACCAGGCATAGCCGGTGGAGTCGAGGTCCTTGCCCCCAACCGAAATGAGACCGGAATTAAAGGGCGTTTCCACGGGGCAGAACCTCTTCAGGGAAGACGAAGTTTTCGTGCGGCTGGTCCGCAGGGGCCATCCAGGCGCGCAGACCCTCATTCAGCAGAATGTTCTTGGTGTAGAACGTCTCGAACTCAGGATCTTCAGCGGCCCGGATTTCCTGTGACACGAAGTCATAGGCGCGCAAGTTGAGCGCCAGGCCGATGATGCCGATGCTGCTGGTCCACAGACCCATCACCGGCACGAACAGCATGAAGAAGTGCAGCCAGCGCTTGTTGGAGAAGGCGATCCCGAAGATCTGGCTC
>CAIJRN010000018.1 GCA_903823115.1 uncultured cyanobacterium
CGCGATCCGTTTCGGAGATATCCCAGAAGACGTAGGCCCACTGGGGATCGCGGGGGAGGAAGACGACGCGGGTCTCGGCGGCGGGGCGGCTGGCGGGGGGCAATTCGGCCTCGATCGCTGCGGCCATCTCGGCCACGTTGGTCCCTTTGGCCTCAATCGCTTCGGCCATCTCGGCCACGTCGGTCACTTCGGCGATTCGATCAGCCGCGCTCTTGCTGATCGCTTCGGCCAGTCCTTCACGGTCCTGGGCGCTGTAGCGACTGACTCCGAGGCTGCGGGCCACATCGCGCAGCTGCCGCATGCTCAGGGAAGCCAGACGGGAAATGATGCTTTTATCCGTCATTTGACTTCCCTGGGGCTTTGATGCGGAAAGTTTCCGGGATTAAGGCCGTCTGGGATCGCCCCTGTCAGCAGATGGCTACACGCCCGCGCCCCGCGTCGCTCCGGAAGCCGGCGGCGCCGGAGCGACGCAGTGGGCCCGTGCGGCCAGTCAGAGCCCTGCCACCATCCCCTGACCGCCGCCGCTTCGACCTGCAGCCAGCCGCCATCACCACAGTCAGTTCCATCTGCTCAGCCACCCCGGCCAGGGCCCCGGCAGTCGCCCTGGTCGCTAGAACGGATGTACTCCTTGCGCCCGGACGTCGTGTCTCTGTCCCTGCTGCCCCCGGGGCTGCCCGTGCCCCTGCGGGCGGAGATTCCGTCGCGCTTCTGTGCCTTGGTGGGGGAGTCCGTTGCCGCCGGTTTCCCCAGTCCAGCCGATGATTATGTTGAAGCGCGCATTGATCTCAATCTCGAGCTGATTCCCTCGCCCCTCTCCACGTTTTTCATGCGGGTCCAGGGTGATGCGCTGCGCGGCGATGGCATCGTCGATGGCGATCTGCTGGTGATCGATCGCAGTCTTGATCCCCGGGTCGGCATGGTGGTGGTGGCGGTTCATGACGGCGGCTTCATCCTGCGGCGCCTCGGCCGCCGCGATGGCGGCCTGTGGTTACTGGCCAGTGACGGCCTCACCCCACCGTTGCCGCTGGCGAACGATGACGACCAGGCTGGCCAGCTCTGGGGCGTGGCGATTCATGCCATCCACCACCTGGCCGGTGCCCCCTCCCGTCGCTCCTGAGTGATGCCCACCCTGGGACGCATCGCCCCTGGGGGATCCCCGTCGCTCGATGCGTAACGCCGAACACCTGAGATCCGGGCAACGGTGACCGTCAGGTCGCCCTGGCCAAGGGCCCTCAGCTGCTGCTTTCGATCTCCGGCATCGGCAGCAGCAGGCCCCGGCGCCGCAGCTCCTGGCGGAATTGGGCGGCCAGAGACAGGTCGCGACGCCCATCCCATCGCCAGACCCGACGCAGATGCCCGAAAATCACCAGCACTCGCATGGCGATGGTGAAACAGACGATCACCTGAAGGCAGGTCTTGAGCACGGGGACAAGCCCGATGGAGAGCAGTCGGAGGAAGATAGAGACCAGCCTAGAAGCTGGCGAGCGAGCCAGGCCTGGGCCCCTGTCCCCCCCTGGGGATCTCCTGCGCGTGCATTCATGGCCGAACCCTTACCCGCCTTGAGTACCACCGATCTTGAAACCCTGCATGCAGCCCTCGATCCGCTGCTCGATGGTTTCGGGGAGGGCGAGTCCTGCCTGGATGATGCCAGTGCCTTTCTGGCCAGGCTTGGCATCGCCAGCGAATCCGGGCCTGACGGGCTGGCGCCACCGCTGACGCAATGGCTCGAGAGCTGGCGGCAGGCCGGTGGCAATCGCCAGACCCTGCGGCTGATGGTCACAACCCTGCTGGCGGAACGGATAGGCGCCGAAACGGCTGCGCAGGAAGGCACAGCTTGAACAGGGCAAGGCATGGGGGTGAGATTGGCCCCACGCAGTCATCGGGGCCATCCGTTCCGGAGGGTCACAAGCGCGAGTCAGCCAGCGCTGCTGGGCTCAAAGTTGAGACAGCGACCAAGGCAACACCATGCTGAGTCCTGAGATCCTGGTGGTGCCCTTGGAGCGGGTCGGCATCGAGGCGATCGCCGATGTCGGCGGCAAGAATGCCTCCCTCGGCGAGATGATCCGCGAGCTGGCCGCCGATGGGGTGCAGGTGCCTGGTGGCTTCGCCACCACCGCCTCGGCCTACCGCCAATTCATCGCCGCCAACGGCCTGGGCCCCAGCCTGCTCTCCTTGTTGGCCGATCTCGATACGGGCGATCTGACGGCCCTGCAACAGGCCGGTCGGGCCTGCCGGGAGCTGCTGCTGCAGGCGACCCTGCCCGAAGCGCTGACGGCGGCGATCCTGGCGGCCTACCGCCAGCTGGGCTCTCCCGCCGTGGCCGTGCGCTCCAGCGCCACCGCCGAAGATCTACCCGACGCCAGCTTCGCCGGCCAACAGGAAACCTTCCTGCACATCGAGGGGGAGGGCCCGCTGCTGGAGGCCTGCCGGCGCTGCTATGCCTCCCTGTTCACCGACCGGGCGATTTCCTATCGCCAACTCAATGGCTTCGACCATCTCGATGTCGCGCTCTCGATCGGGGTGCAGCGCATGGTGCGCTCCGATCTGGCCAGCGCCGGGGTGATGTTCAGCATCGACACCGAGACCGGCTTCCGCGACACCGTGCTGCTCACCGCCGCCTATGGCCTCGGCGAGAACGTGGTGCAGGGGGCCGTCAATCCCGATGAATGGCTGATCTTCAAACCCACCCTGGAGCAGGGTTTCAGCCCGATCGTCAGCCGCAGCCTCGGCAGCAAGGCGATCCGCATGGTGTATGGCGAAACGAGCACGGGCGACGCCAGGCCGGTTCGCAACCTGGAGGTGCCTGAAGCCGAGCGGCAATGCTTTGCCCTGACGGATCCCGAAATCCTGATCCTGGCCCGCTGGGCCTGCCGCATCGAGCGCCATTACAGCGAGCGGCGCGGCACGCCGACGCCGATGGACATCGAGTGGGCCAAGGATGGCGAAAGCGGTGAGCTGTTCATCCTCCAGGCCCGGCCGGAAACGGTGCAGTCCCGCCAGTCCGGTGCGGTGTTGCGCAGCTGGCATCTGCAGCCCCATCAGGCCGAGCTGATCACCAGCGGCCGGGCGATCGGCGCTTCGGTCAGTCAGGGAAGGGCGCGGGTGATCAACGATCCCTCCGAGATCCAGCGCTTCGAGGAGGGCGATCTGCTGGTGACGGTGCGCACCGATCCGGACTGGGAGCCGATCCTCAAGAAAGCCAGCGGCGTTGTCACCGACCAGGGGGGACGCACCTGCCACGCGGCGATCATTGCTCGCGAGATGGGGATCACGGCGATCGTCGGCACCAGCGATGGCAGCCGCCGCATCGTCGATGGCGACACGATCACGATCAGCTGTTGCGAAGGGGATGTGGGCCACGTCTACCGCGGTGCCATTCCGTTCCATGTGGACGAGCAGCGCCTCGACGATCTGCCCGCCACCCGCACCCAGATCCTGATGAATGTGGGCAACCCGGAGGAGGCCTTCAACCTGGCGGCGATCCCCTGCGATGGCGTCGGCCTGGCCCGGCTGGAGTTCATCATCGCCAACCACATCCGCGTCCATCCGATGGCCCTGCTCCAGAGCGAGCAGATCCGTGATCCAGGCGAACGGGCCGCCATCGCCGCACTCACCCGCAACTACGCCAATCCCGGCGATTACTACGTCGATCTGCTCAGCCAGGGCATGGGGCGCATCGCGGCGGCCTTCTTCCCGAAGCCGGTGATCCTGCGCTTCTCGGACTTCAAGAGCAACGAATACGCCCGCCTGCTCGGCGGTGCCGCCTTTGAACCCAGTGAAGAAAACCCGATGATCGGCTGGCGCGGGGCGTCGCGTTACTACGCCGAGGGCTTCCGCCAGGCCTTTGCGCTCGAATGCCAGGCCCTGCGGCTGGTGCGCGAGACGATGGGACTGACCAACGCGATTCCGATGGTGCCCTTCTGCCGCACACCGGAAGAAGGCGACCGGGTGCTGGCCGAGATGGCGAAGGCCGGTCTGGTGCGCGGCCAGGATGGTCTGCAGGTGTATGTCATGTGCGAGCTGCCCAGCAATGTGATCGGCGCCGAGGCCTTCGCCGAGCGCTTCGATGGCTTCTCGATCGGCTCCAACGACCTCACCCAGCTGACTCTGGGTCTCGATCGCGATTCAGCCCTGGTGGCCGAGCTGTTCGACGAGCGCCATGCCACGGTCAAGGCGATGATCCAACTGGCGATCCAGACCGCCAGACGCTGCGGCCGCAAGATCGGCATCTGCGGCCAGGCCCCCAGTGACTACCCCGAGTTCGCCCGTTTTCTGGTGGAGGAAGGCATCGACTCGATCAGCCTCAATCCCGACGCAGTCGTGCGAACCCGCCTGCTGGTGGCCGACCTGGAACAGCAACTCCATCGCTGAACCGGCTGGGCGGCATCACTCGCCTGAGATGTACGGAGGTCCAGATGGGGCTGTTCAGAGCGCCGGCCGCAGCCGCAGGGTTGGGCGGCCCTGACTCTCTCCGCCAGCAACCTGGGGACGGAGCCACTGCCAGAGCATGACGCCGCAGGCACTGCAGCGCACCACCGACAGAATCGCCAGCCCGATGCAGAGGGGGCAGTGGGCAAGGCCCATGGGCTCGGCGCAGCTGAAGGTTGGCTCCACCATGGCACCTCCGACCAGGTGCCGCCGCCGCCGGCGCACGTTTCCAGCGGATTCGCCACATGGTCCCGGCCAGTCCTGCACCGCCGCTGTCAACGGCGTGCCGGCCCTGCGAGGAGCCTGAACATGGAGTGCCCCTTGAATGGCCGACCTCGGCAGGAACCGAATTCTGTCCAGAGTGACCCCTGTCCCGGAGACTGCCCTCACTGATGGGTTTGCTCCGTAGGCCCTCGTCCAGCGTGTCCTTGCCCCCGAATTGTCCCGTGTCCGGAGTGAACCCTTGCTGCGCCTGAGTGAGCTGAAGCTGCCCCTGGATCACAGCGACGCCGAACTGGCCGCCGCTGTCTGCCGCCGGCTGAAGCTGCCGGCCTCTGCCCTGCGGGGCCATCAGCTGGTCAAGTGCAGTGTCGATGCCCGCCGCCATGGCGAGATCGCCCTGGTGTATTGCCTCGATCTCGACCTGACCCTCAGCGCCGCCGAGCAACGGCGCCTGCTGCAACGCTTCGCCGGCGACCCCCACCTGCGCCCGGCACCGGATACGGCCTACCGCTTTGTCGCCAGCGCCGCGGAGGATCCGGCCCTGGCTGCCCTGGCCCTGATGCGCAGACCGGTGGTGGTGGGGGCCGGCCCCTGCGGCTACTTCGCCGCCCTGCTGCTGGCTCAGATGGGTCTGCGCCCATTGCTGCTGGAGCGGGGCAAACCGGTGAAGGAGCGCAGCGCCGACACCTTCGGCTTCTGGCGCGGTCAGCGCTGCTTCGATCCGGAATCCAATGCCCAGTTCGGCGAAGGGGGAGCCGGCACCTTTTCCGACGGCAAGCTCTACAGCCAGGTCAGCGAAGATCCCCGCCTGGTGCGCAAGGTGCTCGAAGAACTGGTGGCAGCCGGCGCCAACGACGAGATCCTGACCCTGCATCGGCCCCACATCGGTACCTTCAAGCTGGCCACGGTGGTGCGGGGCCTGCGGGCGCGGATCGAGGCGCTGGGAGGGGAGGTGCGCTTTGGCTCCCTGGTCCAGGAACTGGTTCTGGAGAGCGATCCATCCCGCCAGCTGCGCGGCGTGAAATTGGCCAGCGGCGAGATCATCGCCACCGAACACGTGGCCTTCGCTCCGGGCCACAGTGCCCGCGACAGCTTCGCGGCCCTGTGGGCCCAGGGGGTGGCGATGCAGGCCAAGCCGTTTGCGATCGGCGTGCGCATCGAACACCCCCAGCAGCTGATCGACCGCGCCCGCTGGGGGGCGGCAGCCGGCCATCCGCGCCTGGGGGCGGCCGAATACAAGCTCGTCCACCACCTCGCCGGCGGCCGGGATGTCTACAGCTTCTGCATGTGCCCCGGGGGCCTGGTGGTGGGAGCCACCTCGGAGCCGGGCTGCGTCGTCACCAACGGCATGAGCCAGCACTCCCGCAATGAACGCAACGCCAACAGCGCCCTGGTGGTCAATGTGACGCTGGAGGATCTGGAGCCCTGGGGCCGGTTCCCCGGCGATCCCCTGGCCGGGGTGGCCTTCCAGCGGCACTGGGAACATCAGGCCTTCGAGGCCGGCGGCGGCGATTTCTGCGCCCCGGCCCAGTGGGTTCCTGACTTCCTGGCGGGCCGCAGCAGTGAACGCCGCCAGGGAGGGGTCAAGGCCTCGTACCAGCCTGGAGTTCGCCTCAGTCAGCTGGATTCGTGTCTGCCGGAGTTTGTGATCGCTGCCCTCAGAGCGGCCCTGCCCGCCTTTGAACGGCGGATTCCCGGCTATAGCGGGCCTGGGATTCTGATCACCGGCGTTGAGACCCGCACCTCCTCACCGCTGCGACTGAACCGCGATGGGACCACACGAGAAAGCACCAACACCCCCGGGTTGTACCCAGGGGGTGAAGGTGCTGGTTATGCCGGCGGAATTCTCTCCGCGGCGATCGATGGCATCCGACTGGCGGAAGCGATTGCGATCAACCTTCTTCGTCCTCGGCTCCCAGGGGAACCAGGCGAATCTGCTTGCGACCCAACTTGATCTCGAACTCGTCGCCGGGCTTGAGATCGAGCATGGCGGTGTAAGCCTTGCCCACCATCAGGTTGCCGTTGAACTGAACCTTGGTGTTGAAACTGAGCTTGCGACCTGCCTTTCCGGCCTTTGGAGCCGCTCCGAAGTCAACGCCCTTGGCATTGAGGAGCGCCTCATAGAAGGCAGTGAAATTCAAACGCTCAGTCCCATCCCGCTTGGCGGAGACGTAACCACACGCCCGAACGAGGTCAGACTTGCTGACATCTCCCAACTCCTTGACCTTCGCGAGAAGATCGGCTCCTGTAAGCATGTGCTCATTTATGCAACATGCGCATCATCTCATCCCGCCGCACCCTTTGCAAGCATCAGCAGAGTCCCGCCCTGATAACTGTGCCAACAGGAGCGATCACCAGTCTCGCGATCTGCTCAGGCTTGCGCTATGTCGAGCGGCTCTCCACCGGCAGTGTTCACTGCCCAGCACTCAGGAGTGGCACGATCAGACCTGAAAAACTCAGCCCTGGGACACGATGCCGCTCCACTGCACCGCCTTGACCTGATCCCGACGCCAGGAATGAAACAGGGTTGGTAGCGCCACCGTGCACAGGGGACAGACGGCGATAGCGGAGTGGGGAACGCCTTCATTTTCCAGCTGCCGCACGATGGCGCTGCGGATGTCGAGACGGTCATGGTGGGGATCGGGATCGGCCAGCAGTGCCCCACAGGTGATCAGCTCCTGGAGGGCCGCTTCGTCCTGGCAGCCGTGTCGGCGCAGAGCGGCCGCCACCTCGAGGCTCACGGGCCGCTCCACCTGGTAGTTGGCGCCGCTGACGCACGGTCCAAGGGCCACCAGCAGGTCAGCGGCATGGGATCCGGCGGCGACGAGGCGGGCAATCGCCCCAGGCAGGATGCGCCCGGCAACCCCACGCCAGCCCGCATGGCAGGCAGCCACCCGGCCGCTGCGGGGATCGGCCAGCAGCACGGGGGTGCAGTCGGCACCACACACCCAGAGACTCTGGCCACCGGCATCACTGACCAGGCCATCAGCCTCGGGCCAGGGTTCGGCGCTGGCCTCGGAGGCGGCGAGCACCAGGGCACTGTGGATCTGCTGGGGTCGATGGACGCTGATGCCGGCACTCAGATAGCCGGCCAGCTCGCCGGGGCCGCGACCCTGCCACTGGCGGCTGAAAAAGCCATGCTCAAAGTCCGCCAGCCGGTCGGCCTGCAGGTAATGGCCCCCATAGGTGCCGATCCAGGTCCAGCCGGGCAGATCATTGAAGCCCGCATCCGGTCGATCGAAGGGAGCCTCCAGGGCCTCAGCCATCGGCCAGGTCCCGCAACAGCCAGAAGCCATCGAGCCGCTCGGCCCCATCGGCGCTCTGCATGGCGATGAACTGCAGGCCAGCGGCGTTCTCCCTGGCGGCGGCGAAGGCGCCGGCCGCAGCACTGGCCTCCTCGGCGGGCAGGCTCGCCAGCAGCCAACGATCTTCGAGGCCAGCTTCGAGCACCAGTTGCTCGCCGTCCAGCTCAAGACGAACGGGCTCCAGGCCCGCCAACCAGCCGGCAATCGCCAGGGCACGGGTGCGGCTGAACAGACGAATCCCGGGGATCGGCGTGGCAGCTGCAATCGCCGCAGGCAGGTTCACGAGGCCGGCAAAACCGATCTCCCAGTCGGCAGCCTCAGCCAGGGCGCCGAAGGGCAGGGTGGCCCAACTCCAGCGATCGCCCCGCACCGCCTCCGGCAACGGCACCGATACCGGCCGAATCGCCTGGGGCGGTGGTGCCAGCGGGCCCGCCAGATAGCCCGGTTCCTGGGGATAGACCTCCAGCTGCCGCTGTTGCAGCCATTCCACCAGGCTGTAGCAGCGCCGACTGGGCACCAGTTCCAGTCCCAATCCTTCGGCGGCTCGTTGCACCATGGTGCGCATCGATCCCCGCCAGCAGCGGATCCGGCGAGGCTGGCCGTAACCAAGCGAGCTGGCTTCAGCCAGGGCCGCTTCGATCGCCTCCTTCAGCCAGACGGAGTTGACACTGGTGGCAGGGCAGATGCGTGCCCAGCGGAAGGGTTCAGCGGGCTCCTGAGCCGAGCCCAAGGGGGTGGGGGTGGCGCAGATCAACAACTCCCAGCGCTTTTTGCCGTCAGGCTCGAGGATCGGCCGCGAGTAGTAATCGAGCTCCCAGTCCGCTCCGGCAGCCTCTCGATGGTCCAAGGCGAGCGAGCCCTCGAGATCGGGGGGGCCATCCACACGAATCGGGCTCATCCCGCCGCCTGCTCCTGTTGGCGCAGCAGCGAGCGGGCCCGGTTGGCCCGCTCGGCCGCCTCGGCCATCACCTGCACCTTGGCGATCAGCAGTTCACCGGGCTGGTTCTCCAGCAGGGCGGTGTTGAGGGCGATGCGGCCGCGGCCAGGGTCGAGATCGGTGATCAGAGCCTTGATGCGTTCGCCAGGCTCGAACGCTTCGCGCAGATCCCGCAGGGCGCCGCCGGTGACACAGGAGTGGTGCAGCAGGCCGCTGACGCCACCGAGGTCGATGAAGAAGCCATAGGGCTTCAGCGACACCACCTGCCCTTCCACCAACTGGCCGACCTCCAGCTCGGTGAACCGGGCGGCACTCGCCGCACGCTTCTCGGAGAGCACCAGCTTGTGGGTCTCGATGTTCACCTCCAGGAAGGCGACCGCCAGGGTTTTGCCCACCAGGGCTTCATGGTTCTCGCCCTCGTTGAGCTGGGAGCGGGGAATGAAGCCCCTCAGACCCTCGAGATCACAGGTGACACCGCCCCGGTTGAAGCCGGTGACCTTGACCTGGACCACCTTGCCGTCCTTCTCCAGCTGGCGCACCTTCTCCCAGCTCTGGCGCAGGGCCAGGGCACGGGCGCTGATCGTGACCATGCCATCGGCGTTCTGCTCGCGGGTGACCAGCACCTCCAGCTCAAGGCCCCGGGGGAAGCGTTCCTTGAGGTTGCCGATCACCCCCAGGCCGCATTCGCTCTTGGGCATGAAGCCGGGGGCCTTGCCGCCGATATCCACATAGATGCCATCGCTCTCGACACCGATGACGCTGCCGCGCACCACTTCGCCGGTGGTGCCCACGGGCTCGTTCTGGTCGAGGGCCGCCAGAAAGGCCTCTTCATCGAAGTCAAAATCGTCGACGCTGCGGGCTGGGGCGGCCTCGGATGTCGCAGCCGGCGCAGCCTGGCGCTTGGCCGAGCCTGAAGCTTTGCCGCGACGCTCGTCCGGACCGAGCAGGTCCGCCATGGTCATCCCCTCCATGGAGCCCAGATCAAAGAGCTCGTCGTCGGAGACGACGCGGGCAGGGCCAGGGGAAACCGGGACGGGAGCCGCAGGGGCACCGGCTCGGATGACCGGCGCCTGGGGCTTGGGGGCTTCCACCGCAGGGGGGGCTTTCTCAGCGGGACGGACGGCCACGACGTCCTCTTTCTTGATCATCAGCACCTGGGGGGGCTTGCGGGGCGCCTGGGGGGCCGGACGCTGGCCAGGGTTCAGGGGCTGACGCGACGCGGGGTTGCCGGATCCGGCCATGACCTCTGAGTGCTGCGGCTCCACACTGTACGAAGCGAAGCCGGTCCGCCCGCTCGCCATCGCCGATCTGCCGCCATGACCGAGCCCCAGCGCCGTCTTGAGACCATGACCTGGCCGGAGCTGCGGCGCCAGGCCGCCCGAGCCGGCAGCACGGTGATCTGGCCCTTCGGGGCGTTCGAGCAGCACGGCCCCCATCTGCCGTTGAGCACCGATGCCCTGTTCGCCGATCGGATCACCGATGCGGTGCTCGCCCAGCTCGATCCAGCCCTGCCGATCTGGCGCTTACCCCTTCAGTGCCTCGGTTTCTCCCCGGAGCACCAGGGGTTCGCCGGCACCCTCAGCCTGAGCGCCGAGCTGCTGATCTCCCTGGTGCTGCAGGTGGGCGGCCAGCTCGAGCTGGCCGGCTTTCAGCGCCTGGTGCTGCTCAACGGCCACGGCGGCCAGATCGGCCTGTTGGAAGTCGCGGGCAGGACCCTGCGAGCCCAGCACCCTGGCCTGGCCGTACTGCCCTGTTTTCTCTGGCGCGGGCCGGAAGGCATCGGTGAGCTGATCCCGGAGCCGGAACGCAGCCAGGGGCTGCATGCCGGCCTGGCTGAAACCAGCCTGATGCTGCACCTGGCGCCGGCGCTCGTCGGTTCGAATCGCCCTGGCGATGGAGCCATCGGTTCTGATCAAGGGGACGACCCAGCTGGCGCCGCACCGATCTCCACGGTCCCGGCAGCCCCACGGGTCGCAGGCCCACCGCCGGAGGGCTGGAGTCTGGAGGGTGAGGCCCCCTGCTGCTGGATCACCAGCGAGTACAGCGCCAGCGGCGTGATCGGCAGTGCCGAGGGCGCCAGTGGCGAACTCGGTGAGCGGCTCTATGAACGGCTGGTCGAGGGCTGGCGGCGACGTCTGGAATCCTTGCTGCGCAGTGACTGGCCACCGACCTCCGGTGCAGGGTGACTACAGTCGCGCTGAGACGCTGAGCGCGATTGTCATGCCGACCATCCAATCGATCACGAATGCCGAAACCTGCAGTGATGCCGCCACAGGCCAGGCCACCCCTGAACAGATCGGCGCAGGTCTGCCCGATTTCACCAGCCCTGCCTACAAGGACGCCTACAGCCGCATCAACGCGATCGTGATCGAAGGGGAGCAGGAAGCCCACGACAACTACATCTCCCTCGGCACCCTGATTCCTGATCAGGCCGATGAGCTGGCCAGGCTGGCCCGCATGGAGCTCAAGCACATGAAGGGCTTCACCGCCTGTGCCGCCAACCTCGGCGTCAATGCCGACATGCCCTTCGCCCAGGAATTCTTCTCGCCGCTGCGGGACAACTTTCAGGCCGCATTGAAGGAGGGCAAGGTGGTCACCTGCCTGCTGATTCAGGCCCTGTTGATCGAAGCCTTTGCGATCGCTGCTTATCACATCTACATCCCGGTTGCCGATCCCTTCGCCCGCAAGATCACCGAAGCCGTCGTCAAGGATGAATACACCCATCTCAACTATGGCCAGGAATGGTTGAAGGCCAATTTCGAGGCCAGCCGCGGCGAACTGGAGCAGGCCAACCGCGACAACCTTCCCCACGTGCGTCGCATGCTGGAGCGGGTGGCCGCCGATGCGGCGGTCTTGCAGATGGAAAAGGAAGATCTGATCGAGGATTTCCTGATCGCCTACCAGGAGGCCCTCACCGAGATCGGCTTCAACTCCCGCGAGATCGCCAGGATGGCGGTGGCAGCCTTGGTGGGCTGAGGGAGTCCCGGGTACTTTGGCCGGCCATGGCAAGATGTGATGTCGGCGACATTCACGGTCGGCCAGCTCCCTTTCCCACCCCGTCCGCATGTTCGGCCTGATCGGTCACTCCACCAGCCTTGCCGCCGCCTGTGAACTGGCCGAGCGGCTGGGCTACCCGGAGTATGCCCAGGGAGACCTCGACATGTGGTGCAGCGCCCCTCCCCAGCTGGTGGAGCGCTTCTCGGTCACCAGTGCCACGGGTAAGACCATTGAAGGCGCCTACATCGATTCGGTGTTCGTACCCGAGATGTTGCGCCGTTTCAAAACGGCCAAGCGCAAGGTTCTCAACGCCATGGAGCTGGCCCAGAAGAATGGCATCGCGATCAGTGCCCTGGGTGGCTTCACCTCGATCATTTTCGAGGACATGAATCTGCTCAAGGAGCAGCAGGTGCGTGCCACCACCCTGGAATGGGAGCGCTTCACCACCGGCAACACCCACACCGCCTGGGTGATCTGCCGTCAGGTTGAGGCCAATGCTCCCGCAGTCGGTATCGATCTGGCCAGGGCCAAGGTGGCGGTGATCGGCGCCACCGGCGACATCGGCAGTGCGGTCTGCCGTTGGCTCAGCCAGCGCACCGGCGTTGGCGAACTGCTGCTGGTGGCTCGCAAGGAGCAGCCTCTGCGGGACTTGCAGAGTGAACTCGGCGGCGGTCGCATCCTGGCCCTGGAGGAAGCCCTGCAACAGGCCGATGTCGTGGTCTGGGTGGCCAGCCTGCCCGAGAGCCTGAGCATCGACCCAGCCAAGCTGCGCAAGCCCTGCCTGATGATCGACGGCGGCTATCCCAAGAATCTCGACAGCAAGGCCAACGGCCCTGGAATCCACGTGCTGAAGGGGGGCATCGTCGAGTTCCACCGCGATATCGACTGGCAGGTGGTGGCCCTCGCCGCCGACATGGCCAGACCGCAACGCCAGATGTTCGCCTGCTTCGCTGAGGCGATGCTGCTCGATTTTGAAGCGCTGCACACCAACTTCAGCTGGGGGCGCAACAACATCACGCTTGAAAAGATGGAGTTGATCGGCACCGCCTCCCTGCGCCACGGTTTTCAGGCCCTGAGCCTGGAAACCGCTGTCGCCACGGCCCCAAGCCTCGCCACCGCCTGAACCCCCCACACCCCATGGCCCGCCGCGCCCTGCTGGATTTTGAAAAGCCTCTGGTCGAACTGGAGCAGCAGATCGAACAGATCCGCCAGCTCGCCCGCGACTCGGAGGTCGATGTCAGCCAACAGCTGCTCCAGCTTGAAACCCTGGCCAGCCGTCGCCGCGACGAAATCTTCAGCGCCCTGACGCCGTCTCAGAAAATCCAGGTGGCCCGCCATCCGCAGCGGCCCAGCACCCTGGATTACATCCAGCTGATCTCCGACTCCTGGATCGAGCTGCATGGCGATCGCCGCGGTTCCGATGACAGGGCGATGGTGGGTGGCGTGGGGCGCATCGGCGACCAGCCCGTGGTGATGCTCGGCCAGCAGAAGGGCCGAGATACCAAGGAAAACATGGCCCGCAATTTCGGCATGGCTTCCCCCGGTGGCTATCGCAAGGCGATGCGGCTGATGGAGCACGCCGATCGCTTCCGGCTGCCGATCATCAGTTTCATCGACACCCCCGGTGCCTATGCCGGTGTCCTGGCCGAAGAGCAGGGCCAGGGGGAGGCGATCGCCGTCAACCTGCGCGAGATGTTCCGGCTGCGGGTGCCGATCATCGCCACGGTGATCGGCGAAGGTGGCTCCGGGGGAGCCCTGGGCATCGGCGTTGCCGATCGACTGCTGATGTTCGAGCACAGCGTCTACACCGTGGCCAGCCCGGAGGCCTGCGCCTCGATCCTCTGGCGCGATGCCGCCAAGGCGCCCGCCGCGGCCGAAGCCCTCAAGATCACCGGAGCGGATCTGCTGCAGCTTGGCGTGATCGACAGGGTGCTGCGCGAACCTGCCGGGGGCAATCATTGGGCGCCGCTCGAGGCCGCCGCCACCCTGCGCAGCGCCATCATCGAGAACCTCCTGGAACTGCAGGCCCTGGGCGAACGGGAGCTGTGTGATCAGCGCTATGCCAAGTTCCGGCGAATGGGGCGCTTTCTCGACGCAAGCACGCCAGAAGCAGCCAGGATTGCTTAAGGTTTTCTTCCACGTTCTGATTCCTTGCCCGTTGCCCTGATCACCGGCGCCTCCAGCGGGATCGGCGCCGCCGCTGCTCGCCGTCTCGCCGCCGCAGGCTTTGACCTGCTGCTGCTGGCCCGCTCCCACGGCGCCATGGCGTCCCTGGCCGCCGAGTTGCGCAGCGCCCATCACCACCGCGTTGAAACCGCCGCCATCGATCTGAGCGATCCGGCCGTCATTGGCCCCGGGATCGCCGAACTCTGCGGCCGGGGCCTGGTGCCCTCCCTCCTGATCAACAACGCCGGAGCCGCCTGGACCGGGCCTCTGGCGGAGATGCCGCTGGAGCACTGGCAGTGGCTGTTCCAGCTGAACATCACCAGCGTCTTCCAGATCTGCCAAGCCGTGTTGCCGCTGATGCGTGCCCGGACGCACAACGGCCAACGCAGTGGCGGCGGTCTGATCATCAATATCAGCAGCCATGCCGCCCGCAACGCCTTCCCGGAATGGGGGGCGTACAGCGCCAGCAAGGCTGCTCTGCAAACCTTCAGCCGATGCCTGGCGGCGGAAGAACGTCAGCACGATATCCGCGTCAGCACCCTTACCCTTGGTTCGGTGAATACACCCCTGTGGGACAGCAAAACCGTTCACAGCAGCTTCGACCGCCGTGCCATGCTGACCGTCGATCAGGCGGCAGAAGCTTTGCTGGTACTGGCGCAACAACCCCCCAGCCAGGTTGTGGAAGATTTAACCCTGATGCCGGCAGCCGGCGCCTTCTGAAGACACCATGACATCCACCATTCCTTCCAAGCTCAGCAGCAATAAGTCGAACACGGAGTCGCTGAAGCTGCCGATCAGCATTCGCCTGCGTCAACGGCTTGAGGAAAGCGGCATCCCCTTTCTCGCCAACGACAACATTTCCGATGTGTTGCGCGATGGTGATCTCGAACAGCTGGAAATCGAGGTGGCCGGCAAGGTCAGGGAGCTGCTTCGCAGTCTTGTCATCGATATTGACAACGATCACAATACCGAGGAAACAGCGGAGCGAGTCGCCCGCATGTATCTGCATGAGGTCTTCAAGGGTCGTTATCATTCTCAACCCAAGATTGCCAGCTTCCCCAATGTCAAAAAGCTCGATGAGATCTACACGGTTGGCCCGATCTCGATTCGTTCTGCCTGTTCCCACCATCTCGTGCCGATCCTTGGCTCCTGCTGGATCGGTATCAAGCCCGGCGATCGGGTGATCGGTCTGTCGAAGTTCTCCCGGGTGGCGGACTGGGTCTTCTCCCGGCCCCATATCCAGGAAGAAGCCGTGATCATCCTGGCCGATGAGATCGAGCGACTCTGCGCGCCGCAAGGTCTGGCGATCCTGGTCAAAGCCCAGCACTACTGCATGAAGTGGCGCGGCGTCAAAGAACCCCAGACCAGCATGGTGAACTCGGTTGTCCGCGGGGACTTCCGCCATGATCCCAGCCTCAAGCAGGAATTCTTCGAGCTGGTGAGACAGCAGGAATCGATCCTGATTCGCTGATCTGCAGGTCCAGGGATTCGTCGGCTTATCCCATCAACCGGATCAGCTGATCGGCTGGGATGGTCGATCGGCAGGGTTTCCTTCCTGGCTCAGGAGCGCAAACGTCTGGGCGACGCCACAATCCCAGATCCATGGGCTCCCGGCTCAGGGCATTTCACCCTGAGGTTTTCTCCATCAGGGCCTGAGAGCCTCGCCCGTGGACGCGAGGCCCCAGCCCCCGTGCAGCGGGGGCAATCAAACCAGAGGCAGCTACGCCAGAGCCCTGATGAAGGCGCTGCTCTGGAAGAACTTCAAGGGGCCGGTTTTGGCTGCACCGGTCCCACCGGCGCTGAGGCGGCGCGTTGGCTGCCGCCTCCGGCTGCGGGCACGGCCACAACCACCATCACCCGGGCGCTGGCATCGGCGGCCTGGAGCCGGTAGCTGGATCCTGAGGCACCCACGATCAGCAGCCAACGGCTGTCCTTGGGCGAACGGCGATACCAGTGAAAGGCACTGGGAGGCAGGGAGGCCAGCGCATCGGCGCTGATCACGGCCCGCAGCAGGTTCCCCTCGCTGGCCTGACCCTGCAGCTCCAGACGCTGCAGTCCGGCGATCTTCTGCTCGACAGCCCCTTCCACTTTCTGATCCGCGGCAATCGTCCCTTCCAGGATGCGGATCTGCTGCTGCGGATCGGCGGTGATCCCCGGCACGCATTGCAGCGTGCCCTCGATGAGCTGGCAGCCCACCAGATCCTGGGCTCGCCCTGGCGCCAGGCCGGCTCCGGGCACCAGCAGCCAGGGCGCGACAAGCAGGGGTGAGAGCAGAAGCGGCACCAGCAGACGCGGCGACAGACGTGTCGCCAGGGACCGCCCCGGGGACAGGGCGCTACCAACGGCAGAGAGGAAGGTCAAAGCGGATCGCCCAAGGGAATCACCAGTGATCCTGCCTGCCTGGAAGCCGAATCTCATCGGCTTGTTGGCCTGTGGCACCTCCTGGAGACCCGGTCGGGCCTTGCCGTCAGCCCTGATCCCTGCCCTGGATGCGATCTGCGGCGCTGGCCGGGTGGCTTGGAGGGTGGTCCTGCGGCTGGTTCAGATCAGCTGGCGGCTCGTGGGCCTGCCGAGGGCCGCCAGCAGCTGGGCCACCCGATCGAGATCTTTCTCCCCGGGACTGGTCTCCACGCCACTGGAGACATCGAGGCCGTCGGGCCGCAGGTGCTCCAGCACATCCGCCACGGTCTCGGGCCGGATTCCCCCCGCCAGCCACCAGGGCCGGGCCGGCTGGAAGTCGCTGAGCCAGTCGAGGGGCAGGCTGTGACCGGTGCCCCCCAGTTGATCGGCCACCCAGGCATCCAACAGCAGGCCATCGACGACCTCGCCATAGGCCTGGGCGCGTTCGAGATCCTGGCGCGAGCGAATGCGCAGGGCTTTCCAGATCGCCACGCCCAGCTGGGAGCGCAGCTCCTGGCAGCGATCGGGGCTCTCCTCGCCATGGAGCTGGAGCACCTGATGGCCTCGCCCGGCGGCGAGTTGCTCGAGCTCCGCATCGGCCGGATCGGCCACCACCAGCACTCCCAGACAGCCGGGGGCGCTGGCGGTGGCGGCGGCAAACAGCTCCTGACGCCGATCTGCCGCCAGAAAGCGGGGCGAGGCGGGAACAGCGATCACGCCGATCGCATCGACACCAAGGGCGGCCAGCGCCGCTGCCTGGGCGGGATGGCGCAGGCCGCAGATCTTGAGCGCAGGCTGGGGCAAACGACCGGGGCCGGGGGTGCCTTTCTAGGATCCGCTCCATACCGCTCCAGGTGACTCCTGGGGCCCCGTCGCATCGGTGGCCGTGGGAGAAGGCTGGCAACTGCTCAAAATCCGCGGCATCCCCTTGAGGATTCGCCCCACCTGGTTTGTGATTTTGTTCGTGGCCACGGTGGCCTTCGAGCAGCACTACCGGGTCAGCCTGACGGGCCAGGTGTCGCCTGGCCTGGTCTGGGTTGTGGCCCTGATCACGGCCGTGATGCTCTTCGTTTCCGTGCTGCTGCACGAACTGGGCCACTCCCTGGTGGCTCTCGCCCAGGGGGTGCAGGTCCGCAGCATCACCCTGTTTCTGCTCGGTGGCGTGGCCAGCGTTGAGCGGGAATGTTCCACCGCCATCGGAGCGCTGCTGGTGGCCGCGGCGGGACCGGCGGTCAGTTTTGTGCTGGCGATCAGCCTGCTCTCCCTGGGGCATCCGGCCTCCCACATCTCGCCGGTGCTCGGCGAGATGGTGAATCAACTCGGTGCGCTCAACCTCGTGCTGGCCCTGTTCAACCTGCTGCCGGGGCTGCCTCTCGATGGCGGCCTGATTGTCAAGGCGTTGGTCTGGCAGATCACCGGCAGTCAACGCCGCGGTGTGGAGGTCGCCAACGCCTGCGGTCGACTTCTGGCCTATCTGGCCATTTTCATCGGCAGCCTGCTGTTGCTGCGGGGCAGCGGCCTGGCCGGGATCTGGCTGATGATGCTCGGCTGGTTCGGCCTGGGGGCGGCCCGCAATCAGCAGCAGATGCTCCTTGTGCAGAAGGCTCTCAAGGACATCAAGGTCAAGGATGTGGCCCAGCGCCGTTACCGGGTGCTGGAAGCCTCCACCAGCCTGCGCCAACTCAGTCGCCTGCGGCTCGATGACGCCCCGACCATCAGCGACTCTCCAGCTGCCGAAGACCCCCTGAGTCGCGCGCCGAACCAGGCGACCCAGGGCCCCACTGGCGACACCTTTGCCGCCAGTGGGGCCCTGCCAGTGGCCGCAACCGAGTTGCCCGACTGGATCCTCGTCTGTGATCGCGGCCGCTGGCGGGGACTGATCGACGATGTTCCGCTGCGGGATCTGCCGGTGCAGCGCTGGGACAGCGAACGGGTCGGCGATCATCTGCGCCCCCTCAGCAGCCTGGCGTCGATCGCCGAATCGGCTCCGCTGTGGCAGGCGGCCCTGGAGCTGGAGCACAGTCCGCGGCTGCTGGTCCTCAGTCCGGCCGGGCTGCCCTGCGGCACCATTGAGCGGCCCGAACTGGGGGAAGCGGTGCTGCGCCGCCTGGGCCTGCGGCTGCCGGCTTCCCTGCTGGCCAACGCCCGCCGCCAGAGCGGCTACCCCCTCGGGCTGGCCCTGGGCCAGATCGCCAAGGGGATGGTGGGCACAGGTGAAGTCGGTTCGGCCCAAGAAGAGGGCCGTGTCGGGGCTGCAAGCGGCTGGGGCGACTCTCAGCGGCCGGGCGGCGATCAGGACTAGTCCAGGGGTTCGGGCCGATCCGGCGACAGCCGATACCGCCCCTCCCTCTCGCCGATGGCCTGCCATTCCTGTGGGCTCAGTTCGCGGCTCTGCCAGGGAGTGGCGCCGCTAAAGGGCAGGTGGTGCTCGGCAGAACGCCTCAACACCAGTTCCAGCTCCTGACCACTGATCGGCAGGCGAGGCAGTGCTGGTGGCGCCGAGCCGAACACCTGCCACCAGAGTTCAGCCGGCGGATCGATCAAGATGCTGCCGTGTTGCAACAGTTGCCCGCGGCGCCAGAGCTGGGCACTGCCGATCCGCTTGGCACCGCAGGGGTGGATCAGATCGGCGGCCGTGCTGCTCGCAAAGCAGCCGACAGCCTGGTGAGTGGCTGGCGAGCTGCCAAAGTCCAGCGGCATTCCGATGGCGGCAAAACCCTGCCGCAACCAGTCGCAGGCCCGTTCATAGGCCTGGCGGCGACGGCTCGGAGCCGCAGGCCAGATCAGGGCATAGGTGAGCTCGGCGGCATGGAGCACGGCGCGACCACCACTGGGACGCCGCACCAACTGCAACTGCCCCCGAGCCGCCAGATGCTGCCAGTGGGGCTCGATTCGTTGCTGGTGGAAGCCGAGCGACAGGGTGGGCCGGGACCAGCGGTAGAAGCGCAGCACCGGAGCCGCAACCACCCGGGGGTCCAGGGAGTGCTCCAGAAGCCAGGCGTCGATCGCCATCTGGCGGCATCCCTCGAGCTCCAGGGTGGGGATCAGGCGCAGCCCAGGGGTCGCCTCCACCTGCAGCAGCGGCGCTGGGGCGATCAAGGCGTCGGCAGGGCCTCCCAGAACCCCGCATCGAGCTCAAAACCGAGCACTGCAGCCATCTGGCTGAGGCTGCCGCGGCAACTGAGCCCTTCTAGACGGGCGAGATGGTCCAGCAGAAACAACCGGTGTGTGATCCACAGCTCCAGGCTCTCGGCCGCGAAACGAATCCCTTCGGTGCGACTGAAGCCATGGGGCAGCAGCATCGCCACATGGCGCGTGAGCTGGCCGCTGCTGCGCTCCAGCAACAGCGGCAACCAGGGCAGCAGGGCATCGGCCCGCAGGCTCCACAGCCGCACCTCGGCGATCTCCGAGAGCTCGCGGGGATCCTCCGGCTGGCGAGGCCATTCGAGCGCCAGGGTGAGGCTGCCACTGCGTTCCAGCAGCTCAGGCAATGACCGACTCGCCAGGTCCTCCAAGGGGGTGAGGTCGAGCTGGCGGATCGCCAGCGCAGGGATCGCAAGCGGCCCGGACGGAGTCGCTGAAGGGGATGCCATCAAGAGCTGTGACAGGGCAGTGCCGCAGGCTGGACCGTAGCCCGCCGAAGCCGAAGAATGGGGCGATCGCTTTCTCCTCCAGATGACCATGATCAACCAAATTGAAGTGCTGATCGCGCTGGTCGTTGCCGCCCACGCCGGTGTTCTGGCGGTGCGCCTCTGCTTCAGCCTGTACAAGGCCTGAAGCCTTTGCGGCTTTCCCTTGGCAAGCCCCGGCTGGCCTGCTAAAAGCAGTCAATCCGACCCCCCACTTCGGTGCCCGTCTCCCCCAGCAGCCAGCCTCGCCGCTCCACCGGCCGCCATTGGCCATCCAATGAGGATGGCCAGGCTCGTGCTGCTGTAGCCCATGCCTCCCTCCATGAGGTCGGCCCAGGCGAGCAGCGCATGGACAAACCCAACCCCGCCATTCGCAACGCCACCCTGGCGATGTTGGGCGCCGATGGTGAGTTGATCACTTTGTCGAACGAACGGCGTGAGCTGCTGTGCAGCGTCATCGGACTGGCCGTGAAGTTCGGCCTGGTGGCTGTGGCGGCCGTCAGTCTGTTTCGGCTTTCGGCGGCCTACCAGCAGCGCATGGACCGGCAAGGGGAGATCTCCGCGGTACTCGAACTGGAAACCGCCAAGCTGATCAAGTCCCGCGAGCGCTTTGACCAGCTGTTCACGGTGTCCGGCGAACAGCAGTTGATCCGCGAGCAGAGCCAATGGATCGCTCCCAACAGGCTGCGGGTGGTCTGGCAGCCGGGCGCCTCATTTCCAACTGTTGAAACCGCCAGCGCCCCTCCCAGCAAGGCGCTGACCCGTCCCTAGGTTGAGTTGCCAATCCGCTTCCATTCCTGGACGTCATGGTTTCTGTCTCCGGTGACGCTGCCCGCGACAACGTCACCAAGCCCGGTGGCTGGCCTGGAACCCCAGGCACGGTGCTGATCACCGGCGCCTCCTCGGGTGTCGGACTGTTTGCCGCCAAGGCCCTCGCCGACCGGGGCTGGCATGTGGTGATGGCCTGCCGTGACACCGACAAGGCCCGCCGCGCCCAGGCCGCCCTGGCCATTCCCGACCAGGCCGTCACCCATCTGCAGGTGGACCTGGGTGATCTGGAGAGCGTGGACAAGCTGGTGGACAGCGTCCATGCCAGCGGCAGGCCGCTGGATGCCCTGGTGATCAACGCCGCGGTCTATCTGCCTCGGCTCAAGCATCCGGAACGGTCACCCCAGGGCTATGAAATCTCAATGGCCACCAATCATTTCGGCCATTTCCTGCTGATTCACCGGCTGCTCGACGATCTCAAGCGATCGTCCCACCCCTCCCGCCGGGTCGTGATCCTCGGCACCGTGACCGCCAACTCCAAGGAACTGGGCGGCAAGATCCCGATCCCCGCCCCCGCTGATCTGGGAGACCTCTCCGGCTTCGCCGCTGGCTTCAAGGCGCCGATCGCCATGGCCGACGGCAAGACCTTCAAGCCCGGCAAGGCCTACAAGGACAGCAAGCTCTGCAACATGATCACCACCCAGGAGTTGCATCGCCGGTTGCACGCCAGCACCGGCATCGTCTTCACCTCTCTCTATCCAGGCTGTGTGGCCGACACGCCGCTGTTTCGCAACACCCCGGCCGCCTTCCGCACCATCTTCCCCTGGTTCCAGAAGAACATCACCGGTGGCTATGTCAGCCAGGCCCTGGCAGGCGAACGGGTGGCCGATGTGGTCACCGACCCCGCCTTCGCTGTCTCCGGGGTGCACTGGAGCTGGGGCAACCGGCAGAGCAAAGGCGGCAAGCAGTTCAGCCAGGAGCTCTCCGATCAAGCCAGCAACCCCGAGACCGCCCGCCGCATGTGGGAGCTCACCAGTCAGCTGGTTGGTCTCGAGGGCAGCTGAATCCGCTTCCGGGACCCGATCCAGCTGCTGATCAGGTCGCTAGATCGGGTCCCATGCAGTCCAGCAACTGCCGTCCAGAGACTGAAGGGGATGAGATCCGTTGGATCACGGAGCTGAACCTGACCAACGGCAGATTTCAGCTTCGATGCGGCACATCTCGATGCCAAACTTGATGAGCAAGATGGGATCAAAGTCGGGCTGCCGATTGGCGTCGCTGCCATGTCATGCCAGCTGAATCAGGCGACAGACGCTATTCCTGAGCTCGTCAATCTGGACCGACACAGCCAGTAGCCAGTAGCCAGCAACCAGGAGTCATCTTCTTGTTCTGAAGACAATCGCTGATTCGGCTTCAAGGGCCAGCAGGCGAGCCTGGTGGCAAGCCGCGATTCACCGGCCTTGCCCGTTCGGATCGCCCCTTCGCCGGGAACAGTGTCATCAGCGGCCATGGCGTCGCAATGTCCCTCATGATTGTCGGGGTACCAGATGCTTTGGACGTCTGATCCCTTGATCCATCCGGTAGCCCCTGGTCCCTCGCCAAACCGTGCATTTCTGTGCATTTTCTCGCGCAGTGCTGGCCCGCCTCTGGCTGATCCTGCTAACAAGAGACGAGCTGTGCTGTCTGCCCCGATGTCCCGCTTGCTGCGCTGGGGGATTGGCCTGTTGTTGATCGCCAGCCTCCTCTTCGCCGCCTTCTTCCTGCTGCCGTTTCGCTCCTGGTTGCCGGGCGGCACCGTGGCCGATGTGGCGACGGCTGAGGTGGTCAATGGCTCTGCCTTCAATCGACTGTTTCCCAGCCCCGAACCGGGAGAACAGCTGGTCTTCACCCAGGAGAAACGCGGCTTCAGCGAAGCGCGGCTCAAACAGGGGCAGTCGATCAAGGCCCTGCTGGCGATTTCCGACACCACGACCGCCCCAGAGGCCCGCAGCAAGTTCGAGGCCAGTTCCCAGCAGCTGCAGGGATGGCCCCTGGTGGAACAGGGCAATCAGGCCAGTGCCTTGCTGGTGGCCGAGCGCTTTCAGGTGAAGGTGATCGGCCAGGGCGCAGGCCTGGACGCCGAGCAGCGGCATGAACTGATCGGCGCCTTTGATCTCCATGGTCTGGCCGCCCTCAAGCCCGCCAGAGCTGCACGGGCGCCCAAGGTCCTGGCTCCGGGGAGCCGGCAGCCCGTGAAGATCCCCGTCTCCGCCGCCGAGAAGCAGGCCGCCCAATCCGTTCCTTCCGTTCTGGAGCCCGCCGCATGAGCACCGTTCTCGAACGCCTTGATCGTCTGCCGCGGCGCAATCTCACCGTGCTGGCGCTGAAGGGGATCAGCACCCTGGTGCCCGGCGGCTGGCAGAACATCACCAGTGCCAGCGAGCTGATCGCCGGGGTGATGGGCAGTGACGACCCGGCGCTGATCACCCAGGTTCGGGCGCGGGCCGATGGTCTCAGCCGGGCGCGCCATGAGGGCTATGGCCGGGCCCTGAGCCTTTATGACGCCGTCAATCGATCGCAGAAGGCGGCCGGGGGCCTGAGGCTTCTGGCCAATGTGGGCGGAGCCCTGCCGCTGGTGAAGCGCGTGGCCAACCTGACCCCAACCAGCGACACGCTTCAGGCCGTGGATCTCAGTCTCAAGGTGGCGGCAGAGATGCTGGCCTTCACCCAGGTGAATGGCCTGCCGGGCGACAGTTTTGCCGAGTTCGGCGCCAGTCTCAATGAATATGCCGGCGAAGCACGGGTGCGCATGGCGGCGCTGATCTGCTTCGATGCCCTGCTGCCCCTGGGGGATCAGGCCCTGCAGCGACTCGATGGCCTGCTCGGCGGGGTGGGGCAGCAGGAGTTGCGCCTCTCGCCCGCCTACGCCGGCATGGCGGCGATGATCCCGGGCCGGGGGGATGAAGCCCACCTGGGCTTTCTCAGGCGGGGAGTGGATCAGTGGCTGGGCTGGGCCGGTGGCTTCGTCGGCAACCTGGGGCTGAGCGGCCAGAAGGCGGTGCAAGCCCTGGAGAGCACCCTGGGCCCCTGGCAGGGGGGCTTTGAGCAGCTCGCCACCTTCCTCGACGCCTTCACCGATACCTACCAGCACACGGGCGTTCAGGCGGTCGCCAGGCGGCTGGTGGAGCGGGCCGCTGCCGAGATCTAGGCGCGAAGCCAGGCCGCTGGCTGGAGGCTCAGCCGCGGCTGGCCGCGGCCGCTGCGATCGATTGGAGACGTCGAGAGTGTGGCCGGCAGCTGTGGGGCCGCCCTTGGGCAACCAGGCTGTCCGGCCACCAGCGCCGCAGGATCAATCGAAACCGAGCAGGTCGAAGATCTCGCGATCCTTGAGCGAAACGGCTTCCAGCGGTTCGACGTTTTCGAGCATCCGGCGCGCCAGATTCAGGTATTCCTGCTGCACGGCCTCCACCTCGGGCGTGGCCTCCATCTCAAAGATGGTGCACTTCTTGAGACGGGATTTGCGAATCGCGTCCACGGTCTTGAAGTGGGCCATGGTGCGCAGGCCTGTGCGGGCATTGAACTTGTCGATCTCGTCGGTCTCCTCGGAGCGGTTGGCGATCACACCACCGAGCCGCACCTTGTAATTCTTGGCCTTGGCATTGATGGCCTGCATGATCCGATTCATGGCGAAGATCGAATCGAAGTCGTTCGCCGTCACGATCAGGCAGTAGTCGGCATGTTGCAGCGGTGCCGCAAAGCCACCACACACCACGTCACCGAGGACATCGAAGATCACCACATCGGTGTCCTCCAGCAGATGGTGCTCTTTCAGCAACTTCACCGTCTGGCCGGTGACATAGCCGCCACAGCCGGTGCCGGCCGGCGGGCCGCCGGATTCGACGCACATGACGCCGTTGTATCCCTCAAAGACGAAGTCTTCAGGCTTCAGTTCTTCGGTGTGGAAGTCGACGGTTTCGAGAATATCGATCACCGTGGGCACCATGCGCTTGGTGAGCGTGAAGGTGCTGTCGTGCTTGGGATCGCAACCGATCTGCAACACCCGCTTGCCCAGCTTCGAGAAGGCGGCCGAGAGGTTGGAGGAGGTGGTGGATTTGCCGATCCCGCCTTTGCCGTACACGGCGATGACCAGGGCGCCCTCCGCAATCGCCATGGCAGGGTCCTGATGGACCTGGAGGCTGCCCTCACCGTCCTCACGGTTACCAGTGGCGAGCGGGGGATTGAGGGTGCTGGTCATGGGAAAAGAAGGTGAGGGGATGTCATCACAATTGCTGAGGGACGACCATCAGCGCTAAGCCTGACCAGTCAGGGACAGGAGTGTCGGATGGGCATGCAAACCGACACATTGTCACGAGCTGATCCAGGCGTCGATGGAGTCCTTGGCATTGGAAAGGCCACTTTTTCGAAGCCGAAACCCGGGCTTTGACTAGAAGTAAAAATACTCATGTCCTGGGTTCAGTGGCTGAAGTGGGCCTTGGCGTCGTAGAGGGTTTCGGCATCAATCAGGGCAATGCCCCGTTCGCGGGCAAAGCTCTCGGTGTTGCGTCGCACCTTGCTGCGCACAAAGAAGGGGATCTTGTGTAATTCCGCTTCCCCGTCCGCACCCCAGCGGGGCTCGACCGCGGCGGCGGGCGGTGCCTCCAGAGTGGCGGTGGCCGTGGCGGCACTGGCGGCAACTGGGGCCGTCGCCAGTGCCGGTTCAGGGGCCGCCGTCGTGGCAACAGGCAGGGCCCCAGGGCCCTGATGCACCGGGTCGGCAGCTGGGGTCATCGACGGGGCGCCATCACCGAGGTGGCTGCGATGGCCATCCACAAACTCAAAGTCATGGCGGAACATGCCGATCAGGTGTTCCTCCAGACCCATCATCAAGGGGTGCACCCAGCTGTCGAAGATCACATTCGCCCCCTCCCAGCCCATCTGGGGTGCGTAGCGGGCCGGGACGTCCTGGACGTGCAGGGGCGTACTGATCACGGCGCAGGGCACGCCGAGGCGCTTGGCACTGTGGCGCTCCATCTGGGTACCCAGGACCAGCTCCGGGGCCGCCTCGGCCATCGCCTTCTCCACCGCCAGGTAGTCGTCGGTGATCAGGGCCTCAAGCCCCAGCGCCTTGGCCGCAGCCCGCACCTCGCGCGCCTGCTCGCGGCTGTAGCTGCCGAGGCCCACCACCTCAAAGCCCAGCTCCTTGCTGGCGATGCGGGCGGCGGCCACCGCATGGGTGGCATCGCCGAAGATGAACACCCGCTTGCCGGTGAGGTAGGTCGAGTCGACCGAGCGGGAATACCAGGGAAGCCTGGAGGCCGAAGCGGCCGTTGCCGGCAGGCCTGGAGCCGAGCCACCGTTGCTGACGGCGCCATCGGCGCTGGCGATTCCGAGCAGCGTGGTGATCTCCTGCAGGAAGGCCTCGGTGGCGCCGATGCCGATCGGCACGGTGCGCACCACCGGCATCCCGAAGCTGCGCTCCAACCAGGAGCAGACCGAATCCGCCACCTCCGGATAGAGACAGACGTTGGCATCGGCACTGGGGAGCCGCAGCAGATCAGCGGGACGGGCCCCCAGGGGCGCCACCACCGCCACATCGATGCCGTGCTCCTGGAGCAGGCCCGTGACTTCCTTGACATCGTCGCGGCAGCGGAACCCCAGCAAGGTGGGCCCGAGCAGATTCACCCGTGGCCGCCGGCCCTCCTGTTGCCAGCGCTGGGCTGATGGTTTCGGCGTACCCGGTGGCGGCACCTGGGCTTTCAGCAGGCTGCGCACCAGCTGATAAAAGGTTTCGGCCGCTCCCCAATTCTCCTTTTTGGAGTAGGCCGGAAGATCCAGGCTGACCATCGGGATGCCGCCCAGATCCATGCCCGCGGCCAGGGCGCCGGGTTGATCCTGGATCAGTTCGGCGGTGCAGCTCTCGCCCACCAGCAGGGCCTCGGGCTGGAAGCGCTGCACGGCGTCGGCGATCGTGCGCTTGACCAGTTCGGCGGTGTCACCGCCGAGATCGCGGGCCTGGAAGGTGGTGTAGGTGACGGGCGGCCGGCGATCACGCCGCTCGATCATCGTGAACAGCAGGTCGGCGTAGGTGTCGCCTTGCGGCGCGTGCAGCACGTAGTGCACCCCCTCCATCGAGGCGGCGATGCGCAGCGCACCGACGTGGGGCGGGCCTTCGTAGGTCCAGAGCGTCAGTTCCATGGGGTGGAGCGAGGAAACAGGGAACGGGGGAAAGCTGGAAAAGCCCGGCGGCGGAGCGGAGCCAATGGTTGAGCCGGCGCTCGCAGGCCGCGAAGCAGGGGCCGAACACGGCTGCGGTGGCAGGCCTCAACCTGGCCACCGGCCGGTTCAGGCGAAGGTCAGCAGCTGGCGGCGGCGCAGGGGACGGGCGAACAGTTCGGCCAGATCGCCCGCCTGGTCGCAGCCGTGGATGGGACTGAACACCAGCTCGATCGACCACTTGGTGGCGATGCCCTCGGCTTCGAGTGGATTGGCCAGCCCCAGGCCGCAGACCACCAGATCGGGGCGGGCTGCCCGCACCCGCTCCAGCTGGCGCTCGACGTCCTGTCCTTCGCTCACCTGGGTGCCGCTGGGCAGCAGGGCCAGCTCCTGGGCCATCAGCTGCCGATCCAGGTAGGGGGTGCCCACCTCCACCAGCTCCATGCCGCACTCGCGCGACAGGAAGCGGGCCAGGGGGATCTCCATCTGGGAGTCGGGCATCAGGAACAGCCGCTTGCCTTCGAGCACCTGGCGGTGGGGCGCCAGGGCTCGGCGGCCCCGCTCCACGAGGGGATCGAGCACCTGGGCCACCCGGGCCGGATCGACACCGAAGGCCGCCGCCGCCGCCGCCATCCAGTCGCGGCTGCCTTCGACACCGAAGGGATAGGGAGCATGGATCAGTTCAGCGCCGCGCGACACCAACGCCCGCGAGGTACCACTGAGAAAGGGCTGGGCCAGCAGCACCTTGGTGCCCTTGCCCACGGCCGGCAGGTCGGTGGAACGCCTGGGCGGCAGGCTGCGCACCGCCTCGATGCCCATCTTGGCGAACAGGGAGCAGAAGCGATCCTCCACCGCATCGGCCAGGGTGCCGACGATCAGCAGCTGGCTCACCTCACTGCTGGGCATCAGCGGCAGCAACGCCAGCAAGGCGTTGTCCTCCCCCTGGGTGAACGTGGTTTCGATGCCGCTGCCGGAGTAGTTCAGAACCCGCACCCGGCCGTTGAACTGACTGGTGAGCCGTTCCGCCGCCCGCGAGAGATCGAGCTTGATCACCTCACTGGGGCAGGAGCCCACCAGAAACAGGGTGCGGATCTCGGGGCGCCGTTCGAGCAGATCGCGCACCAGACGATCGAGTTCCTCATTGGCATCGGCCAGACCGGCCAGATCCCGTTCGCCGAGGATCGCCGTGCCGAAGCGGGGCTCGGCGAAAATCATCACGCCGGCGGCTGACTGGACCAGGTGGGCGCAGGTGCGCGAACCCACCACCAGGAAAAAGGCATCGGGCATGCGCCGATGCAGCCAGACAATCGATGTCAGGCCACAGAAGACTTCGCGCTGGCCACTTTGTTTGAGCAGCTCAGGATGGACCAACTCTGGGGAAGCTGGAGCCGCATCAGCGACGGACACGCCCATGGAAGGGGCACTCCCGAATAGATCGCCTAAGGCCTAGCGAGGCTGGAGCCGCTGGCGCAGGACTGCGTTACATCTGTTCGGGATTGCGGCCTGGAGGTCACGATTCCGGCACAGGAGGCCGCTTCAGAGGCGACGGCGGAAGCCTTCGCTGAAGCCCGTCGCGGCCCGCTCAGCGGACTCGGCGGCGCGGCTGAGCTTCCAGACATTGCGGCTCAGCCGCCGGGCCACCAGGCCGCCCCTTTCGATCACGGCAGCACCGGGGCGGGCGCCGAGCAGCTGGCTCACCTCGGCGGTGCTCAGGGGGGCGCCGGTCTGCAGGGCCAGCTGGGTGAGTTCAAGCCGCTGGCGCAGGCCCGTCAGATCGGCCTGACCACCGTCCTCGTCGTCGTTCCAGATCCAGGGCTGATCCTGGCCGGCGGCGGCCATCCTGCGCATCAGCCCAAGGCCGATGAAGGCGAGGGCCTGCTCCGGTTTGATCCCTTGCTCCGCCGCCTGGGCGATCCAATCAGGCCACATCGCGCGATTGTCATCGCTGGGGATCGCCTCGCTGGCCGTGGCCCCCAGGGGGCGAGCGGCTTCGGGACTGACCGACCGGGAAGCGTCAGCGGAACGTCGGCTGGCCATGGCGATCGCGGTGAAGTTGGCCGGACGGTACCGGCTGGGCCAGGCGCCGCAAGGGCCGTAGCCGGCCTCTGGAACCGGTTCTACTGCGGCCAGGTCCGCCGGGGACAGCCCCGAAGCAGCCCTCTGCTCAGCCGCGATTGAGGCCATCCGGCAACGGATGGACACCAACGACCGTGCCATCGGCGCCGCTGATGGGCCTGATCGCGAGTCCTGATCGCCGAGCTGGGGCCAGAGCCCCCGGATCAGGGGTCTTGTCAGGAGTTCGGGATCGTCTCACCGGTAGGATCCGCAGCAACTTCATGGCGCCGTCAGCCCTGGTCTGGGTTCAGGCGTCATGCGCACTTTGCGAGGTGGCGCGACGGCGCCCTGATGGACTCCAGGTTTTCCCGCTCTCTCTCCAGCGACGACCGTGCCATCAGCCGGCGCCGTGGAACGCTGCGGGTCGGCGGCACCGAGATCACCGGCAGCGCCGGGATCGGCGATCGCGATGGTGCCAGCTGTGTGATCACCACGGACAGTGAAGGACGGCGCATCGCCCGCCAGTCCAGTCACGTGCAGTCGATCGAGTTGCGCACCTATGTGTTCCTCGATTCGCTCCAGCCCCAGCTGGCGGCCTACATGGGCACCGTCTCCCAGGGTTTTCTGCCGATTCCCGGCGATGCCTGCCTGTGGCTGGAAGTGTCGCCGGGCATGGCCGTGCACCGGGTCACCGATATCGCCCTCAAGGCCAGCACGGTGCGCCTTGGCCAGATGGTGGTGGAGCGGGCCTTCGGCTCGATCGCCATGTACCACCGCGACCAGAGCAACGTGCTCCACTCCGGTGAGGTGGTGCTGGAGGCCATCGGCAGCAGCATTGATCGCCGCAGCCGCTGTGAGGTGACCTGGACGGAGATCATCCGCGCCATCACTCCGGACCACGCCGTCCTGATCAATCGCCTCAATCGCCGCGGTTCGATGATCCAGGCGGGCATGAGCATGTTCATTCTCGAGACCGAGCCCGCCGGCTACGTGCTGATGGCTGCCAACGAGGCCGAGAAGTCGTCGAACATCACCGTGGTGGATGTCAAGGCCGTGGGCGCCTTCGGCCGTCTCACCCTCGCTGGCAAGGAGGGCGATGTGGAGGAGGCGGCTTCGGCGGCCATGCGGGCCGTGGCCCACATCAACGCCTGAACCCCCCTGGCGCTCAGGCCAGAGCGATCAGAGCAGCACCCGTCCATTCCCAGCCTGTCAGTCGAGCGCCAGCAGCCGACGCAGTCCAGAAGCCAGAGCCGCTGCGGCCTTGCCCCGACTGCCCAGGCGGCTGCGCTGGTAGTCACCCATCTCGGCGTAGCTAGTGCCGGCCTCGCGAACGTAGAAAATCGGGTCGTAGCCGGGGCCATGGCCTCTGGGTTCCCGCAGGATCAGGCCGCGGCAGATCCCCTGGGCCTCAAGCACCGTGGTGCCCGTGGGATCGGCCAGGGCCATGGCGCTGACGAACTGGCCGCCGCGATAGAGCGAATCGCCCAGCTCGTGCAGCAGACGGTGGATGCGTTCGTGATCGGTGGGGCCATAGCGGGCCGAAAAAATGCCGGGTCGGCCACCAAGGGAGTCCACCTCCAGACCGGAGTCGTCGGCCAGGGCCCACTGGCCCGTCAGCGAGGCCACCGCTTCCGCCTTGAGGCGGGCATTGGCGGCGTAGCTGTCGCCGGTCTCCTCGATGTCCAGGCCGCGGGGCTGGGCGCGCACCTCAAGCTCGACCGCCGCCAGCATGGCGCCGATCTCGGCCACTTTGTGGGGATTGCCACTGGCGATGACGAGCACGGGCAGGGACGGGCTGGGCAAGGAGCCGGGAGCGCTGTGGACAGACCTGCCGGGGCGGAAGGACTGACAAGTCCCTTACCGGCAGCAGGGTCCATATTGTCTCGCACCACAAGCTGGGATCAGGCTTGCTGCGGCCCGGGTTGCTGCCAGGCGCGTTGGCCGCGATCGCCAGGCTGGGCCCAGGAGCGGCCGGCAGCTATGTCGAACCTGTAGCGATCGCAAGGGCAAGCCCATCCAGTCGGAGGACCAATCCAGTGGTGAAAGCAACCCTGAGAGGCGATCCATCCTGAGGGCCGACCAAGCCAGAGGCCGACCGATCCGAGCCAGAGGGGTGAGGCAGGACGGGTTGAACATTCCACCCCCGGAAAAGCTCCAGGGAGCCTGCCTCGCGCCAACGTTAAGCAAGTCCAGCGATCTCCAGCCGCAGCGTCGATCAAGTTTGAGCGGCCCCTGACGCCTCCAGGGGCGAGTCGCCCCTAAGTTGCTGCAACCATGGGCCCGCAATGGGATGCAGTCGAGCCTGATTCTCCAGAACCTTGTTTCAGCACCGGTTCTGTTCTTTTTTCTCGGCGTTCTCGCCGTGCTGGTCGGCTCGGATCTGGAGATCCCCTCACCGCTGCCGAAGCTGTTCTCGCTCTACCTGCTGCTGGCGATCGGCTTCAAGGGCGGCCTGGAGCTGGCCCAGAGCGGCCTGGGCAGCCAGGTGCTGCTGACGATCGGCGCCGCCGTCCTGATGTCGCTGCTGGTTCCGATCAGCAGCTTCCTGATCCTGCGCACCCGCATGGATCCCTACAACTCGGCGGCGATTGCCGCCTCCTACGGATCGATCAGTGCCGTCACCTTCATCACGGCCCAGAACTTTCTGAACGTGCTCCATCTCGATTTCGATGGCTTCATGGTGGCGGCCCTGGCCCTGATGGAGTCGCCGGCGATCGTGGTCGGTGTGCTATTGGCCAAGCTGGGGACTCAGACCGGTGCAGCCCAGCAAGGTGCCAAGGCCGGTGGCCTGCGCTGGCGGGAAGTGCTGCAGGAAGCCTTCCTGAATGGCTCGGTGTTTTTGCTGATCGGCAGCCTGGTGATCGGCTACCTCGTCACCAGCTTCTCGCCGGCAGGTCTGGCGAAGATGGAGCCCTTCACCGACAAATTGTTCTACGGAGCCCTGTGCTTTTTTCTGCTTGACATGGGGATCGTGGCCGCCCAGCGGCTGCGGGATCTGCGCCGAGCCGGCCCCTTCCTGGTCGGCTTCGCCGTGCTGGCGCCGCTGCTTCACGCCAGCGTCGGTCTGGCGATCTCGTTGCTGTTGGGCCTCAATCAGGGGGACAGCCTGCTGTTCATGGTGCTCTGTGCCAGCGCCTCCTACATCGCCGTACCGGCGGCCATGCGCATGACCGTGCCCCAGGCCAATCCGAGTCTGTACATCTCCTCGGCCCTGGGGGTGACGTTCCCGTTCAATGTGGTCGTGGGCATCCCGTTGTACATGTCCCTGATCCAGCGCTTCGTTCCCATCAGCTGAGGTGGGCCCAAGCCGCCGGAGTCGGACTCTGGTCCTCGGGTATCGCTGCCCAACCCAATCCCTGCCGTCCCTGTCCCCATGAAACGGATCGACCTGTTCCTGAGCGAACGTGAAGTCAGCAAGGTCTGCAAGGCGATCAGCAAGGCCGGCGTACCCGGCTACTCAGTGATCCGCCACGTCACCGGCATGGGCCTGGCTGGAGAAATCTCCGAGGCCATGGACTTCAGCGGCCTGGGGGCCAATGCCCACGTGATCGTGTTCTGCGAGCCCAGCCTGGTGCCGGCCGTACGGGCTGCCCTCAGGCCCCTGTTTGATGTCTATGGGGGCGTGGGCTTCGTTTCTGAAGCCGAACCCCTCTGAAAAGGGGCTCTGGAAGCGGCTCCAGATCGAAATCGTCTCCTTAGCTGAAATAGCCTGCAATAACAGCAATGTGAGCGGTCGCCGACCAAGCATTGCTTACGTTTTGTTTCTCACTGATCAGCTTGGCTTATCACCGAAACCGGAAACCTTGATGGGGTCAAGGGGCGAAATGGCTTGACGGGGGGTCGGGCGGCCAATCAGGGTTGCGAGCGAACATTCCACCCCCCTCCTCCAGGAGCAGGTAATGGCAAACGAAACCATGGGCATCGCCCTCGGCATGATTGAGACCCGCGGCCTCGTCCCCGCGATCGAAGCCGCCGATGCCATGACGAAGGCAGCTGAAGTGCGCCTGATCGGTCGTGAGTTCGTCGGTGGCGGCTACGTCACCGTGCTCGTCCGCGGCGAAACCGGCGCCGTCAACGCCGCCGTTCGCGCCGGTGCCGATGCCTGCGAGCGCGTGGGTGACGGACTCGTCGCTGCGCACATCATCGCTCGCCCCCACCGCGAAGTTGAGCCCGCTCTGACCAGCAGCTTCGGCCTCGGGTCGAAGGACTGAGCGGTTCGCGCCTGACGCGCCCAACCCTCTGACTTCCCCACCGACCTAATCACAGATTCCCCATGAGCAAGAAGTACGACGCCGGGGTCAAGGAGTACCGCGACACTTATTGGACTCCTGATTACGTTCCCCTCGACACCGACCTGCTGGCGTGCTTCAAGTGCACCGGCCAGGAAGGCGTTCCCAAGGAAGAAGTGGCCGCTGCCGTGGCCGCTGAATCCTCAACCGGCACCTGGTCCACCGTGTGGTCCGAGCTCCTCACCGACCTCGACTTCTACAAGGGCCGCTGCTACCGCATCGAGGACGTGCCTGGTGACAAGGAGGCCTTCTATGCCTTCATCGCCTATCCCCTCGACCTGTTCGAAGAAGGCTCGATCACCAACGTGCTGACCTCCCTGGTCGGCAACGTGTTCGGCTTCAAGGCCCTGCGCCATCTGCGCCTGGAAGACATCCGCTTCCCGATGGCCTTCATCAAGACCTGCCCCGGCCCGCCGAACGGCATCTGCGTCGAGCGCGACCGGATGAACAAGTACGGCCGTCCCCTCCTGGGTTGCACGATCAAGCCGAAGCTCGGCCTGAGCGGCAAGAACTACGGCCGGGTGGTCTATGAGTGCCTGCGCGGTGGCCTCGACTTCACCAAGGACGACGAGAACATCAACTCCCAGCCGTTCCAGCGCTGGCAGAACCGTTTCGAGTTCGTTGCCGAAGCCGTGGCACTCGCCCAGGAAGAAACTGGCGAGAAGAAGGGGCACTACCTCAACTGCACCGCCAACACTCCTGAAGAGATGTATGAGCGGGCTGAGTTCGCCAAGGAACTCAAGCAGCCGATCATCATGCACGACTACATCACCGGTGGCTTCACAGCCAACACCGGTCTGTCGAAGTGGTGCCGCAAGAACGGCATGCTGCTCCACATTCACCGTGCCATGCACGCGGTGATCGACCGCCATCCCAAGCACGGCATCCACTTCCGGGTGCTGGCCAAGTGCCTGCGCCTCTCCGGTGGTGACCAGCTGCACACCGGCACCGTGGTCGGCAAGCTCGAAGGTGATCGTCAGACCACCCTGGGCTATATCGACCAGCTGCGCGAATCCTTCGTTCCCGAAGATCGCAGCCGCGGCAACTTCTTCGATCAGGACTGGGGCTCCATGCCCGGCGTGTTCGCCGTCGCCTCCGGCGGTATCCACGTGTGGCACATGCCCGCCCTGGTTGCCATTTTCGGCGACGACTCCGTGCTCCAGTTCGGTGGTGGTACCCACGGCCACCCCTGGGGTTCGGCAGCCGGTGCCGCCGCCAACCGTGTGGCCCTGGAAGCCTGCGTCAAGGCCCGCAATGCCGGTCGCGAGATCGAGAAGGAAGGCCGCGACATCCTGCTCGAAGCCGCGAAGCACAGCCCCGAGCTGGCCATCGCCCTGGAAACCTGGAAGGAAATCAAGTTCGAGTTCGACACCGTCGACAAACTCGACGTCCAGTGATCGTCGGCTCCTGATCGGTCGGGAACGGCTCCTGCCTGCAGAAGGTCAGGGTCCGTTCCCCCCGATCCCCAGCGTTGACAACCCAGCACCAACCCCTCCACCACAAGGATCCCCATGCCCTTCAAGAGCACCGTGGGTGACTATCAAACAGTCGCCACCCTGGAGACGTTCGGCTTCCTGCCGCCGTTCACCCAGGACGAGATCTACGATCAAATCGCCTACATCATTGCCCAGGGCTGGAGCCCCCTGGTCGAGCACGTTCATCCCAGCCGCTCGATGTCGACCTACTGGTCGTACTGGAAGCTGCCGTTCTTCGGTGAGAAGGACCTGGGCGTGATCGTCAGCGAACTCGAGGGCTGCCATCGCGCCTACCCCGACCACCACGTGCGTCTGGTGGGCTACGACGCCTACACCCAGAGCCAGGGTTCCTGCTTCGTCGTCTTCGAAGGTCGCTGATTTCAGCGATCTGACCATCGAAAGAACCCGCCTTGAAGCGGGTTCTTTCCCCTTCTTTTTCATGGCAGCGGACTCCCATGTCTCCTGCCATGGCGCAAGGGTTGTGTTGGTTCATCCGGCCTGAGCGGTCGGGTGGATTCAGCGCAGTCACCCCTGCATTCGTCACTTTCATTCATCGGACGGATATGGCCAGCCCCTCGAGTCGTGAAGCAGCTCTGGAGCGCCGCAAGGCCCTCACCAGTGGCGGCAAGAAATCAGCTGGCCGCTATTCCTCCGGCCCCAACCGGGTACGCGGTGCCGCTGATGCGCGCCCCACCCGCACCAACGCCACGCTGTCCAGCGAGGTCGCGAGCAGTCCGCCGGTGAGCCGGGAACCGGCCCCGATCAGCTCCAGGAGAGCATCGAGGCCTGGGGTGTCCTTCGACTCCTCCCGCCAGAGCCCTGCGCCCAGCTCCGAGAGCCGCCGTTCGAGCGCGCGGCCGATTGCCAATCCCAGCCGGGAGTTGGTGCTGGCCCGCCGTGAAGCCCTCTCGCGGCGCGGCAAGCGCGCCGATACCTCCCGCGATCGCACCCGCAACGAGGAGCAGAAAGCTTCCGTGAAAGCGTCGGCCGCGGCTGCTGCCGCCGCTCCGGCCAAAGAGCACAAGTGCAAGTGCCAGGAGAGTGGTCCACTGCCGACCCTCAGCACCGCCAGCCGGGGCCCCGATCTGAGCGCTTCCCTGGCCAACCGCAATGGTGGTCGCACCTCCACACCGAAGCGCTCGGCCCAGCACAACCCCAGTCGCGCCCTGGTGCTCGCCCGCCGCGAGGCCCTCTCGAAGCGCGGCAAGTCGGCCAATACCTCCACCAACAGTGCGGCGGCCACCATTGCCCGCCAGGGGAATCCCGACATGAGCAGCCGGGAACTGGCCCAGAAGGTGCGCGAACTCAAGTGCAAGGTCGGTTCCGCCGGCAGCTCCCGCAGTGGCGGCACCCGCCCCAGCGGTCCCAATCGCCACGGTTCCAGGCAGACCGCCGCCAGCGAAGCCAGCCTCAAGGTGGGCGTCAGCGAAACCCTCTCCGGTCAGATCGTCACCGGCACCCAGGCCAACCGCTCCACCAAGACCACCGGCAACGAGGCGGCCACCTGCCGCACGATCACCGGCACCGAATATCTGGGAGCCGAAGTGTTCCAGACCTTCTGCCAGGGTCAGGGCGGCAGCCGTCAGCCGGACAAGGTGCGCGTCAGCGCCACCAGCCATGGCAACCGGGTCACCGGCAACGAGGTGGGCCGCTCCGAGAAGGTCACCGGCGACGAACCCGGCACCTGCAAGACAATCACCGGCACCGAATACATCTCGGCCAATCAGAGCAACATCTTCTGCGGCAGCGCCACCGCCAGCCTTGCTGCCGCCCCCCGCAAGGTGGGCCTCTCCCAGACCCAGGCCGGTCACACCGTCTCCGGCGTGATCGTCGGCCGCTCCGAGAAGGTCACCGGTGATGAATCGGGCTCCGGCCGCCAGCTCACCGGCAACCAGTACGTCAACAACCCCAACCTGGAGGCACGCCCGGCACCCGCCAAGGTGGCCAGCCTCCAGACCCTGCGGGGCACCGGCATCACCGGCACCCACGTGGGCCGCAGTGATCAGGTGACCGGCGATGAACCCGGCTCCTGCAAGATCATCACCGGCGATGAATACATCGGCAGCCAGCAGTACGACCGCTTCTGCGAAGGCCGGCCGGCACCGGAAGCCGCCAAGGTGGGATTCAGTGTCACCAACCGCCAGCAGGTGGTGAGCGGCACCCGCACCGGCCGCTCCGAGAAGGTCACCGGTGATGAGCCCGGCACCTGCAAGATCGTCACCGGCACGCCTTATGTCGGTTTTGAGGAAGCCAGCAACTGGTGCAGCAGCGATCAGGTGGCTGCGGTGCGCCAACGCACGCCGAGGCGCATGGGCTCCGTGATGAGCGGCATTCAGCCCGGACTCGGCGGTGTGATGACCGGTGCTCAGCGTGGCGCCTGCCAGGACGTCAGCGGCACGCCCTACGTCGGTCCTGACCAGCTGGCCGAGGCCTGTGGCGCCGCCTTGCCGACCGACGCCGACTTTCCTCGCCCCCTCGGCGGCCAGCCCTGGGAGCAGTTCAGTGTCCAGTCCCCAGCTGGAGTGGCTCACAGCACCCGTGAACGCAAGGGCGGTGTGACCGGTTCCAACTACGAGCAGAGCAGTCGCGTCACCGGCCCCTTCGCCATGGCCGACGACAAGATCACCGGCACCGAACACTTTCGTTTCGACCGGGGCAGCCGCCAGCTGAGCCGTGGACCGATCCAGCCGATCGCCAAGGCTGCGAACGCCATGTCTGCGATCGCCTCAGCTCCTGTCAGCGTCGATGAGGACGCCCGGCCCGTCTCCCGGGTCACCGGCGAAGGCATCTCGGCTGGCCTCAAGATCACCGGCGACGACTGGGATCGGGGTGAACGGGTGACCGGCACCGAGGGCGTTTCCGCTCGCAACCGCAACCCCAGCCGCCACGGCAACAGGCAGGCCATGCCCGGCCGCGAGCCCAAGCGCAATGAGGCTGTGCCCGCACCGGTCAGCCGTGTCACCGGTGCCAGTGGCAACACCCAGGCCGGTTCCCTGATCACCGTCTCCGGCGGCGCCCGAGGCTGATCCAGCGATGCCCCGACGCCCGGAACCACGCGTACGTCTCCTCTCGGGCACGGCCTTGCGCCGTCGCCCCGGGCAGTCGACCCCCGAGGCGGAGCCCAGCTCCACTTCAGCCGACGCCACAGCGGAGACCAGCCCTGTGGCCAGGGGCACGGCGGCCCGCCGCAGTCGCTCCCTCCAACTCAGCGAACAGCCGCCAACCAGGCCAACGGGCAATCGGCGGCGAGCTCCCTTGACCACAGTCCCCAGGCGGGCCAGCGCCGCCAGCACCACCCCCGCTGCTGTCCGCCCTGCCGCTCTCCGCCCTGCTGAAGGAGCCAGCTCGCTGAGCGGTCGTCCAGCCGCACAGCGTCGCGCAGGCGAAGGCTTCGATGCTCGGCCACGAGCGAAGGCAGGACGCAGCGGCGCTGGCCATCCCCTCAGTGATCTGGCCACCAATGCCGCCCTGCGCTCCTACGACCTGCAGGTCAAGCAGGCGTTTGATCGCATCGTGCCGCTGCTCAAGCAGCTCTCGGCCCTGCAGCACGAGGATGATTTCGTCGAGCGTGCCCAGGAACTGGCCAGGGCCAGCCTTGGCTACAGCCTGCCGCTGCCGATCCTGGAGCAGGCCTGGGTGAGTCAACTGGACATGCGCACCCTGTTTGCCTGGTGCGTGTTCGAAACCTACGAACAGACCAGCGCCAGCTTCTTCGAGGACGACCCCCTCGGCGGCCAAGCCGGCAGCCCGGCGGCTGTTGCCTTCGATGCCTTCCTGCTGGACTGCGGTTTTCATCTGCTGGATGTCACCCCCTGCGCCGATGGTCGTCTGGCCCATGCCATCGCCTATGCCCTGCGGCTGCCCTTCAGCTCCGTGCGACGCCGGCCCCATGCCGGCGGCCTGTTCGATGTCGAGAACACGGTGAACCGCTGGGTCAAGACTGAACATCGCCGCTACCGCGAAGCGCTGCCCAACCCGGCCCATGAGCCCACTCGTTATCTGAAGGTGGTGCTCTATCACTTCAGCTCCCTGGATCCCAGCCACGAGGGTTGCGCGGCCCATGGCAGCGACGACAGTCTGGCCAGCTCCTGCGGCCTCTCACGGCTGCGTGACTTCCAGACCGCGGTCGAAAACAGCTTCTGCTGTGGGGCGTCGGTGGACCTGCTGCTCCTCGGCATTGACACCGACACCGACGCCATCCGGGTGCATGTGCCAGGCCTCGATGGCAGCACCAATCTGGAGAGCTGGCTCGATGCCCGCGACGTCTACGCCGCCACCGCCCAGCTGCCGGCCGCCGAAGGCCGAACGCGCATCACGGCCCTGGTGGAAGCGGCCGCCGCCAGCACGCCCGATCCGGGCATGGTGCGCTTGATCGCTCGAATGCTGGAGCACAATCTCTCCCAGATCGACTACGTGCGTGGTTACCACGAGGGCCATTACAGCGATGCCGGTCATGCCGAGCGCTTCATCGGTGTCGGTATCGGTTTCAAGGAGATCCATCTGCGCAATCTCACCTACTTCGCCTACATGGACACCGTCGAGGAGGGAGCGCCCGATCTCGATGTCGGCATCAAGATCTTCAGCGGTCTGAATGTGTCGCGTGGCCTGCCGGTGCCGGTGGTGGCGCGCTTCGATTACCACGGCCAGGTTCCCGGTGCGAGGGAGCGGGCCGTGGCTCATGCCCGCCGGGTGCAAGCGGCGATTCAAGGCCGCTACCCCGAGCTGGTGCAGCAGGGGCTGCTTCACACCCTGCTCACCATCCGCGACCAGGACCGGCATGTGCCGGCTGAGGCCGTGGGTTCCAGCATCAGCTTCGCAACCCCAGGAGGACACTGACATGCTGATCTGCAAGGTGGTCAAACCCCTGGTCTCGACGAACCGCATTCCCGACTTCGAGCACAAGCATCTGCAGGTGGTGCTCGATGGCAGCACCCAGAAGGTGGCGGTGGATGCGGTGGGCTGCATTCCCGGCGATTGGGTGATCTGTGTCGGCAGCTCTGCCGCCCGTGAAGCCGCCGGCAGCAAGTCCTATCCCAGCGATCTGACGATCGTCGGCATCATTGACCACTGGGATCCCGATGCCGGCAAGCTGCCTGCGGCATCTGGAGGCGGCTGATGGAAATCATGCAGGTCACCGGCTCGCTCGTCTGCACCCACCGGGTGTCTGGACTGGCTCACTCCAATCTGCGGATCCTGCGCAACGTCAAGGGCAAACTCAGCGTCGCCGTTGACCCGGTTGGGGCCTCCAACGGCAACTGGGTGTTCACAGCCAGTGGCTCGGCGGCCCGCTTCGCCTGCGGTGATCCCGAAGTCCAGACCGATCTGACGATCGGCGGCATCATCGATTTCTGGGAACCGGACGGGTGACCCCCGGACTGCCCGCCCATGGCGTGCAGGGCCTTATCCCTCCAGTCCTGTTCCTCCCTCCCACCTGAACGATGGCCAGCCGCACCTCCCGAACTCGATCCTCCGCCACGGCGGGCGTGACCAGACAGGCTGTCCCGGAACCTGCGGCGTCCAAACCCGCAGAAGCCGTCAACCAGGTGGCCGCAGCTGATGTCAGCGCTCCCACGGCGGCGGCAACGTCTCCGCCAGCGGCTGCCACCACCTCACCGGTGGTAACAGCCGCCGTTGAGCAGGCGCCCGTCGCCGTCCCAACCACAGCAGCGGCCAGCCCCGCTCCTGTCGTCCAGGTCAACCCCGTCTCCCCAGCCACTCCGGTGGCTGCGGCGGCCAAGGTGTTGCCGGCGGTTGCCGCCAGCCGCCAGACCTCAGCCTCCCGTTCGGTTTCGGCCGGGAGGCGTGCGGCCCCGGCCAACCGGCCGGCGGCCCGCAGTGCGCCGGCCTCCACCGGCCGCCGCGGCTCCGGTGCTTCCACTCCACCTCCATCCCCTTCCCCCCAATCCACCCCCATGGCACCTTCCGTACAGGGCATCGCCCTCGGCATGATCGAAACCCGTGGTCTGGTGCCGGCGATCGAAGCGGCAGACGCCATGACCAAAGCGGCTGAAGTCACCCTGGTGGCCCGCGAATTCGTCGGTGGCGGCTACGTCACCGTGATGGTGCGCGGTGAAACCGGTGCGGTGAACGCCGCCGTCCGCGCTGGCGCCGATGCCTGCGAGCGTGTCGGCGACGGTCTGGTGGCTGCCCACATCATTGCCCGCCCCCACGGCGAAGTTGAACCCGCCATCGCTGCCAGCGGCGTCATCCGCCGTCTCTGATGGCCATGGCTGCCGTGCATCCGCGGATCCTGGGATTTCTGGGCCGGGCCCTGAGCCTGGAACTCACCGCCGTGCAGCAGTACATGACCCAGGCCTCCCTGGTGGAGCTCTGGGGAGAGGCGGAGGCGGCTGTGCGCTTCCGCCAGCACACCGTCGAAGAGCTGCGCCACAGCGAGCGACTTGTCCAGCAGATGCTGGCCCTGGGGGTGGCTCCGGCCGGCTCCCAGTTGCGGCCGGTGCAGCATGCCGCCGATCTGGTTGGTCTTCTCAGCCTCAATGGGGTTCTGGAGAACGACCTGATTCAGCTTTACGGCGATGCCGTGCGCTTCTGTGTTCTCATCGGCGACGCCGGCAACGCCGACTTCTTCCGTTCCCTGTGGAACGAAGAGCAACACCACGGCCTGGAGCTGGCCACCTGGCTGCAGAGTCTGCGCAGTAGCGGTCCTGACCGCTATGAACGGGCCCGCTTCTGAGGGGCTGGCCTCGCCTGGGCCTCACCGGCACCGGACCATCCACACCCGCAGCCCTGGCTGCGGGCCGTTCTCTGCTGGATGCAGCGACTGATTACAGTCACGCGCCAGGCGATTGACTCTTCTGGCCCCAGGGGCCGCCCCCATGCCCTTGCAAGACGCCCTCCCCCTGCCGATCCAGCTGGCCTGGCTGATCCCCCTCTACGGGTTCAGCGGCATGGTGCTGTCCCTGCCCTGGGCCACTGGCTGGATCAAGCGCAACGGCCCCCGTCCGGCCGCCTACCTCAATCTGCTGGTCACCCTGATCGCCGTCCTGCACGGCAGCCTGGTGATCCGGGAGGTGCTGAGCCTGGGCCCCCAGCATCTCGATATTCCCTGGTTCCATGCCGCCGATCTCGATCTGCGCATCGGCTTTGACCTCTCCCTGACCAACCTGGCGGTGCTGGAGCTGGTCACCTTCACCAGCCTGATCGGTCAGGTGTTTGCCCTCGGGTATCTCGACAAGGAATGGTCGCTGGCGCGCTTTTACGCCCTGGTGGGCTTCTTTGAAGGCGCCATGGCCGGCGTCGTGTTGAGCAGCAATCTGTTCATGAGCTATTTCCTGTTGGAGATGCTCACCCTCTCCACCTATCTGCTGGTCGGTTTCTGGTACGCCCAGCCGCTGGTGGTCACCGCCGCCCGCGATGCCTTTTTAACCAAGCGCGTCGGCGACGTGTTGCTGCTGATGGGTGTGGTGGTCCTGTCGGCCTGGGCCGGTTCGATGGAGTTCGACGACCTCTATGTCTGGGCCGCTGAAACCCCCCTCTCACCGCTGGCCGCCAGCCTGCTGGGTCTGGGCCTGATCGCCGGTCCGATGGGCAAGTGTGCCCAGTTTCCGATGCATCTCTGGCTGGATGAGGCCATGGAAGGCCCCAACCCGGCCTCGATTCTGCGCAACTCGGTGGTGGTCACCTGCGGGGCGGTGGTGCTGCTGAAGCTGATGCCCGTGGTTCGCGTCTCGCCACTGGCCACAACGGTGCTGCTGGCCGTGGGCACGATCAGCGCCCTCGGCGGTGCCCTGGTGGCGATCGCCCAGGTGGATCTCAAGCGGGCGTTCTCTTACTCCACCACCTCCTATCTCGGCCTGGTGTTCATCGCCATCGCCTTCGAGCAACCGTTTCTGGCCCTGCTGCTGCTGTTCGCCCACGGCCTGGCCAAGGCCCTGCTGTTCATGAGCGTCGGCAGCGTCATTGCCACCACGAACTGTCAGGACCTGACCGAACTGGGCGGCCTGGGCCGGCGCATGCCCGCCACCACCACGGCCTTTCTGGTCGCCGCAGCCGGGCTCACCGGCATCCTGCCCCTGGGCTGTTTCTGGGGCTATGGCCTGCTGGTCCAGACCCTGCTGCGCCAGTCGCCGCTGCTGGCCGCGATCGTGCTGCTCACCAATGGCCTGACAGCCCTCAATCTGGTGCGGGTGTTCCGCCAGGTGTTCCTCGACGTGTCCCATCCCAAGACCCGCCGGGCCCCGGAGGTGAACTGGCTGATGGCCCTGCCGATGGTGAGCCTGTCGGTGCTGGTGCTGCTGACGCCGCTCGCGATCCAGCGAATCGATACGCTTCACAGCCTCACCGACTTCGCACCGCTGACCACGGTTCTGGTGGTGGCCAGTGGCTCGATCGGTCTGGTGGCGGGCTGCCTGATCCGCCTCGACAAGTTCTGGTCCCGTTCGGTGATCAAACCGCTGCGGGCCTTGCAGGATCTGCTGGCCTACGACTTCTACACCGATCGCATCTACCGGGCCACGATCGTGGCGTTCATCGCCGGCCTGGCCTCCCTGATCAACAGCGTCGATCGGGTGCTGGTCAATGGACTGGTCAACCGCATCGGCAGCGCCTCGATGGCCAGCGCCGAAGGTCTCAAACTGGGCGTGAGTGGCCAGCTCCAGAGCTATGTGCTCACGGTGCTGCTGGCGATCGTGCTGTTGTTGGGCAGCCTCTCCTGGTTCCACGGATGAGGATCCCCCCATGTTGAGCACCCTCCTGCTGATCCCCTTCCTCGGCGCCTTCCTGCTGCTGTTCTGGCCGGGCCAACCGGTGCCTGGACGGATGCGGGTGGTGACGATCGTGGTGCTGGCCCTGCAGCTGGCCTGGAGCCTGCGGGTGCTGCTCGCCTTCGATCCGGGCGATGGCGGCATGCAGCTGCAGGAATCCTTCGCCTGGGTCAGCAGCATCGGCCTCGATTACCGCCTCGGTATCGACGGCCTGTCCTTGCCCCTGGTGCTGATCAATGCGGCCCTGACCCTGGTTTCGGCCGTCTGCACCCGCGACATCAGCCAGCGGCCCCGCATCTATTTCGCCCTGCTGCTGTTGATCAGCGGTGCCGTCAATGGGGCCTTTCTGGCCGAGAACCTGCTGCTGTTCTTCCTCTTCTACGAACTCGAGCTGGTGCCCTTGTGGTTGCTGATCTCGATCTGGGGCGGAACGGAGCGGGCCTATGCGGCCACCAAATTCCTGATCTTCACGGCCGTCTCCGGTGTGTTGATTCTCGGGGCCTTCCTCGGGCTGGCCCTGCTGACCGGCACGGTGGACTTCAGCCTGACGCCGGTGCTGAGCGAGCGGCTCGCCATGGGCAGCCAGCTGCTGCTGCTGGGGGCGCTGCTGATCGGTTTCGGCATCAAGATTCCGCTGGTGCCCTTCCACACCTGGCTGCCCGATGCCCACACCCAGGCCTCGACGCCGGTGTCGGTGTTGCTGGCCGGCGTGCTGCTGAAATTGGGCACCTACGGGCTGCTGCGCTTCTGTCTGGGCCTGTTCCCCGAGGCCTGGGCCCTGCTCGCCCCGTGGCTGGCGGGCTGGGCGGCGGTGTCGGTGCTCTACGGCTCCCTGGCGGCGATCGCCCAGCGGGACATGAAACGGATGGTGGCCTACAGCTCCGTCGGCCACATGGGCTACATCCTGCTGGCGGCGGCGGCGGCCACGCCGGTGAGCCTGCTGGGGGCCGTCTTCCAGATGGTCAGCCACGGCCTGATCTCGGCCCTGTTGTTTCTGCTGGTGGGCATCGTCTATCGCAAGACCGGCACCCGTGATCTCGAGGTGCTGCGGGGACTGCTCAATCCGGAGCGGGGCCTGCCCTTCACCGGCACCTTGATGATCCTGGGGGTGATGGCCAGCGCCGGTCTGCCCGGGATGGCCGGCTTCATCTCCGAGTTCCTGGTGTTCCGCGGCAGTCTGGAGGCCTTCCCGCTGGCCACCCTGCTCTGCATGGTGGGGTCCGGCCTGACGGCGGTCTATTTCCTGCTGCTGGTGAACCGCGCCTTCTTCGGCCGCATGGCGATCACCCCGCCCAGCGAGGATCCGGTGGCGGATGCCAGGCTCGACATCCGCCTGGCGGCGGTGGCGCCGCGGGAGACGATTCCGGCCATGGCGCTGGCGGTCGGTGTCGTGGTGATCGGCCTGATCCCCACCTGGCTGGGCCGCATCAGTGAGGCGGCCAGCACCACGATGGCGCGGCTGCCAGGCCTGGTGGCCAACCTGCAGAGCGGAGGCCTGGGCTGATGCCGATCATCTCCGCCGATCTCACCCACGCCGGCGGCCGGCCCACAGCCGCCGAGCTGGAAGCGAAATTGCTGGCGGGGCAGACCCTGCTGGCCGAGACAGCCAACCATGTGATGCAGGTGGTGGATGTGCTCGAGAGTTATGGGGAGGTGCTTGATGCCTACAGCATCAACCTGATCTATCAGGCCGAACAGCAGTTTCTCAATCCGCTGCCAGCATTCCGCTACCTCGACGGCGACCTGAGCCCGGGCAAGATCTGGCGCCATCTGATCCACGATCGCCTCAACTTTGAATACGCCGAGTACTGCCAGAAGTCGATGTTCTGGCATGGCACCGGTGGCCTCGATGCCTATCTCGACTCCGAGGCCTTCCGCGCCGGCTGCAGCGCGATCATCCGGCGCAAGACCGGCCGTGATCCGCTGCTGGCCCTGCTCCATCCCCTGTTTCCCGATTTTCTGCTGGAGCTGATCCGCTCCGCGGCCACCACCCATGCCCTCGGCCAGTTCTGGCGGGTGATGAGTGATCTGTTCCTCGATCTGGCCCGGGCCGAAAAGGACGGCCAGGTCAGCACGGTGGCGGCGGTGGTCGAGTTCCTGCGCCAGGGCCTGGTGGCGGCCGCAGCCAATCCGATCACCTACGCAGTGGAGGTGGCCGGCGAACGCTTCTGGGTACTGCCGCCGCAGGCCGGTCTCACCTTCCTCGCCGATGTGGCGGTGCCCTACATCGAGGCGGTCTTCCTGCGGGGCATGCCCTTTCTGGGCACGGTCTCGTTCAACGCCCAGGCCCAGCAGGTTTCACCCGACCAGAGCACCTTCGCCTATGGCGCCCTGTTCGCCGACCCGCTGCCCACCATGGGCTCGGGCATCCCGCCCAGCCTGCTGATGCAGGACATGTACCGTCATCTGCCGGAGCGCCTGCATCAGTGGTATCGCCAGACCAGCCGTGGTGAAGGGGACGTGCGCGTGAAGATCTGCCTCAGCTTCCAGAAGTCGATGTTCTGCGTCACCAACGCCGCCATCGCCGGCACCTTCCCCCAGCCCCTGGATCATGCTGATCCGGCCGCCCAGGCGGCCAACCGCGCCTACGCCGCCAGCTGGGCGGCACGGCTGAGCCACTCCCGCACCGATTGCCTTGACGCCTGTGATCTCTGAAGAGCGCCTGGGGGCGTAAGGTCGAAACCATGGATCAGCCTTGGACGCAGCGGGCGCGGCCCGATCGGCTGGAACGCCGGATTGAGTTTGACGACTACGAGACCACTCGCACCTTCCTGGAGCGCCTCAATGCGTTCTCGGAAGAGCAGGGTCGTTTTCCGGACATCAGTTTCGGTCGCACCTACGTGAACCTCACCCTGCGGCCCGAGCAGGAGGATGGTGCGATCGAAGCTGCTGACACCACCTTCGCAGCGGCCATCGATGGGCTCCTCTGAGCAGCGGCAACCCACCCCGCAGCAGGAGCAGGCCCCCAGTCCGAGCGGCCAGGAGAACCCGGAGGAGCGCCGCATTGATCTGCACTCCAGCATCCATGCCGCCGGCATCGAAACCGTGCTCGAGCAGCTGGACCGTGAGCTGATCGGCCTGCGGCCGGTGAAGGCGCGCATCCGCGAGATCGCCGCCCTGCTGGTGGTCAACCGGGCCCGGCTGCAGGTGGGGCTGGACACCGCCCCGCCCAGCCTGCACATGTCCTTCACCGGACGCCCCGGCACTGGCAAGACGACCGTGGCCGAGCGGATGTCCAAGATCCTGCACGGCCTCGGCTACGTGCGCAAGGGCCATGTGGTCACCGTCACCCGCGACGACCTGGTGGGGCAGTACATCGGCCACACCGCCCCGAAAACGCGGGAGATGCTCAAAAAAGCGATGGGCGGTGTGCTGTTCATCGATGAGGCCTATTACCTCTACAAACCGGAGAACGAGCGCGACTATGGCGCCGAAGCGATTGAGATCCTGCTGCAGGTGATGGAGAGCAACCGCGACGACCTGGTGGTGATCTTCGCCGGCTACAAGGAGCGCATGGATATTTTCTACCAGTCCAACCCCGGCCTCTCCTCCCGGGTGGCCAACCACATCGATTTTCCTGATTACTCGGCCAGCGAGCTGCTGGCGATCGCCCGACTGATTCTGGCGGGTGAGAACTATCGCTTCAGCGATGAGGCCCAGCTGGTGTTCGCCGATTACATCCACCGCCGCATGCAGCTGCCCTTCTTCGCCAACGCCCGCTCGATCCGCAATGCCATCGACCGGGCCCGGATGCGCCAGGCCAACCGCCTCTACAACCGCAGCGGCGGCACCGTCTCCCGCCTGGAACTGATGACGATCGAAGCCGACGACATCACCGCCAGTCGGGTCTTTCAGGGGGAAGTGGAGGGACTCGACCCCAGCACCCCCCTGACCACGAGCTGAGCAGCTTGCCGATCTCCTGAGGCCGTTCAGCGCCGTTTGCGCGAGTCAATCTGCAGCAGATCGCGCACCTTCTGCACTTGCCGCGACAGGTCGGGATCGCTGCTGAGCCGCTTCTCCACCTGCTCGACGGCGTACATCACGGTGGAGTGGTCCTTGCCGCCGAAGGCCTCGCCGATCCGCGGCAGCGACAGCTTGGTGTTCTGGCGCATCAGATACATGCCCACCTGTCGGGCCTGGCTGACCGCCCGCTTGCGGCTGGGGGAGAGCATCTCGTCGATGCGCACATCGAACACCTCCGACACCTTGTCGAGCACCTGCTGGGGGGTCACCTCGACGTCGTTGCCGACGGGATCGAGCATCGGCGCCACCGATTCCACCGTCATCGGCAGGCCCGTGATCGAGGCGAAGGCCACGGCCCGGGTGAGGGCGCCTTCGAGTTCGCGGATGTTGGAGGTGAAGCGACCGGCGATGTAGTGGATCAGCTCCCGCGGCAGCGCCATCTGCTCCGTTTCGGCCTTCTTGTGGAGAATCGCCATGCGGGTTTCCAGGTCGGGAGCCTGGATGTCGGCGATCAATCCCATCGAAAAACGGGAAATCAGTCGCTCCTGCAGCCTCGGGATCTGGCTGGGCGGGCGGTCGCTGGTGATCACGATCTGGCGGCCGGCCTCGTGCAGGGCATTGAAGGTGTGGAAGAACTCCTCCTGGGTGTACTCCTTGCCCTCGATGAACTGGATGTCGTCCACCAGGATCAGATCGGCGGCCCGGTATCGATCGCGAAACGACTGCATGGCGTCCTTGCGGATCGCCTGGATCAGGTCGTTGGTGAAGGTCTCGGTGGAGACGTAGAACACCCGCGCTTCGGGATCGATCTCCTGGCGGTAATGGCCGATCGCCTGCATCAGATGGGTCTTGCCGAGGCCGACGCCGCCGCAGATGAACAGCGGATTGAATTCACGGCCCGGGGCTTCGGCCACCGCCAGGGCCGCCGCATGGGCCATGCGGCTGTTGGCCCCGACCACGAAGCGGTTGAACACATAGCGGGGGTTGAGGTTGAGCACCACCCGTGGCGGCCGGCCATTGCCGCTCTCCTGACGGCGCTGGGCGTCACCGGTTTCGACCGGGCTGCGCGGCGGCAGGTCGGCAATCTCCCCCGCCGGCAGCGGCCCGGAGCCTCCCCCAGAGGCAGGAGACTGCTCCTCGGCGATCGCCACCTCCACCCGCACGGCATGACCGGCCAGCTCCGCAGCGACCGCCTCGATCTTGGCCAGGTAGTTCTTGCGCAGCCAGCTGCTGGCGAAGCTGTTGGGGGCCAACACCCGCAACACACCGTTCGCGTAGCTCTCGCAGCGGGCCGGCCGGATCCAGGTCTCGAACGTCGGCTTGCTGAGGTTGGCCTGGAGTGCCTGCTGGATCCGGTGCCAGAGCTCGTCCCCCTGATGCACCGTCTGCCCTTGCGCCAGAGGCTGAATATACGCAGCCTCCGAGCGGCGCGAGGTCTTTAATGAAGCCTCTTCTTCCTTCCAGCCCCCCAACCGCTTCGATGGCCCACCCCCAACTGGTTTCTGCCCCCCGGCTCGCCGCCCGTCGGGGTGCCTGGCTGGCCCTGGTCCTCGGCAGTCTGCTGTCGGGCTGCTCGCTGGCGCCGTCCTTCCCGGGCCTGGGGCGCGAAGCCCCGCCGAGCCGGCTGCGGGAAACGCCGGTGAGTCCCCTGTTGCCCAGTGGCGGCAATGTGATCGTCAAGGCGGTGGAGAAGACCGGGCCAGCCGTGGTGCGCATCGACACCGTCAAGCGCCTGGTCAACCCGATGGGGGGGCTGTTCGGTCGCGGCCCGGCGATCCAGCAGCAGCAGGGACAGGGATCGGGCTTCATCATCGAGGCCGATGGCGTGGTGCTCACCAACGCCCATGTGGTCGAAGGTGCCAATGAGGTGAGCGTCACCCTGCCCGATGGCCGCAGCTTCACCGGCAAGGTGCTGGGAGCCGACCCGCTCACCGATGTGGCCGTGGTCAAGGTGGTCAGCTCCAATCTGCCGGTGGCTCCCCTGGGCGATTCCTCCAAGGTGCGGCCGGGGGAATGGGCGATCGCCATCGGCAACCCCCTCGGCCTCGACAACACGGTCACCGCCGGGATCATCAGCGCCATCCAGCGCACCAATGCGGTGGGAGAGGGCCAGCGGGTGCCCTATCTGCAGACCGATGCCGCCGTCAATCCGGGCAACAGTGGCGGTCCGTTGATCAACGATCGCGGCCAGGTGATCGGCATCAACACCGCCATCCGCCAGGCTCCAGGGGCCGGCCTCAGCTTTGCGATCCCGATCAACACCGCCCGCCAGATCGCCGAGCAGATCCTGGCCCGCGGCTATGCCAGCCACCCGTACATCGGCGTGCGGCTGCAGGCCCTCACCCCCCAGCTGGCCCGGGAGATCAATGCCACCACCAACGCCTGCCGGCTGCCGGAGGTGAATGGTGTGGTGGTGGTGGATGTCATGCCGAACAGCCCGGCCGAGAAGGGCGGTCTCAAGCCCTGTGATCTGATCGAGAAGGTGGCCGGCAACACGGTGCGCAATCCCTCGGAGGTGCAGCTCGATGTCGATGGCGGCCAGGTGAACCGCCCCCTGGAGCTGACCGTGCGCCGCGACGGCAACCAGCAGAATCTGACCGTGCAGCCGGTGGAACTGCCCCACCAGAGTTGACTCCCTCCGAGACAGGGACGCCGCCGCTGCGATCGGCGCCCGGCTCCCGCTCCAGCGCTGTCAGGCAGCGCCGTGAAGCCCCTTGCCGCCGCGATGGCCAACTGGTGGTGATGGCCCGCTGGCCCGCCCCAGGGCGCTGCAAGCGTCGCCTTGGCGCCAGCATCGGCATGGGGCGAGCGGCGCTGATCCAGGCCCGGCTCAGCGCCCATGTTTTGCAGGTGGCCAGGATCGCTGCGGCCGGCCATGGCCAGGAGCTGGTGCTGGCCGTGAGCGGCCTGGCCGATCGGGCCGCCAGGCGCTGGGGGCGAGAGCTGGGGGCGGAGCGGACCGTGCTGCAGGGCCAGGGCAGCCTGGGGGCCCGGTTGCAACGCCAGGTGGTCCGGGCCCAGCGCGAGGGTGCCCGGCGGGTGATCCTGATCGGCAGTGACCTGCCGGATCTGGGCAGCGATGACCTGATCGAGGCCTTCCAGCAGCTGGAGCGGCGACCGCTGGTGCTCGGCCCGGCCGGCGATGGCGGCTATTGGCTGATCGGTCTGGGCAGCCGGAGCGCCCCTTGGCCGACCCTGTTCGCCGGCGCCGAGGAGGCAATCGGCTGGGGGGGGTGCCAGGTGCTGGCCCAGACCCTGGCGGCCGCCGCGGCCCTGGGATTGGAGCCCCACCTGCTGGCGACGCGCTCGGATCTGGATCGGGGCGTGGATCTGCGGCGCTGGCGTTGAACCTTGCTGGCGTTGAACCTTGAGCTGCACCCCTGCCCCTGAAGCGATCACGGCCAGGCCCGCCACGGCGGCGTCCACAGCCGTTCTGGCGCCCCTGGAAGTCGTCATCGCCGTGCGCAACGAGGCCCGGGGTCTGCCGCCTTTGCTGGCCGACCTGGCCAGGGCGCCCCGGGGCCTGGTGCGGGATGTGCTGGTGATCGACGGCGGCAGCAGCGATGGCAGCCAGCGGCTGGCGCGGCTGGCGGGGGCCAGGGTGCATGCGGCCGAAGCGGGCCGGGGCCGGCAGCTGGCCGCGGGGGTCGCCGCCAGTGGCGCCCCCTGGTTGCTGCTGCTGCATGGCGATGCCCGATTGCCGTCCGACTGGTCTGAGCTGGTGGCTCGGGCGATGGCAGGCGGAGCGGCCACGGCCTGGGCCTTCCGGCTGGCCATCGCCGGCGGCGATCCCCGGCTGCATCTGGTGGCCTGGGCGGCCAACGGCCGCAGCCGCTGGCGCCAGCTGCCCTACGGCGATCAGGGCCTGCTGCTGGCCCGCAGCCTCCATGACGCCGCCGGCGGTGTCGCCCCCCTGCCGTTGATGGAGGATCTGGAGTTTGTGCTGCGGCTGCGGCGCCATGGGGCCATCCGGCTGCTGGCTGGGGCCCTGCGCGTCCAGGATCGGCGCTGGCGAGCCCTGGGGGTGTGGCGCACCACCTGGATCAACGCCCGCCTGCGCCGCCGCTGGCGGCGGGGCGAGGATCCCGTGCTGCTGGCTGCGGAGTACTACCGCCGTGGTGTCGGTTGAGCGCCATCGCCAGGTGCCAACGTCCCTCTGGCCCTCAGGGGGCGTACCAGAAGGCGCAGCGGCGCTGCAGTGGCTCCAGTTGCCAGCCCTGGGCCTCGTAGAAGCCCACCACCTCTGGATCGGCAAACAGGCTGACCCGATCGACCCCCATCGCCCGCAGTTGTTCGAGCACGTAGTGCATGATCTGCTTGCCCAGGCCGGCCCCCTGATACAGGGGATGGACCGCGAGATCCCAGACCGTGGCATCGACCACGCCATCGCCGGTGCAGCGGGCGAAGCCGACCAGCTTGGGCAAGCGCTCGTCATGGCGCCAGAGACCCACCTGTAGCAGGCTGTGCTGCAGGGCCTTGCGCACCCTCCTGAGCGGCCGGCGGCTCCAGCCGACGGCATCGCAGAGGGCCTCGAGTTCGATCAGATCGATCTCCCGCTCCAGGCTCAACACCAGGCTGAGCTCGGCCTTGAGTGTCGGGCAGAGCCGATGGGCCTCGCCATAGAGATGACGCAGCAACTCGGTGTTGTGCAGTCTGTGGGTCTGCGTCAAGGGGAATGGCGCTGGGGGCACGTCATCGGATAAGCAGTCTGACGATCCTGCCGGAAAGGGGAGGGTCTCGGGCAGCGTGAACCGGCGGAACGGTAAACAGGTCAGCGGCAACAGCTGTCCTGGGAACGCGCTCGAGTGAACGCTGTCGTGTGAACGCTGTCGTGTGAACCCAGTCAACTTGCCACGCCTCAGCTCCGGCATTCCGTCCACGCTTCACCGACTCGCCCCCCCTCCTCGCCCCCCCGTCAACGCCCCCCCCCGTCAACGCCCCCCGTCAACGCCCCCCGTCATCGCCCAGACCGCTACGAGCCCACCAGCCCCCATGGCCAGCAACGCCGCCAGCCCCCTCCCGGACGGCCCTGGAGCCAGCGCCACCCGGGAGGCCTTGAACGACGATGCCGAGGCACCGCTGGTCGGCTCTCTCCAGACCGGCAGCCCCCAGGCCGGCGATCCCCAGGCTGAACAACGGCAGGAGAGCGTCCCCGGGAAGCGTGCCTCAGGAAACAGTGACTCCGAGAACGTTCACCCCGAAAACAGGGATCTGTTGCTCGTCGGCGTCCATGGCTGGCTGTTGTCCGGGCGGCTCTGGACGCCATTGGCCGCCGAGCTGGCCCCCCTGCGGCAGTTCTGGTGCCCGGATCTGCCGGGATTCGGCCAGCGGCCCAGGCCCAGGGGCCTGCAGGCCAGCCTGGCCAGCTACGGCCGCTGGCTGGCGGCGGCGGTGCGCGAACGGGCCGACGGTCGGCCGGTGGTGCTGATCAGCCATTCCCTCGGTGGCAGCATCGCCCTGCACAGCGCCAGGCATCTCGGCGGCCAGCTGCGGGGTCTGGTGCAGATCGCCGCCGGTGGTGGTGTCTACCAACCCCGCCCCTTTGCCCTGCTGCGCCGGGTCGGTGCCACCGTTGTGCAGTGGCGCCCGCGCTGGCTGGCGGAGCTGCCGGGCACCGAGGCGATCCGCTCGCCCTTGCGCGCCGAAGCCCGCGCCGCCCAGGGGCTGCTGGCCTGCAGCACCAACCGGGGGGCCGTGCGCCAGCTGCCCTTGATCACCAGCCAGCTGGCCGTGCCCAGTCTCTGGATCAGCGGCAGCCGCGATCGGGTCATGGAACCCCGCTATGTGCGCCACCTGGCCAGCTTCACGCCCTTGCATCGGCTGCATTCACTCGAGGGGGCAGGCCATCTGCCGATGCATCAGTGCCCCCAGGAGCTGGCCCAGGTGATCGAATCCTGGCTGCAGGAGGACGTTCCGCTCAGCGGCGCCTTCCCGGGCGCGACAGCGGCAAACGAAGACACGACGGCGTGATCAGAGGCAGCGGCTCGAGACTCTCTGGATCAAGGTCCGTGCCGCTGGGGTGCCAGGGGGGAGCCAGGGCTCAGAGCGAGGCCAGCCCTTTCTCCTGAAGGTCTGCCAGTTCGGCATACAGCCCGCCGGCGGCCCGCAACTGCCGATGGGTGCCCTGCTCGATCAGGCGTCCGCGCCGCAGCACCAGGATGCGATCGGCCGCTTCGACGGTGGCCAGACGATGGGCGATCACCACGGCGGTGCGCTCGTGCAGCAGCCGATCAAGATCGTGTTGCAGGGTGGCTTCGGTGGAGGGATCCAGGAAGGCGGTGGCCTCATCCATCACCAGCACCGAGGGGTCGCGGATCGCCACCCTGGCCACCGCCAGCAGCTGCCGTTCGCCGGAAGAAAGATTGCCGCCGCGCTCGCGCAGCTGGCTGTCGAGGCCGGCGTCGAGGCGCTGCAGCAACGGATCCAAGCCCAGGTCATGGCACAGCTTCGCCAGCTCCTGATCACTGATCTCGGCATCGAGGCGCAGGTTGTCGGCCACATTGCCGCTGAACAGGAACGTGTCCTGCAGCACCACCCCCAGCCGTTGGCGCAGGGTGGCGATCGGCAGCTCGCGGATGTCGATGCCATCGAGCAGGATGCGGCCCCGCTGGGGCTCATAGAGGCGGCAAAGCAGCCGGATCACGGTGGTCTTGCCGGAGCCGGTCGGACCGACCAGGGCGACGTGCTCGCCCGGGGCGATCTCGAAGGAGAGATCTTCGAGGATCGGATCGTCGCTGCGGTAGGCAAAGCTGACGTTCTCGAAGCTGACGGCGCCGGGGCTGCGGCGTTGATCGCCGCTCAGCTGGGCCGCCGGCGAACGGCGCTGGCGCGGCAGTTCCTGGATCTCGATCGGCTCCTCCAGCAGTTCGCCGATGCGCTCCACCGCCGTCAGTCCGCCCTGGATCTGGGTGAAGCGCTCCGCCAGCTGGCGCAGGGGATCGAACAGGCGCTGGGAAAACAGGATGAAGGTGGTGAGCGTGCCCAGATCGATCAGCCGGCTGGTGACCATCCAGCCCCCCAGGGCCAGCACCACGGCGATCGCACCGAGGGCCACCCACTCGATGAAGGCGGAGATGGCGCTGTCGTACAGGATCGTGCCCGTGACCGCCTGGCGATAGGCATCGTTGGTGCGGGCAAAGCGGGCGCTGTTGGTGGCCTCGCGCCGATACATCTGCACCACCTCCAGGCCCTGGAGGTTTTCCTGCAGGTCCGCATTGAGCTGCCCCAGCTCTTCGCGCACCCGGTAATTGGCCAGCCGATAGCGCTTCTGCAGCCAGAGGATGCCCCAGGTGACCGGCAGCTGGGTGAACAGCAGCAGCAGCCCAAGGCGCCATTCGATGCTGATCATCGTGATCGCGATCACCAGCAGCGACACCAGATCGGCGAGCACCCCGACCGCCCCACTGCCGAACACCTCAGCCAGGGCTTCGACATCACTGGTCAGGCGGGTGAGCAGCTTGCCGACGGGGGTGCGGTCGTGGAAGCGCAGCGACAGCTGCATCGCATGGCGGAACAGATCGGTGCGGATGCGGGCGGTGAGCCGCTGGCCGACCACCTGCACGTTGTAGATCTGCGTGCCCTGCAGGGCCAGGCGCACCAGCACCGCCAGCAACAACAGGCCGACGAGCAGCTTGAGAGCTGCGGCCGGTGCCACGCCTTGGAGCCAGGGCAACACCGAAGGCTCGTGGCGCAACACTGAAATCGCCTGGCCCACCAGCACCGGCTGGATGGCTCCGGCAAAGGCCAGGGGTACCAGCAGAAAGAGGGAGAGCAGCAACCGGCGGCGATCGCGGCCCAGATAGGGCAGGAGGCGCTGCAGCCTGACGCGATCGAGGGAGGCCATCAGGAGATCAGCCCGGCCGGCTGGATCGTGCCGTTGGCTGCGCCGGCCCCGGCCACAACGCCAGCGGCGCTGACAGCGCCGAGATGCTCGACGATCGAGCGCAGGCGGCCGCCATCGATGCGCAGGGCCAGGGGATGGCCGATCAGACGGGCGGTGCTGTGGAACAGATCTTCGATGGCCACCAGGCCGTTGTCACGCAGGGTGCGCCCGGTGGCGACCAGATCGACGATGGCTTCGGAGATGCCCGTGAGCGGGCCCAGCTCGACCGAGCCGGTGAGATGAATCAGCTCCACCGGCAGATCGAGGGCCTCGAAATAGTCCTGGGCGCAGCGGGTGAATTTGCTGGCGACGCGGCAATGGGCCGGCAGATCGAGGCCGCGGCGATAGCCGCTGCTGGCCTGGACGGCCACGGCCATGCGACAGCCGCCGAAACCGAGATCCAGCAGCTGGGCCACCGGCAGCCGGTGCTCCCGCAACACGTCGTAGCCGACGACGCCGAGCTGGGCCTGGCCGTAGGCCACGTACACCGGCACATCGGCGTTGCGCACCAACAGGGCCCGGGCGTTGCCACAGGCACTGGGCACCATCAGCAGACGGTTATCGGGATCGAGCAGGGTCGAAAAATCAAGGCCGGCCGCGGCGAATCGACGCACCGAATCCTTGAGCAGGGCCCCTTTGGCCAGGGCAACGGTGATGACCGGCTCGGAGGCAGCGGTGATCATGGGAACGGTGCCGCAAACCGGACTTTAACGATGCAACCGAACCCGAAGGCGGCCACGGCCCTGGAGCTGGCCCTGATCCCCGTGCTGCAGGACAACTATGTCGCTGTGCTCTGGCGCGACGGACTGGCCGCCGTGGTCGATCCGGCCGTTGCCGAGCCGGTGATCGCCTGGCTGGAACAGCGGCATCTGAATCTGGTGGCCGTGCTGCAGACCCACCACCACAGCGATCACATCGGTGGCACTCCGGCCCTGCTGCACCGCTGGCCCACGGCCGAGGTGGTGGCCAGCGGCGCCGACCGGGAGCGGATTCCCTTCCAGAGCAGGAGCGTGGCTGAAGGGGATCACTTCCAGCTGCTGGGGCGCTCCGTGGAGGTGCTGGAGGTGCCAGGTCACACCCGCTGCCATCTCGCCTATCACCTGCCGGCCCAGGCGGGCGAGGGCGCCGAACTGTTCTGCGGCGACACCCTGTTCGCCGGCGGTTGCGGTCGCTTGTTCGAAGGCACGCCCGAGCAGATGCACCAGGCCCTGCAAAGGCTCACGGCCTTCGATCCCAGCACCCGGGTCTGGTGCGCCCACGAGTACACCGAAGGCAATCTGCGCTGGGCCGCCGCTGAGGCCCCTGACAATGCCGCGATTGCGGCGCGGCTGGCGGCGGTACGCCAGCAACGGGCCCGCGGTGAGGCGACGATCCCCAGCAGCGTCGCCCTGGAGCGGGCCACCAACCTGTTCGTGCGCAGCGCTGACGCCAGCGAACTGGCCCGGCTACGGGCCAGCAAGAACACCTACAGGGGTTGAGGGCTGGCGATCATCCGCACCGGCTGGGCGCCTGGATAGAGCAGGGCCCCCTGTCCCGGACGGACCCGCACTTCGCAGGTCAGGCCTGGGGAGTGGTCCTGCTCCAGCGGCAGCCGCAGTCGCAGCGTGCAGTCCCCGCAGGCGACCCGATACAGCCAGCTGTGGCCCAGGAATTCCCGCCCCAGCACCCGACAGCGGCCATCAGCCTGGGGCAGGAGCTCCAGGCCATCGGCGGCCAGCAGCAGCTGTAACGCGCCGCTGGCCGGCAGCGGCGCGGAGTCCAAGGCGAAGGGACCCAGCTCGCTGAGCAGGCGATCGCCCTGGCGCTGAACCGGCAGCAGATTGGCCTGCAGCACGAAGCGCCCCACAAAGGCCGTCGCCGGCCGTTGCACCAGCTCCAGCGGGGTGGAGCACTGATCCAGCTGGCCGTCGCGCAACACCGCCACCCGATCGCAGATCGCCATCGCCTCTTCGGGATCGTGGGTGACCATCAGGGCACTGGCGCCGCATTCGGCCAGGACTGCCGGCAGCTCGCTGCGCAGGCGCAGGCGCACCTCGACATCGAGATTGGAGAAGGGCTCATCGAGCAGCAACACCGAATTGCCAGGGGCCAGGGCGCGGGCCAGGGCCAGCCGTTGCCGCTGGCCGCCCGAAAGCTCATGGGGATAGCGACGCTCCAGGCCTGTGAGGCCCAGAAGCTCCAGCAGCCAGCCAGCCCGGTTGCGGTCGTCGCCGGGTTTGAGTCCAAAGCAGACATTGGCCCAGGCATCGAGATGGGGGAACAGGGCGTAGTCCTGAAACACCATGCCGATGCCACGGCGCTCCGGAGCCAGCCAGCGCTGTTCACCCGCCACCTCGCGGCCATGGATCCGCACCGTTCCCCGCGACGGTCGCTCGAAACCGGCGATCAGACGCAGCAGGGTGGTCTTGCCGCAGCCGGAAGGCCCGAGCAGGCCGATCAGCTCCCCCGGCGCCAGGCTCAGATCCAGACCCCGCAACGTCCAGGAGCCTGGGGCGGCACTGGGATAGCGATGCCAGAGATCGCGCAATACCACCGGATCGCCGTCGGCCAGGGCCCCAGAGATGGCGGAGGAAGCGACAGGCATGGCAGGCGCTGGGGGGAGTGAGCGGAACGGACATAGGCTCGTCGGGTCATCTTCCAATGTCATGAGCAGCCAGCCGACGGCCGTCAACACCGATGCCGCACCGGCGCCGGTGGGGCCCTACAACCAGGCGGTCAGGGCCGGCAACGTCCTCTATTGCTCCGGTCAGATCGCCCTGGATGCGGCCAGCGGAGCGATGGTGGGAGCGGGAGATGTGGAAGCAGAAACCCACCAGGTGCTGCGCAACCTGGAGGCGGTGCTGAAGGCGGCCGGTACCGGCCCCCAACGGGTGGTGCGCACCACGGTGTTTCTGGTTGATCTGGCCGATTTCGCCCGGGTGAATGCCATCTATGCCGAGGTGTTCGGCGAAGGGGTCTCTCCCGCCCGGGCCTGCGTCCAGGTGGCGGCGCTGCCGAAGGGGGCGAAGGTGGAAATCGATGCCATCGCCGTGCTCGATTGAAGCGCCGGCGACGCCAACAACGCACCCGATCAGCAGGTTGGTTTCATCACCAAATGAGCATCCTCTGATCAACCAGCTTCACGACTGTGCCCCGGTGGCATCGGTACCAACTTTGCGTCAATCTGGCCCGTACAGCGAGCCTTCATGGAAACCCCCTTCGGCAACTGGCTCCCCGAGGTGACCGTGATGACCCCGGCCCGGTTCGAAGACGCCATGGCAGCCGTACAGGCGGTGCAGCAACTGAAGACGGTGGTGCTGCATCTGGGAGCCATGGAGCCCGATGAAGCCCAGCGCACCATCGACTTTGTCTCCGGTGGGGTCTACGCGATGGACGGTCAGTCGGAGCGGCTGGCGGACACGGTGTTCCTGTTCGCCCCATCCCTGGTGAGAATCAGCCACGACGACAATCGAGACGACAACAAGCCCAGCTGAAGGCCATGCTGTTGGGGGTCGATGGCTGCAGGTCCGGCTGGCTGGCGCTGACCGCCGGCATCGAGGGCATTGAAGTGCTCGACCAGGTGCACCAGGAGGCCAGCACCCTGCTCACCCAGCCCGGCTGGCAGTTGCTGGCGATCGATATCCCGATCGGCCTGCCCGAGCGCGGCAGCCGAGCCTGTGATCAGGAGGCCCGCAGGCTGCTGGGGGCTCGCCGCAGCAGTGTCTTTCCGGCTCCGATCCGAGCCGTGTTGGCGGCCAGAGATCATCAGCAGGCCTGTCAGATCTCGCGTCAACAGCAGGGCAAGGGACTCAGTGTCCAGAGCTTCAACATCCTGGCCAAGATCCGCAGCATCGACGAGCTGCTGCAGGCCGATCCAGCCCTGGCCCAACGGATCCACGAGGTTCACCCCGAGCTGATCTTTCAGCAGTGGAATGGCGGCCGGCCGATGGAGAACGGCAAAAAGACAGCCCAGGGCAAGCAGGAGCGGCTGCAACTGGTGGACACGGAGTTTCCGGGGGCCTGGGCAACGATCCGCCAACGCCATCTTCGCAGCGACGTAGCCGACGACGACATTCTCGACGCCCTGGCGGCCCTGCACACGGCCCGACGCCTGCGACAGGGAGTGGCTCTGCAGCTGCCTGCCCAGGCTCCGATCGAGATCGATGCCTGCGGCCTGCCGATGCGGATCTCCGCTTAGCCACCCCCCAAAGACGCCACCCTCTACAGTCAGCGCTTCGGGGCGTGGCGCAGCTTGGTAGCGCGGGTGCTTTGGGAGCACTAGGTCGCAGGTTCGAATCCTGTCGCCCCGATTGACTTTTCAGGGATTGGCCAAGGGCCATGTGGGCAAGATGTGGGCAAGGCTTTCCTTGCCTGGTTTCTTTGCCCATCAGATGGGCATCCTCTTGAGGGCGGCTTCCGCAGAAGAGGCCTACGCCTTGCCCACGCTGTGGGCAAAACCCTCCGAGGTCGGTAGCTCCCTTTTGGGGCTGATCCGGCCTCAATGCGACCGCCCAGAAGGGGGGCAAAGCCCCCGGATAACACGTTCGGCCAAAGTCCGTAAACTTCGTTCAAGGGCGCAAAAGCCCGGCCACGGCCGGACAAACGCCCTCCAAGGCCCTTCCAGGCCTCAGATCTCTGAAGTCCCTACCAATGACCTCACGAACCCATTGGGTCAGCTCTCGCGTGGCTGCGGATTCGCTTGGCATGAGCGAGCGCACCCTCTACCGCTGGCGCACAGGTGGTCTGCTCAAGCCCGGTCTGCATTGGCGGCGTAAGTTCCCCGCGCCCGGCAGTGCCGTGGTCTACGACCTGACTGCGGTCGAGTCCGCCATGCGGGAGTCCACCGCACGCAATCCAGCGGGCCTGGAACTGGCCTGAAGGCCACCAGCAGCTGCGCGGCTGCCTATGCCCGAACGGAGCTCGGCGTGGACCTGGAGGCTTCCTTTCCACGCCGGAAGGCCTGCAGGCAGCCGCCATGGGCCTCGGGCAGCTCCAGCAGACCTGGTGCCCCCCGAGGACGACATGACACCGCACTGGATACGCCCTCGTCATCGCCGACTGGATTGGCCAGGGCCGCCAACACGACAGGTCCAGTGGGTTTCTGGATCTCCCAGCGAGAACAGCGACGCGATCACACAGATCCGCAGGATCCAGAGCAACGCCGGCGAGAACTGAGCCGATCGGGGTCTCCTGGGCCAGCCAGGGATCGTCAGCTGAGCCTGCCCAGCTCCCCGCCAGGAACACCACGCCTCCCCCCGTGGGCGATCCAACGCCGCAGAAGCCAGAGAGACGAACTCGTGCTAGTACATATGTTCGCATCGTTGAAAGGAGGGGTATGGGTGTCCGTCTGCGCCGGCACGCGGCAGAAGGTGCTGGGTCTGTGGAGGCGTCCATCGAGGCGTGGCCCTATCTCGATGAGGCCGTCCTGCTCAAGACCCGCAGCCGCAAGGTCTGCATGACCTGCCATTGGTTTCGTCATCACGCCGGCGTCAACTGCATCCCCTTGCTCACCTGCCAGCTGCAGCAGGGCCTGATCGCCCATGACGAGCACCTCACCAGCCGCTGCCAGGGCTGGACGGACGACATGGTGAGGCAACGGGGCTGGGCGCCTGAGGTGGCCTGAGCTCGGCCCAATGCCCACCAGCAGCAGTAACCGGCCGCCGCTCTCGCCCCAGGAGGGCTGGATCAGCGACGGCCGCCATGTTCTCCTCTTCCGGCCAAGCCGCTGGGATCGCTGGAGTCTGCAGCTGGAGGTGACGGTGGGGGAGCTGCTGCCGGATCAGTCGGTGCCGCTGCTGAAAAAACGACTGGAGATCAGCCGCGAGGAGGCCCACAAGCTCTGGGCCAGCAAACGCCAGGCGGGTTGGCAGATGACAGCGCCGCAATGGCAGCCTCCGCCCATTCCGTCTGGTTGAAGCCGCTCTCTGCTCAGCAGGAGCGGAGCTGTCCGCTGGCTTGCCCTGCTCAGTGGCGATGACGGTGATGGGCGTCACTGACGTGGGGATGGGCATGCTCCAGCTCCCGGTGGCGATGCTCATGGGCGTGCCAGAAGGGCTGATCGCTGGCAATCCCTTCCAGATCCTTGGGAGAATGGAGGTGATCGTGATGGGCATCCGTTCCGATCGGTTCATGCTGGTGGCGATGGGCATGGCAGAGCACCGCATGGCGATGCCAGTGGCTGTGCCGCTCCTGCAGCAGCAGCAAGACGCCTGCGGCCATCAGCCCAGCGGCGACCAGGAGCTGCGGGGCAAAGGCCTCCCGCAACATGACGAGAGAGAACAGGGCCCCGACGAACGGTGCGGTGGAAAACAGCACCGCCTCACGCGCGGCCCCGAGATCGCGCAGGGCCAGCAGATCCAGCCAGATCGAGATGCCGTAGCCCAGGGCGCCGATCGCCAGCAACACCAGGATCACCGGCATCGGCGGAAAGCGATGCCCCAGCAGCAGGGCCAGGGCCAGCATCGGCAGCGAGGCCCCTGCCGCCTTGAAGGTGGCGATCTGGATCGGATCACGCAGGCTCAGGCGCTGGCTGAGGTTGTTGTCGATGCCCCAGGCGAACGTGGCCAGAGCGATCAGGGAGGTTCCGGTCCCATTGGCGCCGTTGAGGCTTCCCTGCGAGAGCACCACCGCCCCGGCGATCGTGAACAGCGCCGAAAGCAGACCCAGACGGCCGAGGTGTTCTCGGCCCAGCAGCACGGCAATCGCCAGGGTGAACACCGCCTCAAGATTGAGCAACAGCGAACTGGAGGCAGCTGGCATCCGGCCCAGGCCAAGGACCAGCGCCACTGGACCCACCACGCCGCCAAGCAGGGTGAGGGTGGCCAACGCCGGCCAGTCCTGCCGATGGATCGGGGTTTCTGCTCCTTTCCCCCGCACCAGGCGGACGATCAACAGGGCCAGGCTGGCGCCGCCATAGAGCAGGCCGGCGATGCTCAGGGCCGAACCCGATCCGGTGATCGTGCTGATCAGCGGGGCGCTGCAGCCGAACAGCACGGCAGCACCAAGGCCCGCCAGCTGGCCGCGTCGTTGCGAGCTCATGGTGAAGGCGTCATCACAGCCACGATGATTCAGCCCAGCATCACCGCCAGCTCCCGCCCGCATTCTTCATGGGCTCCCAGCCGGCCGGGCAGATGCAGAACCCGATCGGCGACGGCAGCGAGAGCCTGCATCTCCTTCAGCGACTTGGGCGGAGACTGATCGGCGATCACCACCGTGAGGGGTTGCGGCAGAGCTCGGGCTGCCGCCAGCCAGCCCTCGGGGCGGTCATAAGGATCCAGTCCCCCGGTCACAAAAGCAGCGCTGGCGAAGCGTGCTCCCGGCTGGCGGGCGATGCGCTGCCGCTCGACGATCCCCTCCGGCGTCAACCCGGGGCCGGCCACATCCACATGGCGACGGCTCATCCAGCCGAGCACCGACCTGGTGGTGTTGAGGCGATAGAGCAACGGACCCACCACAGGCGTCTCGACCAAGGCGAGGATCAGCGCAAAAGCGCGGCTTCGCCGCTTGGCCATCGTCGGGAACGGGCCGCGCCAGGTGGGGGCCACCAGCACCCATTCGCGCATGGCCAGGTCGTGACGCTGGGAGGCGAGCAGGGCGATACCGGCGGCGTGACCGGCGGCAATCAGACCGCAGTCGGCGGGACAGCAATCGCGCCGGAAGTCGGCCAGGAATCTGGCGAGGAGCTCGGCGTTGTAAGGCATCCGGGGCCGATCACTCTCCCCGAAGCCGGGCCAGTCGAGGCTGATCAGCTGGGGAGCTGCAGCCTCCTGGCCCTGGGCTTGGTCATGGCCATTTGGCTGATGCTCCAGCAGGGCAGCGCTGAAGGCCTGCCACTCGCTGCGGCAGGAGATCGTGCTCAGGGCCGGCAACAGCAGCCAGGCGGGGCCGGTGCCGCCGCTGCAGTGCCAGGCCACGCGGAGGCTTTGGCCTGAAGCCGACCAGCGGTATTGGCAGGTGATGGGCTTGTCAGAAACGGGCATGACAGAGCTGCTTGAAGCTGGGCCTGCCCATGAACAGGCCCGCTCGATTGCTCCCATCGTGGGGGAGTTGCCCAGGAGCTGCCGTGTCTGCCTTCCCCCTGCTGGTGATCGTCCATGCCCTGGCCGCCACGGTGTGGACCGGCGGCCATCTGGTGCTGGATCTGGGGGTGCTGCCGAGGGCCCTGCGGGCAAAGAGCGCGGCGGAGATCCGCGCCTTCGAGGAAATCTTTGAGCCCCTGGGCCTGACGGCCCTGGCCATTCAGGTGGTCACGGGCCTTTGGATGGCCTGGATCTACCTGCCGGGCTTCCAGGGGCTGTTCAAACCGGCGAATCCGATCGGGATGCTGGTGGGCGTCAAGCTGCTGCTGCTCGCCGGCACCGCTGCCCTGGCGATCCATGCCCGCCTGCGGCTGATCCCCCAGCTCACGGACGACAAGCTGAGCGGCCTGGCCTGGCACATCCGCGGCATCACCGCCCTGGCGATCGCCTTCGTGGTGGTGGGGGCACTGATCCGGCTGGGCGGCCTGGTCTGAGCGGAGCACGGACCACAACAAAGCCCGGAGCGTGAGCCCCGGGCATTTGCCGGCTCAGCCGCGGCGCCTGCCTGGATGGAGGTGCCAAAGCTGTGCCTGATGTGGTCTTGGCAGCCGTGATCGTCAGATCACGTGAGTCTTGGGATGAGGGTCGGAGCTGCTGGCGCTGGCACCTGGGGCCAGAGTTCAAGTAGGGCTTCCCGTTGGGTCCGGGGCACCTGAGGCAGGTTTCGAGAACGTGCCGTTAACGATGCGATGGACGGCGACGGCTGTTGGATGAACAGCGTCACACGCCAGGGAAGCCAGAGATCCGTCAAGAATGTTGGAGCAGGGGCCGGATCGTCAGTGCGCTCCTGACGCCTGCTGTGGTGGGGTGTCGTCCATGGTCTGGAGCCTCCCGGTTGTCGATGGAGTCACCATCGGACGGCCTCCGGGCTTGGGCAATAGGTGTTTATGCCTGAGGGGCAGAGGGAGCGGCAGATCTGCAGCCTTCAGCCAGCCCCTGTCGTTCACCGGCCTGGCCGCTTCCTGGGTGGCTTCCACACAACGGTGAGCACGGCGCTTGGCATCGTCCTTGGTTCTGGGCCCGCATCAGGTAACCCACCATCGCCTGCGGCGTTTCGATCACGGAAGCGAAGGCTGTTGGGCAGGCCCTCCGCCGGGCCAGCGGGAACTTGTGCCGGTGCGGGTCGGACCGTTTCAGTACTGTTCTGGAGCTTCCAGCGCAGCCCTGTGCCGGGTAGTAGGCCCACGGTGGTGTGTGCTCCACCGGAGCGGGCGCTGCGGCGGAAGCGGAAACTCATCGGTGTCTCGTGGTGGAGTCGCTTGGGACGCAACCCCATGGTTCGATCATGCCCAGGGTTACAAACAACGGTCCGTGACCCTCTGGCTGATCCGCTCAGGATTCCATGGCGAGCAGGAGCAAAAGTTTCTCGACGAGAGCAGGATCTCTGTCTGCTGGGGGGAGCTGAACGTTGAGCTGCTGGGCCTGGACGATCGGCAGGCCCTGATCGCTGCCTTGGCTCAGCGCTACCCCGGCGACGAGGGCACAGGGCGTTGAAGGTGGCTGGTTGGTGGGTGGCGAAGCCGTTGGGGTTACCAGTGGAGCCTTGCAGGCTTGGGTGCCGATGAGCTCCTTCTTAAGGACCGTCCTCAAATGATGCCTTCACAGCACGAAGGGCCGTTGGTCCTGCGGCAGGGGCACACCTGCATGGTGGGGGATGGGGTTCGCTTTCATGGTGATCGAACTGTTCTTGATGCAACGAATCAACGCCTCCGGAGCGGCGAGCCGGCCTGGTAGCAGTGGAGATAGGGGAGCCAGCACATTCGGCCTGCCGTGCTGACATGGCCGGCTGGATGGGCCAATGCGAAGACGTGGTTTGAGGTTGGTTTTCGACCCCATAGGCCTATGAACATCAATACTATGGCTTAACAATCGCAGAGGCTGTCGTGATAGCGGCTGGTCCGCAATCATCCCGTGCTGCAGAACTAAATAACCATCTAAGGAGCAATCCGTGGGTGTGGTAACCGTCCGCGGGCTTCCTCGCGACTGCCTGGAGCCTGCTAGTGTGTGGATGTAGTATTGAACGTCATAAGCTAGCAAATCGCTTTGCATCAGCTTAGGAATGCGTTTATCACCATTAAAATTGGGCAATGATGCCTGGTCAATGTTCTAATTCCGGGTGTCTGCGGTGAGGACACAATGATATATTTTTTGGTAACATGATGACTGTCAGCGTGATCACCCCAACCAGGCTGCTGCCGGATCGGCTCAGCATGCTGGTGGAGTTGAATGTGAGCCTACAGAGCAATGATTGCCTGGTTGAGCATGTTATTGTTGTTGATGGCGCCAGTCAGGTAGAGCTTCCGCGTGAGCTACGTGAACGGGCTACTGTCATTGCGACAGGGCGGCCCGTCGGCCAAGCCGCTGCGCGCAATTTAGGCCTGGCCATTGCGAAAGGTGAATGGATCACCAGCGCCGATGATGATGACTGGCTCTATCCACGCTCTATTGATAAGCGATTGGATGCAATCCATGGTCAGGCTGGCGCCCTTTGGTCTGCGGGATATTGCACGGATGACTCCAAGATAGATCCAGGCATCGTGCCAGCAGGCCCCAGTTCCCCTGGAGATGTCTGGCGTGCCTGGCCAGTGCCTATGGCCAGCATCCCCTTGGGGCCAACAACGTTGCTCGTGGAAGCCAATCTTCTGAAGCGGGCTGGCGGCTGGATGGGCTTACCGCAGGGAGAAGATATTGGCATGATGATGGCCGTAACCTGTATGGCGCCTGGCGTAGTAATTGATGCCTATGTTTATCATATTTGCTTGCATGGGGGGCAGATGACGAAAGCAACTTGGTTCGATGATTTGGAGCTTCTGTCGCGACGATGCGCATGGGAAAGAGGCGAGAGGATCCTCTCCGAACCGCCTCCTGGATCGGCGGCTTGGCCCCGTCTTTCTCCTCAGGCGATCAGCCCGGTTGAAAGGGATCCTCGTTTCTCCGCATCCAGCTTGGCTGTCGGGTGATTCTGGCGAACCTCCCAGTCCCAATTTCAAGTTTCAAGTTCAGAGTTTTATTTAAGCGCCAAAGTGATCCACCCTTGGGGCAAACAAGTGTCGGGGCAGGGTTTTGAGCTCACGATTGCCGTGAACCACCTGGCCCATCAGGTTCTTTTGCAACGACTCCTGCCCCTGCTCTTGCGGGGCACGGCGCCGCGGCTGGTGGTCACGAGCTCGGAGGTGCACGACCCCACCACAGCTGGCGGCAAGGTGGGGCAACCAGCCGGATTGGGCGATCTGACCGGGCTGCGCCAGGCTCCGGGCGCGGCGATGCTCGATGGCGGTCCCTTCATGGCCGAGAAGTCCTAAAAGGACAGCAAGCTCTGCCATCTGCTCATGGCGCGGGAGCTGGATCGCCAGCTGCGGCAGCAGTGCCAGTCCCTGCCGGTGCTGGCCTGGAGCCCAGGGCTGGTGATTCCCGCGCAGCAGCGGCGGCTTCTTCCGCTACAGCCGCAGCCATAACCCTTTCGAGCAGGCCTTGTTCGCCCTGGTCGCCCGCGACCTGCTGTGGCTGACCGCGATGCTGCGCAAGCAGTTTCCGGGCGCCGTGCCGGTGATGGAGGCCGCCCGTGATGACGTGCTGGCGTTCCTCCACTTCCCGCAGGAGCACTGGCCCAAGATCTGGAGCACCAACCCGCTGGAGCGCTTGAACGTCGCACCGAGAGGTGCGCTTGGCAGCGCAGTGATCAAACGCCGCACCAACGTCGTCGGCAGCTTCCCCAATGACGCCGCCATTGTGAGGCTGGAGAGCAGTCAGCTGCTGGAGCAGCAGGAGGAATGGCAGCTGGAGCGCCGCCGCTTCTTCTCCGAGCCCACCATGGCCAAAATCCCCCAGCCCGAGGCGCTACTGGGGCTCACCGATGGTGATCCGGCCGAACAGGCAGCTGTAGCCATCAGCTGAATCGCACCAGCTCCTTACTCGATCTACGCAACTCCCCTCGATCGCTGAGTTGCACATTCAGCGATCAGGGTTCATAGTGGATCAATGGAGCTGCGCAATCAGCTTCCAGGCAGTGTTCCCTGACTGCTCCAGTTCACCCTCCAGAAAGGGTCATAGGACTTCCTGAATTCCACCACTCGAAGGGGCGCTACCGCTTTGGCTCCGGCCTCCGCTACCAACCGGAACTGCTGAGTACGGGCCCGGCCGGCAAGGTGCGCATTCTCATGAGGGTCGCCGGCACCGGCGACCTTGCTGGCGATGTGAACTCCAGGGACCGGTGTGCATCGGCAAGGACTTTCGCCTCGATCGCACTCGCAGAGCCGCCTCAGTCAGTGCTCCTGCCTCTGGGGGCAGCGGCTGTTCCCGCCGGCCCCGCTGGCACCGGGGTCAACAGCACACCGTCTTGCATGGCGAAAAGCGCCACAGCCGCCAGATGCCAGTGATTTTAGTCGGCGAAGGCGGGGCTCAGCTGAGCCGATCAATCCTCCTCATCAGATGCTCCGAGCGGAACCAGGCGAATCTGCTTCCTGCCCAGCTTGATCTCAAACTCATCGCCCGGCTCCAGGCCCAGCTGGGCGGTGTAGGCCTTGCCGACCATCAGGTTGCCGTTGAACTGCACCTTGGTGGCGTAGCTCAGGCTGCGACCGGGACGGCCCTTGCCGCCACTGCTGCCGGCGCCGAAGTTCATGCCTTTGGCCTCCAGCAGGGCCTCATAGAAGGCGGTGAAGTTCAGGCGCTCGGTGCCGTCCTTCTTGGCGCTGACATAGCCAGCGGCACGAACCAGATCCGATTTGGATCCGTCGCTGAGTTCCTTGACCTTGGCCAGTAGTTCAGTTCCGATCAGCATGGTGAACAGGGAAAGTTGTTTCACTATCCTATTGCCATGACTGATGGCTCTGTGGTCAAGGCCTTGGCGAATCCTGCAGGGTTTGCCGTACATGCATCACAAATGCTTCGTGGACTTCATGGTGCTTCAGCTCTTCACAGCTGAGGTTTTCCACCGGGTCGTAGAAGTGGATCTCGAACCACTACTGGAACAATGCAAAGGTTCTTTAGTTGGGCTATGGTTCTGGATTTCGGCATCAGGATTGCAGTTCTGCCACAACGATTCGCTTGCAACTCTCTTCCGGGAGCACGATGGCTTCGCTGTCGTGCTCGTCCATCGCCAGGAGGTAGAGCCCTTTGGCTTGGCATTGAGACAGTGGTTGAGGGCTGTCAGCGCAGGCTCTCGCAGGCCTCCCCATCGCCATTGCTGTCGAGATAGCTGTGCCCTTGGCGCAGCAACTCCTGGGCGCGCTCGTAGGAGCCGATCTCTTTGCAGCGGTAGCGATGGCCGCCGGGGGTGGTGCCATCCGGGATCACGGCGTTGCGGCGCCCATGGCGGAAATCCCAGGGACGGGTGATACCGCCTTCCACCTGCCACACCCCGTAGCGATGCCGACTGGCCCGGTACTCGGCATCGAGGTACTCCTTGGCCTCACAACCGCTGAGGTACTGCCGGTAGGCAAAGGCCTGGCCGTCCTCAACCAGCACCAGGTTGATGTTGATGTCGGAGATCACCTCGGCCACGGTGCGGCCGTAACGATCCGTGGTGTGGGGAATGATCGTGACCTCCCGCCCCTTGGCCAGACGAGTCTGGAGATCACTGCGGGACTGCTGCCCGTAAGGGCTCTGGGCCATCTCCGGCGCGTCGATGCAGGCCAGGCGGATGGTGATCGGCAGACCCTGGCGGCTGACGCGCAGGGTGTCGCCGTCGCCGATTGAGAGGACCGTGGCGTGGAAGCCGGCGCCAGGAGCTGCTCCCGTTGGTTGCCCGGCCGCGAGTGAAGTGCAGGCAACGATCGCGATGGCGACCTGAGCCACTGTCCACTGGAGCAGAGGCATCGGGGGAGGCGAACCAGGCAACGGCTCAGCTTGCCACTGGACTGAAGAGCCTTAGCACCTGTTGCAGATCCTCACCTTGGCATCTGGGGCTTGACCCGATCGGGCACTGGGATTCACGCATGGCCTGTATTGGACCTGGCAGGAAAAGGATGGGATCACGTCTGGGAGAAGAGATGCTCGGGATGAAGTTCTGGGCTGACTGGTGACACCCCACCCAGGCAACTTCACACCCCTTGTCAGATCAACAACCTGCTGGGACTACACACTTAGGCCAGGCGTAGTCCAGATCGTCCGGCACCTCAGCTCCGAATAACGGTCGATATCACGCCGGCAACTTGCTGATCAAGTTGCGCTGATGACTTAGGCACAGTTCAGCTGTCACCCAGCATGGCAGATGGTATGAGGCTGGGGCGGGCCTCGCGGTGGCCTGCCCCAGCACCTGACCTGGCAAGCGGATAAGGACACTCACTTCAGTAGTACCAAGGCGGCGGCTTCATCGGCCTCGGCGGCGTCGATGGTGTTCTGGAGTTGGCCGAGGCTGGCGTGGCCGGTGAAGCTTTGAACGGTGCGGAGGCTGGCGCCGCCCTGGGCCATGGTGGTGGCCAACGAGCGGCGCAAGGTGTGCAGCTCATGCCTGACGGCAATGCGTCCCCACGGAGCTCAAGGGCACTCCTGATCTCTCGTTCGGCGAGGTCAGGTCGATGCAGACGACGACCCAGTGTTGATCGTTGATGTCTCTTGCTCCTGTAGGAACTCCTCCAGGCGCGCCCCGTAGGCCTCGGGCCTCTCCAGCAAGGCGTGATGCGCCGCCCCGGGGATGACGACACTCCGCAGATCAGCCAGTCGCTGCCATCCCTCCATCGAGCGCAGGGTCACGAAGTCGTGTTCCGCGGCGAGCAGGAGCACAGGCAGCGTGAGGGAGCCCAGGCCTCGCTCTGTCACACACCAGTCAGCAATGACATCCACACCGCGCCAATGGCTCCCTGGATGTCCTGGGGCGTAGGCCGCAAGCAGCGCAGGTGGACGTGGCGTCGTTTTACACACATGGGTCGCATCAAAGCGGGCACCGTCGCCATCGAGATCCGCCAGCAGGGCCGCCACATCCTCAAGGAGCAAGGGCACCGAGCTCGGCACGTTGGAGAGGGTCAGCGAGCGTGGAATCGGCAGGTCACTGTCTGAGGTGAGGGCTTCGAAGGCCAGGATGCCGCCGAATGATTGGCCGTAGAGGTGGTAAGCAGGGCGACCCTCCACCTGCCTCGGGATCAGCCCCATGGCCACGAGAGCTTCGATCACGTCCACAAGGTCCTGCACTGATGCCGCGATCGAGTAATCCTCTGCATCAGGGCTGGGTCGGTCGCTGCGCCCACAACCCAGTTGATCAAAGAAAATCACTGGTCGTTGCAGTTGCTCGATCAGGGGAAACAGATAGTCGCTGGGAACGCCTGGTCCGCCATGACACACCAGCAGGGGCAGGCCATCCGTAGAAGTGGCTGGAAGATGATGGCCAGCCCAAAGTCGACAGGCCGCGCCGCGCACAGGCAGCATCAACGAGCTCAATCCAGTTGACATCGCTGTCGCATCGCCCGCCGCCATATCATCCGCTTTGTCTGTGGTCGTGGTCACGGAGGGCTGAGACATCAGAAACGAAGGCGACCAGACAGTGTTAGCCCACTCTCCAACGCCATTCCAGTGCCTGCCGATCTGGTGGTGGTTTGTGGGCTTGAGCCCCGACGATGTGATCACGCTGGAACTCGATCACCCGATCAACGGCGAGCGCCTGGTGTTTTAAGTGCCACTACCGGAGGTGTTCGAGCGCCTGTTTTCCGTGCTTCACAGCCGCACATCCGCGCGGTCTGTCTGTCGTGTTCAGCGGACCCTTCTCCAAGGCTTGAAGGCGTTGTCGATGCCGCGCAGGGCTGGCGTGAGCTCGGGGTGGTGACGTTTGAGTACCGATACCATCGAGTTGTTCTCGATCCAGTCGAGGCCTTCCTGGGTGTAGATTCCGGCACGGTAATCGTTGGTGAAGAAGCGATCGCTCTTGAGTCGGCGCGAGGCCATCAGAATGAAGACCCAGAAGGCAGTTTCGCTGAAACCAAAGCCCGGTGGCAGGTCCTCCGAATAGAGGCCGATCATCAGATCCACCTGGTTGACGTCGTTGTCGTACACCTCACGCAATTCTCGGGCCCGGTCCGGGTTGCTGGTGATTTCTTCAAAGGAGCTCACCCGACCACGACCGATCAACTCCCGGAATCGGTTGTAGCGGGGTACGCCCCGCTCACGGTCGCGCAGGATATCGACCGAAGCGAGGTCGAAGACTTCGCCATTGGGTTTGGGGAGATTGCGTAGGAAGTCGGGGTAGTTGTGCAGAGTGACGGCGCCGGGATGGGCCAGACCGAACGAATAGAACAGGTTGGCGAAGCCGATCTCTTCGGTGAGCGGGCGCGTATGTTTATCGAAGCCATCGATGAAGGGCCTGCTGCCCAAATGGGCATCGTTCAGACATGAATAGAACTCGTACCCATCCGGGATGAGTGGGTGCATCCGGTACACAGATGTGAATTCCTCGGTGAGGTAGTACGGGGCCGTGTGGTGATCCGTAGTGGATCCCACGATGCCGCTGAGGATCTCACTGTTGCCGATGCGGCCGAAGGCTTTGCGGAAATCGCGCCCCAGAATGCCCCACCAGTTCACATTCATGGCCATTTCGGTGACTGGATTTGGCAGAATTGCCGGAGTCCATTCCACCGTGTGGATCTTGGCAATCAGGGCCGCGTTGATCAGCCGGGCATGGTCAAACAGCTTTCGATCATTCCATCCCGGGTAGGCCGCTTTGAGGTGATCGCTGATCGCATTGTGTTCCCTGACGAACAGGGTGTGGAGCATGCTGAGACCGATCCACCAGGTGCCGGAGAAGGCCACAAGATCGATCCCCAGATCCGGATCGATGGGCAGGAAGCCATCGGCCTCCAGGCGCATCTTTCCGTCCACGTGGGAGCGCAGTTTCTCCACCATTTCCGGTGTACTGCCGTAGATCTGGGAAGCGTCCCACCAGTGGGTTTCGGTGTTCACAAAGGTCTTGGGCAACCCATCTTCTGCGGCAGGGCGGCTGGGGTCATTAAGAGTCTTGTCCACAACCATCGGACGCTCGTGCTCCCAGGTATCGCCCTTCTCTATGGGCACCTCATGCTGGTTATGCGGTTGATTCTTGCCGTGGGAGAACCAATCGTGAGTTTGGAACTGAATCCAGGAAGCTGCGTTGAGGTTGAGGATCGTAGCCGGGATGAATTCCTTTCTGGCGAGCAGTGACTGGCTGATTTTTCGTGGGTTGGGTTTGAGCAGGTTGGCCTCATCCGCCACTGCAGCCTCAAGGGGCACATTGCGGCCGAAGCGTGTGCCCGCCATCCCCATTTCGGGATGCAAAAGATCGTTGTAACTGCCATCGGCGCTGCGGGCGCCAAGATTCACCTCGGCAGCGTCGGCCACGGGCCGTGGCAGACCGGCCTCAACAGGGAGCTTGGACGTGTCGTGAAGGTTGTGCTGGCGCAGCCGATCACGGATTGCTGAAAGTTTCAGCAATGCCAAGGGGATTGGGAGCGTGTACCAGGGTCGGTTCGGCATGACTAAGGTGAACGTCGTTGTCCAGATAATTCAGGAAAAGTTAGCCTCTGATTTAGCAGAATCCAGTGAATCCGTAGTCCACAATAATTGGCTCTAGCAATGTTGCATGGATGCCAGACTACCCGCGGTTGGCGGGTATTTTCTGACGAGCGCTTCATCATTCTTAAACCCCTTGGGTAATCAGGCGCTGTGATCCTGCGACGACCTTATACGTGCATACTTTTGTTGCATACTTCGCGCGGCTTGGAATTTGAGCGAGATAAATAGGGTGGCAACAATGCTGCATGATTTCCAATCGGTGTCGACCATGTCGGTTGCAGGTGAATGGAAGACTTTCCCCAGCGTCGATGTCACCGACGTCGTTCGGCTTGCCGGCGTGATCCGGCGTGCACTTTCCGGGCGGCTGGGATTCGGACCTGGGGCCGTCCTCATCGCCTGGAGCCAGGGGCTGGCCGAGCGCTATGCCGGGGAGGGCGGTGTGGTGCTCAACCTTCTGGTCATCAGGATCCTGCTGGTGATCGATCGCGACCTCTCGGTCCACATCCTGCGCCAGCCCCCCAGCACCTCCACGTATCTGCCCGGAGCGCTGAAGCGTCAGGCGATGGCGTTTCTGGCACCTCAGGCACTCACGATTGCCCACGATCAGGAATGGATCCAGTGGCGGGCCTTCAACGAAGCGGTGCTGTCCCCCGGAGCTCCGCACCCCGATCGGGCGGTGTTCCTGCCCCGGCTGCGGGCGGCCTTCGAGGCCCCTTGCCACTCCCTTGTAGACCTCCGCCAGCGGCTCACCGTCGCGATGCTGGCGGTGGTGTTCGCTGGCGTTCCGGGGTCGCTATCTCCGCTGGTGGACGCCGGCCTTGCCAACGATGTGCAGCGCATGGCCGATCTGGTGGGCCAGCCCCTGCGCCGCTTTCTGCTGGGGCCGTTCCAAGGTCGTCGTCGCCAGCGCATCTACCGGGCACTGGGTGAGGCCTGGCGGGCCTCCTCCAGTCATTCCCCTGCTGGTTGCCTGCTGGCGCGGGCCCATTCCGCCGTCCCCACAGCGGACCTCGCCGCCGCCGACCTTGAGGCGCTGTTGCAGCAGCTGCCCCATTGGATGTTCACCTTCGGGGGCTCCGCCAGCTTGTTGTTGGGGCGCACAGTGGTGCTCCTGCTCGCCCAGCCCGTCTTGCTGGCACAGGTCCGAGCCGAGCTGAACGCGGTCTGCGGAACCAATGGTCCGTTCACCGAGGACCAGATCGGCCGACTGAAGTTGCTGGAGGCCTGCCTTCAGGAGACCGGACGGCTCTATCCGCCCGTGGCGCTCACCCTGCATCACACGATGGTCGGTGACGTTCACGCTGGCCGCCGGCTGCCGGCGGACACAGAGATCCTGCAGTTGTTGGGGTTGCTGCAGCGGCCCCTGCGGCCCTCAATCGAGGCCAGCGAGTTCCAGCCGCAGCGCTGGCTGGAGGGAGCTGGCGGTTGCCCCTTTTCCAATCTTTTTCTCAGTGGCGCCCGTGCCTGCCCTGGCAAGGATCTGATCCTGTTCGTGCTCAAGACCGGCTTGGCCGTGCTCCTGGCGCGCCCCCAGCTCGCGCTCCCCCACGCAGTGTTCAACGGTCCGCAGTGGCCGCTGTGCTTCCCCGACCGTTTGATCCGTTTCGCCCCGGTCTCCTGAGTCATGACTCTCACCACCGACGATCTTCTGAACCGCTCTGCTGCTGAGCTCGATGAGCTCTACCGCCAGGCCACGCTGGGCCCGATCCCCGATGGCCAGGCCGAAGGCCGAGTGCTATTCCTGACGGATCAGCCTGTGAACCGGGTGGTCTCCTGGTTCGTTCATCTGCTGGCCTGGCAGGGGAAAGTGTTTCACCGCGATGAGCGCTACCTGCTCAACCGGGTGACCACGTTCGGACTGAAGTTGGTGAAGGCGAACATCTATCCAGGTGAGAGCTGGTTCGCCCCTGGAGAGTCCATCATTCTTGACTATTCCAAGACTTCGTTCGTCGCCCAAAAGATCCGGGACGAGATCCGTGAAGTGTCACCGGGTCTGTTCATCGGTCAGGCCTACTGGGGTGACCAGCGGGTGCTGAGTTTCTCGCTGCAGTTCCCCCGCGGAATCTCCATCGAGCTGTGATTCCCCAGTCGTCCCTCACGATTGTGGCGCCAATCCAGCCGTCCGCTGAGGCGCTGGCTGGGCTGGGCGTCGCGCTGGGCAAACTCAAACTCGATCCTGCAGGGAACCATCTGGTGCCGTTCGGTGATTTCGAGCGTTTGCACTATGCCCGCTTTGTGATTCTCGACGCCACCACCGACCCCTCCAACGGCCAGCCGGTCGCGGCCAGCCTGGCCCTGTCCTGCTGTTTCGATGGCTCCGCCGATGGGTTTCTACGGGAGCTCGTGGTCGGGGCGGCGGAGGGGCTGCGGGTCATTTTCAGCCACAGCAGCGAAGGGCCTGGCCAGGGGGATCAGGCTCTGCTGGCTTGGCTGCGGCGGCATCAGATCCCCACGCAGACCTTCTACGTGAACACCCTGGGCCGCACCGTGTCCCAGATCCATCAGGAAGCGCAGTTGCGGGATCGGATCGAGCGCTTCCTTGACGCTGCCCCACGGGCGGCGGCTGGCTCCGCTACCTCAGCTCTGCGCCAGGACATTCAGGAGCATGTCCGTAGCGATGAAGCGTTGGCCTGGGCGCGGCAGCCGGTGGCGCCCTTTCCCTTGGCCTGGCGCCTGAGGGATGGGCTCGATCGGATTGGCGGCATCGCCCTGGGTCTGCTGCTGGGGCTGTTGGCGCTGCCATTCCTGCCGATCTTTCTGGTGCTGCTGCGCCGCAGCGAGATCAAGGCGCCCCACCCCCGCCAGGATCCCAACTTCAGGCTGAGTCAGTTCAATCGGCGCCATCTCGCTCAGGATGAGGATTTCACCATTCAGAATCAGTTTTCGGTGCTGGGCTTCATCAAGCCTGGACTCTTTCGCTATTTCACTTTGCGGGCGATCCTGGCGGTAGCCAATTTCGTTGTGCACCATTTCTTCCGAAGCGGTGATCTCGGTACCGTGCGACTTCTCAATCTCTATGGGGTCGATACGATTCACTTCGCCAGCTGGATCGTGGTCGATGGTGGTCGCAGGGTGTTCTTCATGAGCAACTACGACTTCAACCTTGAGGACTACATGAACGACTTCATCAACAAGGTGGCCTGGGGGCTCAACCTGATCTTCGGCCACGGCAGCAACTATCCCCGTACTGACTGGATGGTGCTCGGTGGTGCCCGAGATGAACAGGTGTACAAGGCGGTGCTGCGCAAGTATCAGGTCCGCACCCAGGTGTGGTATTGCGCCTATCCCGATCTTTCAGCGATCACGATCAACAGGAACGCCGCAATCCGCGCCGGCCTGTTCGCGGATCTCGATTCCGCCGCCGAACAGGCCTGGCTGGCCCTGCTCTGAACCTCGCCTGGGAACCCCGATGAATCTCGAGCTCCATGACATTCAGGGGATCATCGCCAGGGGCTACGGCAAGCACCCTGCTGCGGCCTACCTGCTTCTGCACGTGGCCGAGCCAGTGGCGGCACGACGCTGGCTCGGCGCACTGATCGATCGGATACAGACCTGCGAGCAACGCCCGGATCCAGCTGTCCCCTGCTTCAATATCGCCCTCACCCACCCTGGCCTGGCGGCCCTCGGTCTCGACCCTGAGGCCCTTGGCACCTTTCCCACCGAACTGCAGGAGGGGATGACCGAGCCCCAGCGCAGCCGCGCCCTCGGCGACGACGGCGCCGCCGCCGATCCCAAGGGCACACCCCGTCACTGGGCCTGGGGCGGCACGGGGCACCAGCAGCGGCCAGTGCATTGTTTGCTGATGCTGTTCGCTGTCAGCCCGGCGGAGCTGGAGCTGGCCGTCGAAGCAATGACAGGTTCGCTCGCGGATGGGGGGCTGGCCCTGATCAGCCGTTTGGACACCAGCTTGCTGGCGGACCAGGCCAAGGACGGTGGCGTGCGCGAGCACTTTGGCTTCCGAGATGCGATCAGCCAGCCAGGCATCCAGGGGTTGCATCCCCAGAGCGGCAACCTGCCGCAGGTGCCGGCCGGTGAATTCATCCTTGGCTACACCAACGCCTACGGGCTGATCACCGAGTGCCCACGGGTGCACCGGCAGCGTGATCCCGACGGCCTGCTGCCGCCTGCCGAGTTCGGTACCCACGATCTGGGTCGCAACGGCAGCTATCTGGTGTTCCGTCAGCTTGACCAGCGGGTGAAGGCGTTCTGGCAGTTCCTCGATCAGGCCAGCCGCGACCCGGATGGCTCCGCCAACCCCCAGCGCAGATTGGAGCTGGCCGCCCGCCTGGTGGGCCGCTGGCCTGGCGGCGCCCCTCTGGTGGAGAGCCCAGAACAGGATGACCCCGCCCTGGCCACCGAGAACAGTTTTTCTTATCAGCAGAGCGATCCGCAGGGACTGCGCTGCCCGCTCGGGGCCCACATCCGACGCAGCAACCCCCGCGATTCCCTCAGCCCCAACCCCGGTTCGGCGGCTTCCCTGGCCGTGAACGCCACTCACCGGCTGCTGCGCCGCGGCCGCACTTATGGCACGCCACTCAGTGCCTCGTTCGATCCCGAGGAGATTCTGCGGGCGGCAGATGGGGAGCAGCGGGGTCTGCACTTCATCTGCATCAACGCCAACATCACGCGGCAGTTCGAATTCGTGCAGCGCTCCTGGATCAACAACTCCCAGTTCAACGGTCTGCTCGATGAAACCGATCCGCTGCTGGGGCCGCGTCGGCTGCCGTCGGGGCGCCCCACCGACCAGTTCACGATTCAAGGCTGCCCGGTGCGGCAGCGGATCTCGGGCCTCCCCTCCTTCGTGGTGGTCCGCGGTGGCGCCTACTTCTTCCTGCCCGGTATCGCTGCGCTGCGCTACCTGGCTTCCCTCACCCCCTGAACGCCATGGTCAGCGAACCCGCCAACACGCCTGCCACCGGCGCTGCAACCGAGATCAAGCTCAATCCCAGCCGACCGATTCCTGCCCCGCAGACTGGCTCAGCCCTGCTTGATCTGATCAGCAGGGTGTCGATCAGGCTCACCCAGCTGGAGAGGCGTTTCGACCCGTTCTTCCGGCCCTGGTTCGATGCCCTGCTGCGCGGGCCGCTCACGGCGCTGCTGACGGCCCTGATCAATCTGGCCCGTCGGGACGAAGGGCTGGCCCTGGCGGAGGAGCGGCCCCTGGAGGAGGAAGAACAGCTGGTGGATTCGATCATTTCCAGTTTCACCACCCAGATTCGCGACCTCTGGAAGCCCGGCTACGCCGAGCGTGGCGGCAACACCAAGACCTTCGGCATTGTGCGCGCCGATTTCATCGTTCACGACAACCTGCCGGCCCCGTTCCGCCAAGGCATTTATGCCAAGCCGCAGTCCTTCAAAGCCTGGGTGAGGTTCTCGGGACCGGGCCCCTACATCACCCCTGACATCGACGATGTGGGCTTCATGAGCATCAGCGTCAAGCTGCTGGGCGTAGAGGGTGAAAAACTGATGAGCGATGAGTGCCTCACCCTTGATATGACCGGGGTGTGCACCCCCACCTTCGTGACTGCGGATCTGAAATCCAACGCCAATCTGCAGATCGAGAGCGTCAGGAATGCTCAGATTCTCCACTTCCTGAATCTTCGGCAGAACCATCTGCTGGATCTGCTGATGCAAGCCCTCTGGACTCGCACCCAGACGAGCCCCCTGGAGGTGGCCTACTTCAGCTGTGTGTCCTACCTGCTGGGGCCGGGTCAGGCGATGCAGTTCTCCTTCTGGCCAAAGGACCTCAGCCGTTCCCCCATTCCGCGACTGCCCCGACGTCCGCCGGACGACTACCTGCGACAAGCGATGGCCCGCACCCTGGCCGAGCGGGACGTGGAGTTCGACGTGCGCCTGCAGCTGCAGAGCGACCCCCATCGGATGCCGATCGAGAACAACGCCGTCTACTGGCCCGAAAGCCTTTCGCCGCGGGTGTCGGTGGCCACTCTGCGGCTGCACCGCCAGACGTTCGACTCTCCTGCTCAGCTGGCCTTCGCCCGCGAGCTCTCCTTCAACCCCTGGCACACGATTGCTGAGCACCGGCCGCTCGGGAACCAGAGCAGGGCTCGACGGCGCATGTACGCCGAGTTGATGCGGTTGCGCCAGTCGATGAACCGTGTGAGCCACCTTGAGCCCACGGGCGATGAGGTGTTCCCCTAGATGGGGAGCCAGCATGGATGGCTTTGTCTATCGCTGCTTCACGCCATGTGCCAAAGGGGGTATCGAGATAAGATACACAAATTATAGGATGTGCCGAGGAACGAAGCGCATCAAATTGTCTGAATCTGTGTTTCTATTGTGATTGAATGGAGCCTCGCCATTCACGGACATGGCTTTTTGTTTGGCACTGCGCTGGGCGCGGCCTGCTCAACGCTGGTGCTAGAGAGATGGTGAGCATTGACAAGAGGTTCAATGAATAAGCTGGGTTAATAATTGTTGCCGATTGGCGCCCGGCAAAGACAAGCATTGCTCATATTACTAGCTTTGAATTGTAATGAATAATGGCTCGGCTATGGCATTCAAAATTTTGAGTCTTGATGGCGGCGGTTATCGAGGCCGCCTTACGGCCCTCATGCTCGTAGAGCTTCAGAAAGCCATTGATACCGTTTGCTCTCAGAAACAGATTCCTTCGAAGAGCATCTTCGATTGTTTCGATCTTATCGCCGGTACATCGACCGGCAGCCTAATAGCTGCTGCCTTGACAATTGGCAACAGCGCCAGCGACGTTCTTGATATTTTTAAGAATGACGGTGCGGCGATCTTCCCTGCTCAGTCCTTAATTGATCTGATTTTCAAGGCCGCCTCAACCCCACTATTTGACGGCAGCCAACTTGAGAATGTTTTGCATAAGTACCTAGGCCAAAATCGGCTGGGTGACCTAAAGAAAGCCTTGCTGGTAACAGCATATGATTCTTGGAATAATCGCCCTCTGGCTTTTCGAAGCTATGATCCAGCTTGCAATGGAATCCACCTATTCGATGCTTGTCGGGGCTCATCGGCATATCCTGCTGGCTTTCCCTCCCATGCCATCAAGGACGATCAGGATACCAATCCATACTTTCAGAGTCTCAGAGCTAAGAAGAGCTACTTTTCATTTGATCATAGCTGTGAGGGGAGAGACGGACTGCCACTCATTGATGGAGGTATAGGGGCTAACAATCCGGCCGCACTTGCTTTGGCTGAACGCATCGGTAGTCAGTCTTTGAAGACCTGGATAGATAAACAGTCTCCCTTGCTCGCTACAGACACGGAGACACTTATAGTATCGTTTGGAACCGGACAGATGCCCCCCTGTATTAACTATGAGAAGGGGCGAGGGTTCTCGGCTAAAGATTGGAACGGCCACTTGGGGAATCCTCTTTTGGAAATGATGTTTGTTGGCTATTCACGAATCAATGATGAGTTGTGCGGCACAATAGTTGGCGAGCAAAACTATTTTCGTTTTCAGCCCGTACTTCTTTCTGACGTCGTTGATAATGTTCTCATTGAAAAGAATAATGTTGTCAGAATCAGCGCTGGGGAGGGCAAAGACTTTGCTGGCGCTACTTTTCAAGCGACACCAGGAGTAAACAAACTCTTTGACAGGGTTTGCAGTAACTACTTTTATGTTAATGACTATGCTAAGGATCCGGATTCTCCTGAAAAGCAATTGTCGATTCTTGCGAATCGTCTTGTCTAGAATAACCTTGCTTGTCAGGCGAAGAGATGGTATCGACTGGCGCTTCGTTTTCGCTGATCAAGTGAAGACTATTGATTGGAATTAATGCCAATCTCAGCTGATTTCCAATGCACCCGTCGATGTCACGGTGAAGTTCTTGTCAAGCAATCTACCGCTTGCCAGTCGTGATTCATCAAGCCACTCTCCAGCATCTCCCTGCTGCAGGCGGTGAGCTGGGCCACGGCGGTTGATCGCTGCGACGGGTTCCTGCGGCTGCGCCTCAACCCATGAGCCCAGCACCCGTCTGATGACGGGGCGGCCTCGCCCCAACAGCACCGGCACCACCCATTCCAGTGTTGCCCCCGTGCCTTTGACGCCCTCGGCCTTCCACTCCCAGAGCGTTGGGCTGAAGTCGTTGTGCCCCAGCTGCTGTGCCTTGGCTGACGGGTCGAGCAGGGAGCTGGCCAGATCGCTGGAGCTGAACAGGATGCCTTTGGGCAGCAACAACCGGAAACAGGCGATGTTGCGGGGACGATCGGGCCTGAGCCGCGGCTGCTCGCTCTGCTGAAAGGCCCGCGCCAGCGCCAGCGCGGGGAGAGATAGCGGGCGAGAGATAGGGGGGCTCAGCGCCGATCTCCCTGACCGAACGGCAGACCATCGCCCCCCAGGTGCCCACGTAGTCGTGGATCTCCTCAGAGTGCTCCTGAGCCAGGCCAACCGCCACCGCCTTGGCTCACTGAGAGCTCCAGCTTGTGAAGCCCGATGGTGAGCGATCCAGGCCCTCGCTCACCATCAGATCGGGCCGGTGCTGGCAGATCAGGGCCGGCAACTGGCTGACCAACCGATCGTCCCCACGGGAACCACCAGGGAGTGCAGTTGCCGACGGGCATGGACGAACCGGATCAGACTGGATGGCCTTGAGGTGGATTACACCTCAAGGCTTGAGGTCTCCAGACGGTTCCTGCTCTGCTTCCTGATCCTTGATGATCACCCCGCTGGTTTGGGTGTCACCCTTTGTTGAGCGACGACTCCAGCAGATAAGCCGCCAGATTGCTCATCGAGCGACCCTCGTCATCACTTCGCTCCAGCAACCCATGGTAGGTGCTGTGCGGCAGAGTGATCGTCATGCGACGTGGGGCGCGAAATGCTGGTGCGATTGGAATGGAATAGGTATTCATGGCTGTGCAGATCAGCGACAAACTTCAGTATTGTGCCGCCAAAGCGATGCAGTCAAGTACCTGATTCACGGATCCCACTTGTGAGAGTCCTACAAATGGGTATGACTTGGCAGGTATGAGACGGGAGGTCTGGCCTGGGGCGTATGACACCTCATGGTGATGCGGTAGGCGAGGGTTTACCCGTTCTGACCTGCCTGGTCCTTGACCGTCACATCCTGGTGGGGAAGGCCGTCGGAGGATTGCTGGCTGAGCACTGCGGCTTGGCGCTGGTGGCTGTGTATTCTTCTGTGGCCCAAGCTCTTGTATTTATTGAGAACTCTCCCCCTGATTTACTCCTGCTCGATGTCCATTGTGCCGGTGAGCATGGTGAAACCTGGATCGATGCGGCGTTGGCTCTGAAGAGTGTCAATCCAGCTGGCAGGCTGATCCTGATCACCGACGTGAGTGATGCACTCACGCCGCCAGCGGAGATCGAGGCGATGCTGCTCGGAATCGTGGACAAACGCCATGACTGGGATGACCTGGTGAGAATGGTGACCCGTCTACAGGTCCTGAGCTCAAAGCGCTCCCACATGAGCAACCCAAAATGGCGGCTGCAGATGGATACACTCTCGCCACGTGAACTCCGGGTCTTTTACGCTCTGGGCCTGGGGCTTCTCAACAAGGAAATCGCACAGTCGCTTGGCCTGAGCCTACAGACCGTTGAGACTTATCGCAAACACATCAGTGCCAAGCTGTCGCTGAGTGGCTCGGAGCTGATCCGCGCTGCGACGTTGCATCGCTGCACCAATCCAGTCGCCGCCTCCGACGTTCGGCCGCCGATCTGAAACCCTGTTCCAACAGTGGTGTCCCTCAAGTCCCCTCAGCGCCACTGCAGCCTCTAAGATCGAGCCTGCAGTGGCGCTCCACTCGAACATAGTTTTGATCTTGCTGTAGGCCGCCACGACCTGCTTGATCTATTGCAAGCAGAAAGCCTTCGGCTTACGGAGATCAGCTTGGCGCCTCGGCCGCCATCGCCGAGCACCACACGGCAGGGCGGATTGCCGAAGCGAAGCCCCTGCTGCAGGCACGGATCAAGCTTGTACCTGCTGACGTCGAGGCGCTGTAAAACCTGGGAATCTTCTACAGCGACCAGCAGCAGGGCCAACGCATTGGCAGCGTTAGCCGAATGCTTGGGATGGAAAATAAGCTGGGTAGCGGAGTGGGCGTCTCCCATTCCCTGGAATGGCGCTACGATGGTTGTAGCGGTGCGTAGACCATGATTTTCACTTTGGAGTGCGAGCAAGAAGTTGATGGACGCTGGATTGCAGAGGTACCCGAGCTGCCTGGCGTTCTCTCGTATGGCGACTCTGCTGCAGATGCAATGTCAAAGGCGGAGATCTTGGCTCTTCGCGTTATTGCCGAGAGGCTAGAAAATAGCGAGTCTGAGCCTGTAAGTATCAGTTTCTCGCTTCCAGTCATTGCATGAGTACGTGGTCTTCAGTCAAAGCCAAAAGGGTGTTGGCTGCTCTCCAGAAAATTGGATGGCGGTTAAAGAGACAGTCTGGATCTCATAGGACCCTCGCTCATGACGGATATCCCGATTTCGTCTTTGCTTTCCATGATGGTGAGGAGATAGGGCCGAGGATGTTGTCCCGAATTTCGAGGAACACCGGTCTTCAGCCGAGTGACCTGTGATGCGTGCGTGAAATCGGCTAGCCGGCCCCTTGAGTGGACAGGCCCTCTTAATCTCTCTGCTGCGCCACCCAATACCCGCTGCCTGCCACTCAGTGGCAGCGTTTGCCTCCTAGAGCAAAAATGAGCGAATACCTAAGGCCAAGCAAATACATCGACTTCGACGACGAAGTCGTTAGAGCCAAGGCAGCTGCATTGGCGGCAGGCCTTCATGGTGACCTTGTCATAGCCGAGACTTGCTATAAGTTCGTTCGAGATGAAATCAGGCATAGCTGGGACTATCAGATCAATCTGGTTACCTGCAAGGCGTCGGATGTCCTCAAGAAGTCAACCGGCTACTGCTACGCCAAGAGCCATTTACTAGCGGCACTTTTGCGTGCAAGTGGAATTCCGTCCGGCTTGTGCTACCAGCGGTTGTCTGTCTGTGATTCCGGCGCGCCGTATTGTCTGCATGGACTTAATGTAGTCTTTCTTAAAGGTTACGGGTGGTACCGGTGTGATCCACGCGGGAATAAAGCCGGCATCAATGCCCAGTTCAATCCGCCGCATGAGGTGCTTGCCTTCCCCATACGGGAGCCGGAGGAGTGTGATTTATCGGGCATCTGGGCTGAGCCACTTCCAGAGGTTATTGATGTACTTGAGCGCTATTCGGACATAGCGGATGTCCTTGCCAACCTCCCAGGCTTAACATGAGAGACTAACAGTTCGCTACAACGGACGGCCGTTAAGAGCCGCCACTGAGCTCAACTGCTACGCGGACTCAAAGCTTGGCACTAAGTGCAGTCTTCCTGTGTACCCAGTAAGTGTTTGTACCCGCTCCCACTGCAGAGTCCTTATCCAGGTCCTCTTAGATTGACCGCCGACTGGCTCAATGCTCGGAAAAGTTTCTGCATCGCAGTGAGTGCTTGAGACTGGGGGCTGATAGAATCAGCTTTATATACGGAATGTGAAGCGATGGCTGACAGTTTTTGTGGGTTCAGCTAAGAATTGATCAGGCAGCTTTTTGCAATGGATTTTGCAATGGATGCTTTCTGCAGCGTAAAGAGACTTATGTCTCTGTTTTCCCTCGCTATCTTCCATGCTTTTAGGGGGCTCCTGCGCACCAAGAGCAACGCCATCAAAGCACTTGCTGCATTCACCCAGCTTTGTATCAACTATCAGGCCGTGCGCTGGCGAGGGGAACCCGAGGGGGTTTTGCACACAGTGGGAGGAACAGTGAGCATTGTGATCGCCGAAGTTCTAGCTGAAAACATTGGTGGAAGCCTGGGAAGGAGTCACTCATGAGTCATTTTCTCGGTCGACGTGTAGCAGACGGTCGTACCTTCAATCAGAGCGCCCCGTTGAGCCTGACTCCTGGCCCGGGCCCCCACGGCGGGCCGCATTTCGTGATCCTGCATTTCGATCAGGTCGTCCTCAATGGTTCGGCAAAACTCTCCGTGGATCTCGGCTACGGCACTGACGTCTTCACCGCAGGTTCCGGAACCGATTTCTGGACTCGCCCCATCGACACTGCCGTACTCCCCGTCATGATTCGCATCATCGGGGGGACAGGAAGTGCAAGACTGTTGGACTACGGCAGCGGTGAACCAGGAATCCCGCCCGGCCATTCGCCAGGCGAGTCCTTGGGCAGCCTTAGCAACCCGGATGTTTTCCTGCATTCCAGCCCGTACCCCGAACCCACCTACGAGACCCGGCTGGAATGCCATCCTGGCTTCACTTGGCGGAACGCGGCCTGCAGCCTGCCGTTGATCAGCAACACAGTGCGAGAACGCGTGGCTGCCGCCACCGGCATCATTGTTGAAG
>CAIJRN010000019.1 GCA_903823115.1 uncultured cyanobacterium
CATTAGAACTTTTGTGGTGATCCATGGCTGGGATGCAGCATTTGATGCCACGGTTAAACTAGCCAATGCCGCTTTGGTGGCCTATCTGCTTTTAATGACAGTATAGGGTCATGCCAACTTTTTTATCTTCCTGGGATTTTGCGTACATCTCTCATGGCAGCTTTGTAATTGGGACAGACATGCCATAGTTGCAACTAGATTGCCTGATTCAGTTTCTCGCCCTGATCGTTTTCCCCTTCTCTATGATCAGATAATCGGTGACTTTCGCTGGTATTGGCAGCCACTGATTATTCTCATACTTCTTTCTCTGCGATCATCAGATTATCTGATTTTGCTAATGGCGCACTTTCTGGTACTTCCCAATGGGATCAAGCGCATGGTATTGGAATGATGAAGGAACATCCCTGATCCGTAGGATTGCGAAAATCAGGTGAGCTAAGGTATAGTGGCATTATTTCAGGCTCACGTCGCATCTCCGATAAGCCCAACTGATTCTGTAACTTCAACATGAGACAAATACTGCGAGATCAATGCCAAAATGCCCTCCTCTCAAGAAGAGGGTATGTGCGTCAGCGGTTGCTTGCAGATGATCAGATCCAGGAGTTGCTGGCCAATGCACGCCACTTCTATCCGCAGGAGGATCTAATGCCCTCCATGGATAGCTCAGGGAACTCATTTGTCTTGAATAGCTACACTGATGACAACCCTGCCTACCGTCAGTTTGCCACCGATCACTTAAAGAATATGCTCCGGCCGTATGTTGAGCAATTGTTTGAAGGTTATCGTGTCATATCATGTGGATTATTCATCAAAGTTCCAGGGGCTGGCTGGCTTGATTTGCATTATCATCCCACAGTAGTTGAAAATCCAAAACATTGGGTTGTCGATATCTGGTGCCCGTTGGTAGATACTGCTCTAACCAATGGAACTCTCTGTGTTGTCCCCGAGAGTCACAAGATCTTTCCTCAAACGATAGGCCACCCATCCTCCGGGCCATTGTTTTGCAAGGATTATACGAATATTGTCCGAGAGAACTATTCGCTTGCCTTGCCATCCAGGGCTGGGGATGCCGTCATTTTTGAGAACAGCCTGCTGCATTGGTCGCCTATCAATAAATCTGAAACACCAAGATATGCTCTGCATTGCTCATGTATCCCCATCGAAGCCACGGCAGTTCATACACATTTTGATTCATGTGAAGCCCATAAGTTTGATCTTTACAAGGCTACGGATGCATATTTCGATCAAGAGTTTGGTCGTTTTCTGCCTCGTCCAAGTGAGCTTGATTTAATAAAGACAATTCCAAATCTAAACCGACTTTACAGCCTGGCCGAATTTAAAGAGCGCTTAGCTAATGCAGCTGAGATTAGGCACAACACATTGCCTGACAGCCTGTATGTCTCTGACGAGTTTTATAAGGATTTGCAGCAGCAGGTGCTTGAGATGGGCGATCACTTTGAGTCCATTTCCGTTCCGAAAGAATCCACAGTTGCTCCATTAATCCCATCACTGGTTAATCAGCAATCCTCGGATCAGCCGATGGGCTTGCAAGGGGCTGGATCAACCGACTCTTTTATGTCCTCACATCTTCACTCATTTGCCAATAGATTACGCAAAAGAATTAGCTTTCGTGGGAATTTCACAAAGTCATCTGCAGACCAAATCCAAGCTGTCCAGCGCAACGCACGCCAAGCCATCAATCAATACTCAATATCAGATGTTAAACAATATTATGACGAGATGACGTCTAGTTACATCGAGGGTTTTGGAGAGGTGTTCCAAGGCTCGAGACCTGAATCAACCGATGAACTGGTTGATTATCTCATTCAATCGGCAAAGCTGGAAGATAATCTGACGATCCTTGATGCCGGCTGTGGCATCTGTGGGCCAGCGATCATGTTTGCTGAGCGTTGCAACCTAAAGATTGAAGCTCTGACACTTTCTTCTGTGCAGGTGAGGGAAGCACAGGATCGTATTCGTTGCAAGAGGTTGCAAAAGCAGGTGAACGTTAGGCAGGGGGACTTTCATCGGCTAGATGAGCTTTATCCGGCCAATACGTTCGATCGCGTTTTATTCCTTGAATCACTCTGTCATGCTGAGGATTATCGGAGAGTTTTGGCTCAAGCAAAGCATGTTCTAAAGCCTGGCGGATTCCTGTACATCAAAGATTTCTATGCCATTGATCATCGTTCAAGACCTGATTTACTTGCTCTCCAGGCGAAAGACCTTAAAGCCCTTAACCAGTTGTATCGCCTGGTGATGCCAGACCTGCCAAGCACGGTTGACCTGATCAGCGAGTTGGGATTCGAAATCATCTTCATGCGAAAGCCGCTGTATAACTATTCCCTTGCAGCCTGGCAAAACTTTATGCAGCATACGAATCAATTCTGGGTCAGAGAGTCAGGTCCAGCGATTCAAACTGCTGAGTTCCTAGCTTGTAAGCCGATTGATTGAGCAACTGACCAATCATTGGCGCACCCTTGCCCAATTCTCAGACCAGAGGCTTAAAATGGCTCAAAGCTATGAATCCAAAGTTCTACTTCATGTTGGCCTCCATAACACTGGGACAACCTGGCTTTCCAGCTGGTTGGAGAGACATCCGTTGATATCTTATGGGCACTTCGAATAATCAGCAATTTGCAGGGTCGCTGCGCACATGAATAAGCCGCCGAAGAGGCGGCAGAGCAGATGAATCTTATCTCAACCATTGACGAGATCGTCTGAATTATGGGAGCTTCTCCGGAGGATTCATGCAACAATTGCTACATGGGAAGAGCGCTGGAGATAACGGAGGAAGTTGAAGGTCAGGTTCTTGAGGCCCCACCAAGCCTCATTCCTCTCTAGCCCAATCTTTCTTGTCAGCTTTCCGCCCATGGACATGGTCTGATGTGGGTGCCTTTTGTTGGGCAGTTCTGGCCCCTTATATCGTTAACCCCAGATGGGAGGAAGGGCTTGGCCTCAGTATAAACCTCATGGGGAGTTCTGCCTCCTAGGGAGCTGTGTGGCCTGACATGGCAGTACCTCCATGGGAAGCTGGCCAGGCTGATTTCAGCTTTCCAGCTGACCACATTCCTGGAGAAGTGATCCACGATCGCCATCAGGTCGAGAAATCCTTTCTCCAGCGGGATGGAAGTGATATCAGTGGCCCACACCTGATCCACTGCCGTGACCAGGCGAGATCCACCAGGCATGGAATGTGCTTAGATAAATCCCCCGGTAACCGTGCTGCGAGGTTTCTGGTAGTTCGCCCGTAAACACATGTGGCGCAAGAGGTTTCGCAGGCAGCTTCAGGATGGGGCTGCATCCAGCCCGACCAGCCCCGGCCGTTGCTTCTCGTGTCCGCTCCGCTCGACCGACGCTTGCCCAAGTGCCGTCGGCCAATTTAGCCTTGAGGGCGCGAGGTTGGAAACCAAGGATTCTTGAAATGTGTTTTCAGATCTTCTACTTCAGGGGATGGTTGTATCGCCATGACAGATCCGCAAATCCAAGCCTATGACTCCGCTATTTTATGTCCAGTCACACGGGATTGATACGGCAGCTCGGATTTTTATAACGTTGGCTACTGGAGCTCATCAACCCTGACGCAAGCCGAGGCATCCACTGCATTGGTCAATCGCTTGCTTGATTGTCATACTCAATATCCAGGAGCCGTCCTGGATGTCGGTTGTGGATTGGGTGCAACCACTTCGGCGATCAAGCACCGTTGGCCTGATGCCCATGTCATTGGCATTAATCTTTCGGAAGCCCAGCTCGAATATTGCCGAAGGAATCATGGCGATTGTGATTTTGCAATGATGAATGCTGCGGATTTACAATTTAGCGATAATACCTTTGATGTGATTTTTCCGCTGAAGCAGCATTTCACTTCAACACTCGAGTCAATTGTTTAAAACAGGCTTACCGGTCTTTAAGGCCGGGCGACTCACTGCTTTTGTGCGACATCCTCCTGGATCGCGATCACCCTTTTTCAAGAAAAATGTTGGCATGGGATGCACTTGCCAGCCTTGATCAATCAAGCCCAGACAACTATAAAGTCTGCCTTGAGGATTTAGGTTATCGCAACATTCTTGTTGAAGATGCCACCGAGCAAACCTGGCGGAGCTGGATAAGGCAGCTTATCCATCAAGCCGAAGTGAATGGCGCTGCCGTCCCACACATGAAATTACATGACCCCAATCGCTCAAGCGTAGTGGCCTACGATGTACTGGTTTCCGTTAAAAAATAATCTGGTCTATCCGGGTTTTTGTCGGTGAATTGATGTGGAATAGTGCATCTGGCCTGCCTTGGAAATTCCGGCTCAGGCGCATGGAGATCAATGGTTCCCGCCCGGTTGACGGCCCGGCTTTCGCGCCCTGGCAAGGACGTAGTACGTCACGGCATCGATCAGGGATGGTGTGGTGCGTCGCCAATGGTCCATCTTCCCCTCGGGAATTGTGCCCCGTTCGTGCTCCTCGGCGAGCCAGGTATTGAGGCGATCCAGCCAGGTGTGCCAGGTCATCGCGGTGGCATCCTCCACGTCGACATCAACGAATCCCGTGTCATGCAATTTCTTGATATAGGCGGCAGGATCCTCCAGTTTGTTCGCTCGGTCCACGTCCCAGATCGACATGTTCCGGGCGAAGGCTGAATCATCGAGCAGGATGTCGCTCATCGCCAGGGTGCCCCCCGGACGCAGCACTCTACAGGCCTCCATCAGGAAAGCCTCACGCGTATTGAAATGATTGGCAGCTTCGAAACAGGTGATGAGGTCGAACGAGCCGCTGGGAAAAGCGAGGGCCGCAGCATCCATCCTCACGAATTCGCAGTCGGGTGCGTTCACCCGACTGCGCTCGAGTTGGACGGGTGAAATGTTGATCCCTACGACCCTGGCCTGCGGCCAGCAGTGCTTGATCTGCGCGGTGGTGGACCCGAGGCCGCAGCCCACGTCGAGCACGGCGTTGATCGCTTCGGTCGCCCCTCCGATCAGCCGGTTGACGAGCGCGGCCGATGCCTCCTGAGGCGTACGGATCGAATCGCTCCACAGGCCGACGTTGTAGTAGTCGGAGTCACCGTACCAACGACGCATCGTCGGAGAAAAGATGATGCTGTCATAAAACAGGATCTGTGGATCTTCAGACGCTTCGTTCAACGATGGAATCTCCTCGACGGCACCTATACTTCCGCAAGCCATATCACGCCCCGCTTTGTTGTCGCTGGTTGAGCCGGCTGATCCCAGGGGGCATGGCAGGGTCATCCAGTCGGCGCACGGAAAACCGGTTTGCTACCGCGGATCAGACCGATCGTGGGCCCCGGCATAATCTCCCCGGTTTTCATGCGGGAAGGGGACGTCAGGCAACGGCTGTCCGAGGAACGCGCAGAGGGGATCCCACGACGTTGACTCTTCCCAGCAGACTTCCAGGAGTCGGCCTGGCTTATCGGCGAAGAAGTCGCGCACACGTTCGTTGTGGATGCGGTGGAGGTCATCGATCGGAACGCCAGGGAGGAAGCGCTCGGCAAGCTGTCTCCCGAGCTCGATTCGCTGCGGAGGAATCGTGCGCATGTGATTGTAGAAGCTGCGCCGCCAGATGTCGTCATCGCGGCGGCGTGTGAGAACAAAACGGGAGTCTGGATAGCTGACGGAAAGTCGCTCATAGAACCAGAACCAGGGAAAGTCCTCGAAACTGTCATAATCCCCGGTGGCGGCGATCACGGCGTCGGGAGTGCTGATGGCGGCTGGGACCAGATCGTCCCGGATCGAGCAGTTGTGGTAACCAAGCTCCCGGAAGCAGCGTCCCAGCGTCTTCGTGCCCGACTTGGCGATCCCCACCCCGAACACCTTGGGTCGCGCGCTGGTGGAGGCGTCCGTGGCCGCGGGGGAAATGGCAGCGGAACGGGAGCCCGAAAGCCAGGGGAAGAGCCGGTTCAGGGACGGAAATGGCACGAAGCAGTTCCTGCAAGGGGAGCGAAACCGGGATCTATCCTGCAACAGGATCGATGGTCATCGTACCTCCGATGGTCGTTTCGTCCGCCTGATGAACCCAATCCGGAAGTGACGTGATGCCGGCCAAGCGTCTGGTAATGATCTTGGGTTTCCAGCGCTCCGGCACGACGGCGATGTTCGAGACGCTCGCCTCGTCGCCGGGGGTATCGCCCCGTCATGAGGAGGCCGACGACGACATCTACGACGACTATTTCCTCCGGCCCGAGCCCCAGATCCGTCCGCTGCTCGCGGCACTCCCCGGGACGGTGCTCCTCAAGCCGGTGCGGGAGAGTCGGCGCCGGTCGCCCCTGGAGGTCGCCACTGAGTACAGCGATTACGACCTCTCGATCATCTGGCTCTACCGCGATCCGGTGAATGTTTTTCAGTCATGGCTGGAGAAGGGTTGGGTCAAGTCCATGCCCCAGGAATTCGCCAGCCACTGGATGACGCGCAACGAGGGGTGCCTCGACTCGCGGGGCGCCCTCGGCGACACCTTGGTCATGGTCCGCTACGAGGATCTCGTCGCCCATCCAGCATGTGTGGAGGATCTCGCCGGGCGGCTGGGACTCGCAGTCCAATCCACCCTCCGGGCCGACCGCAACGTTGGCCGGACCTGCCTCCCGGCCGACGTGCAGGAGAAGATCGATGCTGTGACTCGTGCAACGCTCGCAACACTCGACTACGCCCGCTCGATCCGCCCGCCGGCGTGATGAAGGGGGCATTGAATGAACAGCAGCGTCGAGGAGCGCAACGGCGGCCCGGGTCACGGCCGGATGGTCGACCAGCATTTAGGCTCACTCCTTGAGCTGAGCCAAAAGTCCCCATGATCGCCGCTCTCCCTTCAGTGGGATGGTTGAACCGGCGAAGGACCTTCAGCCTCATGCCTCTGGGGCGAAGAGGTCAGATGACACCGTGACGGGGCCCGTGCCGAACAAGGCCGAGCTTTCCCCTGCCACCCGCGCTGGGGTGGAGTTTTTGATGCGGAGTCAGCTGCCCTGGGGCCAGTTTCCCATTGAACGAACGCGGCGCAATCTTCCCGGCTGGCCGGTGGAAGAGGATCACTCTCCGATCGCTACGGCGTATATCCTCCACGCCCTTGCGTCGATCCCCCACCCCGCCGTGGCCTCGATGACGGCACGGGGCATCGACTACTTCCTCGGCGAGATGGATGGCCACGGCCTATGGCGTTATTGGAACAAAGGATCAGTGCAGAGCGGACGCCAAGCCCATCCCTTCATTCCCGCCGATTTGGACGACATGGCCTGCATCTCGGTGATTCTGCGGCGGGAGGGAATCCCCTTTCCTGACAACCGCCGCCTCATGCTCCACAACCGCGATCGCCAGGGGCGTTTTTACACCTACCAGATTCTCCGCGCCGTCCCCACGCTCGATCCAATTTATTGGTGGGCAATGCTCCGCGACTTCACCTGGCAGCGCTGGTTCATCTACTGGCGATCACAACCGACCACCTATGACGACGTCAGCGGCGTTGTCAATGCCAACGTGATCTGGTATCTCGGTAATCATCCCAAGACGCAAAAGGCTATCGACTGGTTGATCGGGATCGTGGAGGCCGGTGAAGAATCGGATTGTGACACGTTCTACCACGATCCTTTTCCGCTTTGGCACGCAGTCTCGCGGGGCTACGCCGCCGGTGTGACACGTTTCGCGGTGATTCGTGAGACAATCCAATCACGGATCGAGGTTTATCTCCTCCCCAACGGCTCGATCGCGGCGCCGGCAATGCACACGGCCCTGGCGATGTCGGCACTGCTGAACTTCGGGGTCGAATCCCCCTTCCTCGCCGACGGGCGGCTGTGGCTTGAGGGGAAGCAGGCCGCCGATGGCGGATGGGATGCCTGCCCGATGTATTTCGGGGCCCGTCTCAGGCAGAACAGCTGGGGCTCCCGCGCCCTGACCACGGCGCTGTGCCTCGAGGTGATGCAACGCCAAGTCGATGCGGAGCGACGATCCGGGGGGGCTGGCTGATGCGCCTGAAAACACTCCTCCGCGCCCACCGCTGGTGGGACACCCAAATCCCGGTGATGATGGCCTTGGTGTATTGCGTGCTGGCGCAGGCCGAGCCGGCCCCGGCGGTGGCGGCGACGCTCGGCACCCTCGCCCTGTTCCTCGTCGCCTCGGTGGGTTTCGCCGGTTTCGGCCATCTTTTCAACGATCTGTTCGACATCCAACAGGACGTGGAAAGCGGTGCGTCGAATCTCGTGGCCGGCCGCCATCCGCTGCGCCTGGCGGCCACCTTCATCCTTGTGCTCCTGCTGGCCTGGGTGCCGTGGCGCTGGTTGCCGACGACCCCTGCGGTGTGGACCCTCCTCGGGCTTGAGTTCAGCCTCTTCATCCTCTACAGCCTGCCGGGTGTGCGGCTCAAGGAGCGCGGCATCCTCGGGCCGATCGCCGACGCTCTTTACTCCTGGACGATCACGACGGCCGTGGCGCTCCTCGTCTTCGCCCGGCTCGGCGCCGTCGTGGTGCCCGCCTGGGCTTCGGCGATCCTGGCCGCCTGGGCATTCGTCCTCGGCCTGCGCCACATCCTCACCCACCAGATCGAAGATGCCGGCCGTGACCAGGCGGCGGGCATGACGACGTATGTGACGCAACACGGGTGGCTGCCGACGTTCCGGATCCTCCAGCGTGTGCTCCTGCCGGCGGAGGCGCTCCTCTTCCTGGCACTTTTGCTGGGGATCGGGGTCGACGCCCCGATCGTGCCGATCGGTTTCCTGCTCTGGACGGGCCTCATGGTTGCCCGCGAGCGGGATCGGGCCGTGCAGTGGCCTGCGGTCAAGCAACGGGGCCCGGCGATCCATCGGCTGTTCTTCTTCAACATCACCGTCCTCCAGCGCTTTTACACGCTCTGGTTTCCTCTGCTCACGCTCGTCGTCCTCGTCGTCCGGCATCCCGCCTATCTCCTCCTGGGGATCCTCCATCTGATCCTGTTCGAGAACGGAGTGGCGGTGTTGTTCCGGACCGATCTCCCCGACTTCCTCCGGCGGCTCCGCGCCGCTCCACCACGGGAGCTGGCATGAGCCGATCTCCCCTGGCCACAAAGGTGATCGTCGGCCTGCCCCACTGGGCGGTGGGCGGGCCGTGCGTCTTCGCCGAGCGCTTGGTGCGCGGCTTGAGGGGACGTGGCTGGGATGCCTCGGTCCTGCTCACCGAGGCGGGGTGCACCAAGGTGTCGGCGCCGACGAGCTCCGCCTTCCCTCCTGTCGACATCCCCTGCCACAGGCTGCCGGTACGCCCGGACGACCCCTGGGGGGTGCGCTGGGAGGCAATCATCCGCACGCTCGAGACCTCCGCGCCCTGCCACTACCTCATGCTCCACGACTGGCGGAACAACGTTGTCGCCCCCCGGCTCTCCGACCGGGTGACGCTCATCGGGCTCCTTCAGGCCGACAACGAACTCGACTTCGAGCAGGCCGGCAGGCTCGGCCCCTTCTGGAACGCGATCGTGGCTGTCGCCGACCCGCTCCAGTTCGCGTTCGCCCACCGCTTCCCCCACCTTGCCCACCGCGCCCTCACGATCCGCAACTGCGTTCCCGATCACCCCGAGCCTCCGCCCAAACCCCAGACCGGCCCGCTGCGGATCGCCTACTCCGGTGAGCTGCGCCGCTCACAAAAACGGCTCGACGACATGATTGCCGTGGCTACGGCCCTTACGGCCAGGGGGCTGGCCTTCGAGCTCACGCTGTATGGCGATGGCGAATACCGGGAGGAGCTTGAAGCGCTCGCCGCCCCGCTTGTGGCGGCGGGGAGGGTGCGGTTCGCGGGGCGACTCCCCGCCTCCAGCCTTACCGATGCGATGGCCGACCAGCATGTCTTCCTGCTCACGTCGCAATTTGAGGGTCTCTCGATCGCGATGTTGGAGGCGATGAGCCGCGGCTGCGTGCCGGTGGTGTCGGAGCTCGTCACGCAGTCGCTCGTCGTCCGCGATGGCATCAACGGCTTGACATGCCCCGTCGGCGACATCGGTAGCTTCGCCACGAATCTCGCCCGCCTCGCCGGCGATCCGGCGCTCCGTGAGCGCCTCTCGCAGGCCGCCTTCGAGACGATCCGCACCGGAGGCCATCGCATCGAGGACATGCTCGATGGCTACGAAGCACTCTTCGCCCGCCTCGACGCCCAGGTCGAATCGGGGGCGTTCAGGCGGTGGTGCGACTGGCTGCGGCTGCCTCCTGAACGCGTGGGCACGACGGAGATCCTCACGGCATTGCCGGGGGACCCCTGCGGCCGTCTCGCCCTCGATCTCGACTTCATCAACGCCGTTCCGGTGTGGCCCGGTCGCCCGTCGCTCCCCGCCGCACCTTCCCTGCCCCCGGCCCGGCCGACGGCGCCGCCTCCCTTCGAGGCTCACAAGGTGATCGTCTCGGCAGTGGGGGGGCAGATCAGCGGTGTCGACACGTTCACCGTCCACCTCCTGCGGCGCCTCCGCGGGATGGGAATCGATGCCCGCGTCCATGGCAACCGCGAACTCGCCGATCGCAGCGGCCTGGCGATCGCCGCCGATATTCCGGTCGACCCCCGCGAGACGCCGACCTGGATGGGATGGCCGCAAGCTTGGCAGGCGATGGTCGACCACCTCGAATCCCAGGCCCCCTGCATCTACATCCCCAACTACGACTACGAATACTCCGGGATCATTCCCCGCCTCTCCGAGAGGGTCCGCGTCGTGACGATCTGCCACAGCGACGATCCGATGCACTATGAGCACACCGCGCGGCTGGCGCACGCCTCCGACGCGATCGTCGCCGTGAGCAGCGCGATCCGGTGCCACCTCGAGGGGCTCCTGCCGAACCTCACCGGCAGAATGCACACGATCCCTTATGGCATTCCCGGGCTCGCCACAGTCTCCTCCGCACTCCCTCCTCCGGAGGGCGTCCTCCGCGTGGTCTACATCGGCCGCATGATGCGCTACCAGAAACGCGCCAACGACGTCATTGCCATCGCCGCGGCCCTCGATCGGCGCGGCATCCCCTTCGAGCTGCTCGTTGTCGGCGACGGGCCGGAACGGACGGCGATGGAGCAGCAGGGTCGCCGGCTCGTCATGCGACGGAAGCTCGCCTTCCTGGGAACACAGCCCAACGACGACGTTCTCGATCTCCTCGGCAGCTGCGATGCCTTCCTCCTTCCCTCGGCGTTCGAGGGATTGAGTGTGGGGATGCTCGAGGCGATGGCGCGCGGCGCCGTGCCGGTCGTCAGCGCCATCCGCAGCGGTGTGCCGGACGTCATCCGCCACGGCGAGAACGGCCTCGTCGTTCCTGTCGGCGACATCGAGGCTTTTGCCGACGCCCTCGCCCTTCTCCAGGCCAACCCGCAGGTCCGCGGGCTCCTGGCAGCGGAAGCGATGCGGACGATCCGCGATGAGGGCTACCTCGTCGACACGATGTTCGAGCGCTACCTCGCCCTCTTCAGAGAGGTGGCCGCGGCGCCGTCGCTTCGCATCGCGGGGCCGTTGCTGCCACCAGCGCATCTCCGCGCCGAGGGGACATTCTCCGCCTGGGCCCGGCGCGTCGCTTCCGATCCGCTCGCCTCGGCGGAACGCGTCTTGGGCCGGTTGGTGGCACGCTCGTCCTGAGACGGACTTGCGCGTCACCGTCGGACGGGCAGGCTCCTCAGTCCGCGCACCCGTTCATGGCGTCGCCATGACGGCCGAAACGTGCGCGGGTCGGAGACGTCGAGATGCAATTCCCCCAGTCGCGCGTTGATCCTCGTGAACACGATTCGTGCTTCGGTGCGTGACAGCAGCGCCCCGGGGCAGCCGTGGATCCCGATACCGAAGGCCAGGTGCGGGTTGGGTGCCCGCCCGATATCGAATCGATCGGCATCGGCGAACACGGATGGGTCGCGGTTCGCCGCGCCGAGACAGGCGAGGATCCGGTCCCCGGCAGCGATTGACTGCCCGCCGATCTCCATCGGCTCCTTCGCCGCGCGCACGGAGGGGAAGTGGGTGGGGCTCTCGAAGCGGAGCATCTCCTCCACCGCCGGGCCGATGAGCTCCGGGTCCTCCCTCACACGGGCGTATTGGTCCGGATGCCGCAGGAGCAGGAGCATGCCGTTCCCGAGCAGACTGGATGTCGTCTCGTAGCCGGCAAGGAGCAGCAATACGCAGGTGGCAAGCACCTCTGTCATCGAGGCCCGCCCCCCGTGGGCTTGGGCCGCCAGGAGCGGGGTGACGAGATCTTCGCCGGGGCAGCTTTCGCGTTCGCGGATGATCCCCGCGAAGTAATCAGAGAGCCGCCCCATGTTCCGCGCCGACACCTCGGGGCCTCCCGCCATGTCAGCGCAGGCCCTCAGCATCGGAAGATCGGCGATGGGGAGGCCAAGAAGACCCATCATCACCCTCCCTGGGATTCGATCGGCGAAGTGCTCCACGAAGTCGAATTGGGAGAGTTCGGCGATGCTGTCGATCTGTTCATCGGTGAGCGCTGCGATCCGCGATTCGAGGGCCCGAACTCCCGCCCCGCCAAACGCATCGGCCACGAGGCTGCGGAGCCGGCCGTGATCGGGAGGGTCGTGGGCCAGCATTGTGTCGCCGAGCACTCCGGCCTTCTCCGTCCGATTGGTCACCAACGGATTCCGGAATAGTGCCGACACCTGATCATGACGGGAGACAATCCAGGCCCCGTGCGCTGGGGAATGGAAAGGGCCCGGCTGGGCGAGCCATCGGTTGTAGGTCGGGTAGGGATCGAACCGGAACGCTTCCGCCGCGGCGTCGACCACTGGATCGTGGAGGGTCAGCGTCTGCCGGGCTGCCGAATGATGGAGCACGTTGCCATGCCCCCGCCATCCTCTCCAGCGAGAATGGCATCGCAGCGAGCGAGCCAGCCGATGGCATGCCCCCCGAACCGCTCGGCCAGGGCAGCGATCCCCGGCCGAGATGTCCGGGCCATCTCACGCAGCACCTCCGGCGGAATAACCGCCTTATTGCCCACGGATTGGTGACCCCTGCTCCTTGCCTCAGCGAGAGCTTGCGGCTCGGCGGGGTCGACGCCGAGGAAGGTCAGCACGCGCAGCAACATTCCTTCTGGATCGGCGAGGATGTCGTCATACCAACCGATAAAGAACCGCTCCGGCGGTACATGCGCCTCCCAGGTATCGATCGTGCGCAGGTAGTCGTTGCGCGCATTGACGCGGTCTGAGGCGAAGAATCTCATTGGATCGGGCTGGGGAGGGATGCCGAGACCTCGGGACTCCCGCGACTCCATCTGCCATTGCGAGCACATCCGCGACAGCGGCTCGCGGAGGATGAAGATCACCTTCACATCCGGGGACAGGCGGGCGACATGTCGGACACCGGCGTCATCGAGGAGGGCATAGGCGGGGGTGATCTCTCCCTTCAGCCGCCCGGCGCCTGCGACAAATTGACGACGGTACCAAGCATCGTCCTTAGCCCCCGGGAGATGGAACGAGGCGGCCCGCCTCACTTCCATTCCGTTCGCCGCCGACAGCCCACCGCGAACGATCTTCTGCATGGTCTATCCAACGCGCTGACGCCAGCCCCGCTCCGCGGCCCCCTGTCCGACAAGCCCAGACCACAGGCTCCTGACCTGTGTGAACTGCGGGCCTCGGCCTGTGAGGCGATCAAAGTAATGGAGCTCCTTCGTCCCGGGGAGGTAGAGCTGCGGATGCCGTTGCAGGCACCGATAGAGCCAGGTGGTACCTGCCCTCTGGGCACCGATGCCGAGAAAGTCGACGGTGGGGAGCATCATCAACGGGACCGTCTTAGGTGGATGGCTACTGAAAGTGGACGGCGATCGAGACATTCCTAGAGGATTTTAGCCCGCAAAGACATCGCCTTGATTCACCCCCCGCGCTCTCGCTTGTAAGCTGGCATCAAGGGGCTCCTAACGAGCCTTTGCCCCCCCGGTGCCCGACTGCATTCTCCATTACGGCTTCCCGAAGACCGGCTCGACCGCCATCCAACGGGCGCTGTCGGAGCACTTGGCCGATCCCCGCTTCGTCTACTCGCACTTCCAGGATCCGATCCACGACCACGGCAATCACAGCCGCGCCATGGCCACCGCCTTCAGCGACCGGCCGGAGGTGTATCACACCCATGTGGCGGAGGGTGTTTCAGCCGGGATGCTTCTGCAGGAACGTGGCAGGTTGCTCGGCCGCCTCGACGATGAAATCACGGCCCTTGCCGAAAGAACCTTCCTCCTCTCCAACGAGAGCCTGAGCTTCCTCCGCATCAACGGCTTGCATCGGCTCCGTCAGTTTCTCGAGGAGCGCCATCTCAGCACCCGGCCCGTCGGCTACATCCGCACCCTGCGGGAAAACTTCGAGGCTTCGTTTGTCGAGAAACTCAAGCATCGGCAGAGTTCGCTCGATGATTTCTTTGAAGGTAGGGCCATAGGACCACGCTCCCAGATCACCACCCTCGACAAGGTGTTCGGACAGGCAAACGTCCTGATTTGGAAGTACGAACGTCGCTCGTTCCCAGGCGGATGTGTTGTGGCAGACTTCTGTCAACGGCTGGGAATTGATCGCCCTGCCGTGATCGATCGGGAAGCCAACCGTTCACTCTGCTTGCCAGCTGTTCAGCTACTCCTTACCTACCGTCATTTCCTCCCTGCATCCCCACCGGGCCGCCGAACGATTGAACAAAACTCCGCCCTGATCGCGGTCCTCGGCGAGATTGCCGGGCCGAGGTTCCGCTTCCACCCCCTTCTTCTCGAACCGGTGATCCGCGAGCACGGCAACCACCTCGATTGGCTCGAGGAGCGTGTCGGGGCGTCGCTCCGCGACGGCATGGACGACGACGCTGGACCATCGATCCGCAGCGAGGAGGACCTCCTCGACTTCTCCCCGGAGTCGCTCGACTGGCTTGCCTGGCGCACCGGCTGCGCCGCCGGCAGCCTGGCCGGTAAAGATCCCCGCGCCGTGGCCGAGGCCGTCGATCGTCTCCGGAAGATCGCCGTCGCCGAGCAGGTCGCTGCCCAGCGAAAAGCGGTCGGTCTCCCCGCCCGGCTCCGGCAGCGGAGCCGCAGGCTTCTGGCCAGCTTCGGGCGCTGGTCACGATGAAAATCCTCCTGCTCAACGCCTAAGGAGTGCTGGCGTTGGCCACCGAGTGCATCGTGCTCTCGTTCCGTCACGCACTGCGCCGCCGCGGGCACGAAGCCCGGTTGTTCGCATCGACGGCTGCGGTCAGCCGGGCTACCGAATCTCGCCGAGGCCACGGGCTACGGCACGACTGGCACCCTGCGCCCCCCTCCAGGTCGCCAATCCTTTGGCGGCACCGTACGGCGGGCCACTGGGCTCCGATGCTCCGCCGAGGTGATCGCCGTCACCACCGTCGGTCTCAGGCTCTTTTGCTGGGCTTTCCGCTAGCGACCCGGACCAGGGCCGGGCGTGAACGCTTGGTGCTCATGGGGCCGCTCGCCCGCCGATGTCTCCAAAAACCTGCTCGAGCCGATCGGCGAATGATGCGCACGCATCAGCGGGCACATCTCGGGCGACGCGATCCGCTGCGGCTTTGCCGATCGCCTCCCATTCGTGCCGGCGCAGCCACGCCCGCTCGAGCGCGGCGTCGTAGTCGTGCTCGGTGGCCGCCCCGGCCACGAAGCCCTCCACGCCGTCGTCGACCAGTTCCCGCGCCCCTCCGGCTGCGGCCACGATCGGCACCCTGCCGCACTGCATAGCCTCGACCTGCGCCAGCGCCAGCCCCTCCGCGCGCGAGGGGAGGACGAGGGCGTGATGGTCCCGCCAGACGGCGGTGATATCGGCAACCTGCCCGTGGAATCGGACGTTCGAAAGGCCGAGAAATCGGGCCAGATCGCGGAGCCCCTGCTCCATCGGCCCCTCGCCGTAGAAATCGACGTCGAGTGCACGGCCGCGCCAGCGGTCGCGGGCGAGAACGTTGAGGAGGACGTCCTGCCCCTTCTCCATCGGCCACATCCTCCCGACGCAGGCGAGACGGAGCCGACCGTCACGGGATGCAGGCCAGGGGAGCGGCCCGGAGGTGTTCACGAGGGTGGGGTTGCGGACCACCTCGGCCCGGTCAATTTGTTGTCCGAGCTGCTGCTCGGTGATCCGTCGGTTGTGTTCCGAGACGAAGTAGACCCGTCGGGCGCCGCGGTAGGCGTTGGCGTAAACCCTCCGCAGGCTGTCGTGGGGCCAGTCGGTCTCCGACGACTTCTGGCAGATGATCACATAGGGCACCCGCGCCGCCCGACAGATGTCGGGAAGGTTGACCGGGCAGATGCCGTCGTAGGAGCCCCCCTGCGACACCACAGCGAAGTCAGCGCGGCAACGACGCAGTTTCAGCGACAACCAGAGGTTGCGGGCATGAAAGGACGGGCCCGCGAAGCGCGGCAGGAACCGGAGGACCGCATCGGGGGCCGCCTCCTCGACCCCGCCAACCCGGAAGCCGCCCAGGCTGATCCCGGCCTGCCTCAGAGCCTCCCATCGCGGGTGGAGCGGTCCCCAGGGCCAAGGGCGGCTGCGGGCTGCACGGACATGAAATCCTCTGCTCCGGAGGGCCAGCGCGGCGCCGCTCCACAGCTCCTCGCTCCCTCCCCAGAGGAGCGGGCAGGAGGTGAGAAACATGATCCGTCCTCGCGGCAGATCGTCTCGTTTTGAGGGAGAAGGGGCCGGATCGCTCATGCAGGCCACACCAACCAGGAGGCTGGAGAGAGGGCAGAACTCACGTCATGAATCCAGCTGATTCCCCCACGAGTGTTCCACAGGCTTGCACCGGAGGGCAGCGCCAACGCCGGTTGGCAGAGGGGCCTGCCCACTCCCTCAGGGGCGCGTTCGCCCTTCCCCTGCCAGCTGGCCCCGGCAGTCATGAACCGGGGCGTCATCGTCCTGAGGGGAGGATCGCCCGGCACGCCTCGGCAAGCTTCACCGCGGCCAGCGCGTGCATTTCCGGGCTGGGGTAATACCGGTTGGCGAGCATGCGCCCCTCCAGAACAGTGCCGGGGAGGGGCTCCGCCGCGGGCCAGAGTCGCTGCGGCAGCCCCGCCGACGAGACGCACTCCACGACGCCGTCGGCATGTGTTCGGATCTGGTCAAGCATGACGTCATCGACAAGCTGTGGATGGGCGTTGAGGATCCCGTGAAGCTTCCGGTCGTCGATGGCGTAGCGAGACGGCCGCTTCGACAGCTACAGGAGAATCTTCGGCGAGTGGACGCCCTGCAGGAGGCGAATCATGTTGCTCACGTAGTTTTGTCGCGTTTCTTCGACGACACGCCGCACCGTTGCCGGATCGGTGGATTCCATGAGCAGGTGCAGAAACGTCTCGAAACGCATCACGCTTCCGTCGGAGCGTCGGACACCGAGAGCCCCGCGCGTGGGATCGCAAGCGAAGAGCGAATTGCTCTCGCTCCGGGCCGCGAGCACCTGGACGACGACGGCCTCCGCTCCGTTGAGCCACTCGCCCCATGCTCCGCGCAGAAAGGTCGACGGACCGGCCCCCGCCACACCCACATTGAGGACCTGCATTCCCAGCTGGCGCGCCAACAGTTCAGGAAACGGTTCCCGGCAGAACCTGCCGAAGGTCTGAGCCGCCCCGAGACAGACCACCTACGGGCGCGTCCGGTCGACCGGAGGGCCCCGCAGCTTGATGCTCTTGTCGAAGGGGCAATCCCATAGGGCGTAATCGAGATGCGGGCTGTCGAAACGCTGGTAGTCGCTCCCCATCGTGCTTTTCCTGCTCCGGTGATCTCGGCGCATTGGCGCCTCGTGAGAACGGAGGGGAGTCAGGATAGCGGACGCCGAGCGGCGCATCGACCAGAACCAGGGGAAGTCCTCGAAGCCATCGAAATCCCAGGTGGCAGCGATCACGGCCGCAGGGGCGCCGACGGCGGCCAGGACGAGTGCGTCGCGGATCGAGCGGTTGCGGTAGCCGAATTCCCGGAAGCAGCGCCCGAGCGTGTTCATGCCCGACTTGGCGATCCCCACCCCGAACACCTTGGGCAGCGCGTCGACCTGGCCTTCCGAGCGGACCGAATCGGCCCCGATCGCCCCTCCCGGCCTGTTTCATCCCAACGCCTCCCGTGGGCAGAGCAGGTTGGCCAGGCGGATCAGGTTGTAGGCCACCCCATGCAGCCGAAACACCGCTCCCAGCCGAGATCGGCCTCTGGTCTTGCGCTGCCGGAGCCTTGCTGCCTGCTTGATCCAGCCAAACACCTGCTCGATCTGCGGGTCTGCATGTTCTGTGCCACATGCGGCGTGATCCCAGAGATGCGCAGATCAGCGACGAAGTCCCTGGTGTCGTAGCCCTTATCGGCTCCCAGCGTCTTCTGGTGAGCGCCCGGCAGCGAGCGCACGAACCGCACCGGTGCCGCCCGCACCCATCGCCATCTGCCGGCGTCACTTCGCTAGCCACCACCAGGCCATGGCGGTTGTCCATGAGGCAGTGGCCCAGGTGACTGAGATAGGACCCGCTTCCGCTTGCCACCACTGGGTGGTGGCGGATCGTCATCAGTCCCGTCAATCCGCTCCAGGGAGTTGTGTGAGGCCCAGGCCCGCCGCAGAGTGCCATCGACCGAGACGTGCTTAGAACTCAGCAGAGGCTTGACCTCCGGCGAGGCCATCAGCAATTCCAGGAAGCAGGCCATCTGCTCTTCGTTGAGCAGTCGCTCGCGGTTCTAGTGGCTCCGCCACGATCGGCCTACGGCCGATATAGGGGTGAATGTGGTGGGATGCCAGAGCGGATCGTCGGGGTTGAGGCCCACAAACCAGTGGAACAGCAGGTTGTAGTCCAGCTGATCGATCAGCATCCGCTCCGAGCGGACCCCGTAGATCGCCTGCAGCACCTTCGCTTCCAGCTTTACTCTGGCCTTGCGGAGTACTTTGACCCGCTCTTGGTGGCGCTGGAGTTCCGGCGGCAGCTCATCGCCACGCTTGTCCTTGCCGTAGCGCTCATCTTCTTGGGCGTCGATCAGCTCGGCCGTACGCGGCAGCGCCGCCATCTCCGCCTCCAACTGCGCCTCTGCCTTGAGCATCCGCTCGTGGCTCATCGCTTTGTGCTTGGAGGGATTCCCTTTCATCCTGGTGCCATTCAGCGCTACGTTGTCCAGGCTCACAAGTCCCGCCTTCAGGCAGTGGCGTAGCACCGGCACAAACAGTCCCTTCAACGCATCAAGCTGAACACGGCGGAAAACATTGATGCGAGTGTTGCATCCTCGAGGCGCGCCCAAGGTGGTAAAATCAAATTTGAAAAATTGAACAATATGATCGCCTGCGTTCATGATAACCTTTAATTTTCCAATTGATAACTTCTGCTTGAATTCTTGTCCATGCAGTCAATCAAGCGCCCGATCATGGCTGACCTCCCGCGCTTTCCGGTATCGTACTACTCTTCTGCCAGTAGGCTTTCTGATTTAGGTCAGTTTTTACGCGAATGGAAGCGTGACATATTGGCCTCGCCACGGATCGGCTGGCGATTGTTCCAGCGGGGCCTGATCCATCAGTACAGGCATTCATCCCTCGGGATCTTTCTCGCCTTCGCACCGGTTTTAATCACGGCATTGGTGTTCACCTTTGGGCGCCATTCCAACCTTCTTGCGGTCGAAATTGGCGGGGTGAATAGCGCATTCTTTGGCGCTTGTGGCATGCTCATGGGTCAGTCATTTTTAGAGGCACTCAACTCGACAAAGCGACTATTTGCAAATAATCAGTCTCTTTTTCGTCGCCAGAATCTGCCCGTCGAGGGGCCTCTGCTGGCTATCGTCATCGACCTTGCATTCCGTCTGCTGATCAGGATGCTGGTCTTGGCGCTGTTAATGGGCATCTTCTCCATTCACCCAGCCGCCACCGCTCCAATTGCCGCATGGGGGCTACTTGGACTCTCGCTCGCTGGGGCCGGCCTTGGATTGATTGCAGCCGCTCCAAGCGGTCTTCAACAGGACTTGACCGTACTGGCGAGCATTCTTCCTCTGGTTCTTTTCACCGTCACTCCGGTCTTCGGGGTGCCCGCACCGGCCAGCCTTTTAGGACGCATCCAGTCGATCAATCCGCTGACCTGGTTGTTCCAAGGTATCCGTGCAGCAGCCTATGGCGGATCAGGATCCGTCGTCGCTGCAGCGATCGGACCAGTGGTTGGAATCTTGCTTGTTTTGCTCGGTTGGTTCATCTGCCGGATAGCCCGTCCCCACGTTGTTGAACGAATTCTGGTTTGACCCTATGGCACAGCTGCTGCTCGAGCTCAAAGGTGTCTCCAAGAGGTATAGTCTTCGGCCCGAACGTCGCCTGCGCGACGCCACAGCCGCCACGTTGCGTGAACTCTGCGGGCACTCGGCGAGGCAGGGACTCCGCGATGGAGAGTTCTGGGCTCTGTCCAATATTAATCTCCATGTCTGTGCCGGTGAAGTGGTCGGTGTGATCGGCCATAACGGTGCCGGGAAGAGCACGCTCCTCAACCTGGTTGCCCAGATCATCCTTCCCACCACTGGCTCAATCTCCCTGTTCAGCGATCGTATCTGTCGGATCGATCAAGGTGGCGTACTCAGTGCCCAGGAGACCGGCCGCGAAAATATTCGTCTGCAACTGGCCCTGCACGGTGTTCCTGTGGACGAGACCGAGAATGAGATTGCAGCTATCGCAGCCTTTGCCGATCTCCAACGGCAACTCGATGCTCCAGTTGCCACCTACAGCTCCGGCATGCGCAGTCGCCTTGGATTCGCTATCTATGCCCGGCTTAATCCTGACCTGTTCTTGATTGATGAGGGAATTGGGGGTGGTGATCAGCGCTTCCGTGAACGCTTTCGTGGCTTCATTGAAAATTATTGTGCTGAAGGTGGGTCGATGCTCTTCTGCATGCACGACACGAACATGATTCAGACCCTATGTGATCGGGTCATGCTTCTCGATGGCGGCCAAGCGGTCATCACTGCGGACCCAACGACGGCGATCGACGCCTACAACAGCCTGGCCGCACAACGAGGCCTGCCAGCACTCCCCATTCGCCGTCGCCGCGGCGCCACAAACCCTGCACCTGAGGTCACAACAGCTAACTCTTCAATTCCTCTGTCTCCCCCCACTTCGCTGCTTGACATTGTTGACATTCGCGTTGTGGGAGTCGATGGCCACCAATTACACTCTGGGGAGCCGGCCGCCATCGAGATTGATTGCCAACTTGCAGAAGGTGATCTTTCAGTCGTCTGCATGATTACAATAAGCCGGGGTGAGATTGCCCCATTGGCAACGGTGGAAGGTCCGACAGTTTCCATCACTTGTCCCGGTATCACACTCCGTTGCCTCATTGGCTCTCTGGCGCTGGTGCCAGGAGAGTATCAAGTCCGCATACGTCTATTCGACACCAGGTTGAAGCGGATGATCAAACTCATGGATCACTCCAGTCGCTCCACATTCCGTATCGAGCCGATGAAGCAGCATCAGCCTGATCAGACTGGGCGGGGAGGGTTGGTATTCCTGAGCGCCAACTGGGAGTTTCTGAGCACTTCCGTGGCATCATTCGCTAGCCAAAGTCAGTCGGCCATCATTTGTCATCGAGAAGAGGGTATGGAAGGCCATGGTATGGAGCCTTGACCTGGTAGACACAAAGAATAATTCCAGTCAGTTCAAGCCCCATCCCGCAAGCTCGCATTGGTTAATGTAGTCTCGGCCTTTCAGGCGGATTCAATGTTGCCCTGGCAGACGTCATTATGCGTCGGCGGGACCTCCTGGCCGTCAACAATTGGTATAGGCCGGAAAGCTATTTTCCGAATCCTGTTCTGAGCCATTGATCGAGGGGGGATTCGAAGCTATTTCTTAAGAAAGGAGATCCTTGAGCATTTCTCGTTCTTGACGCCCCTATAAATCCAAGCGATAGGGCAAGGCAACGAAAGCAGCTGATTAGAATGACGGGAAACCCGGGACATTCATGTCCCATTGAAACATACGCGATAACATACATTGGGATCAGCAGGAGATAGCCAGCTGATGCACCTATTGCCAGCCGGGCCATGATCCGCTCTAGATTGTTAATGCTAACGTCTTCGTGCCAAAAATAGCATGCTAGCTGCGAAAAGCAGACCGAAAGCAAAGGAATTACGCCCCAGGTCAGGGAGGCGTCCAGCAAGGGTATCCACGTTCTAAAATCTGCTAGGACAAAGGTAAACGTGTTTTCCGCGAACATTTTAGCGATTGTTCCAATTATGTAAAGTGCGAAACTTAAGGAAATCCATCGGAGCGTGATGGCCAGGCTGATGCGCCTTAATTCTTGGTTGGATGGCCTTCGTTCCATTGGGGCATTTTATGTTGATTCGTTTTAGTTTATGTGATCAGTCCTGGCGTGTCAATCCCTTTTGGCTTGGCAAGAAATGCTGGCAAGCAAGGCCTTGGAGTTCCCCGTTTTTAGGGCTAAGAGGTGCTCGAGAACTGAGGGCGTTGGTCCAATCCCTGTTGGCAGTTTAGATGCGTGACGTTCATCAGGAGCTTCGCAGTGTAAAATTTGGTGAGGTTGATCGGATTAGGCAATCTATCCTCCGCACGCCCAAGCCATCCACCCTCCAAACGGCTCACCATCCTGAGGCGATGCAAGGCCAATGTTCGTGTTGACGGGTGCCCACCCCTCCCTCACTCTGGTGATGCCCACTATCGGCTGGGAGGAACCCTTCGCCTGCTGTGTGCGCGCCGTATTGGCCGGTCTGGGGCCACTGGATGAGGCCTTGGTGGTGTTCGATGGCATGCCGCCGCCGGCCCCGGAGTGGCTTCGGCACAGCCGCGCCGGATTGCTGAACACGGGAGAGCGCTCAGGGCCCGCCGCCGCCCGCAACCTGGCGGCCCGAACAGCCTGTGGCGAGATTCTCGTCTTTGTGGATGCCGATGTGGAACTCCACCCCGACGCCCTCGAGCGCATCCGGGCCCAGTTCGCCAATGATCCCGAGCTGGCGGCTGTGTTCGGCAGCTACGACGATCGCCCCTCCGCCCCGGGGGTGGTGAGTCGCTTCCGCAACCTGCTGCACCACCACACCCACAGCAGCCACCCCGGACCCGCCACCACGTTCTGGGCAGGCTGCGGCGCTGTGCGGCGGCAGGCCTTCCTGGATCTGGGAGGCTTCGACGCCGAGGCCTACGACCGCCCCTGCATCGAGGACATCGAGTTCGGCCTGCGCCTCAGCGACGCCGGGGGGCGGATCGAACTGGATCCATCCATCCAGGGCACGCACCACAAGCGCTGGACCCTCCGCTCGATGGTGACCACTGACATTCAGCAGCGGGCGATCCCCTGGAGTCAGCTGTTGTTGCAACGCCGGCAGTTGCCCACCACGCTCAATCTCAACCCCGCTGCACGCCTCAGTGCCGCCGCCAGCCTGCTGCTGCCCTTTGCCCTCCTGGCCGCGCTGATTCCTGTGCTGCGGCCCTGGTGCCTGGCTCTGGGCTGCGGCTGCCTGGCCCTGCTGCTGGCTCTGAACCGGGAGTTCTATGGATTGCTGCTGCGTCGCTGTGGTCCGCTCGAGGCCGTCCTCGGCATCGGCCTGCATGGGTTGTATCTGACCTATTCCAGCGTCAGCTTCGGCCTGGTCGCCGTGAACACCACGCTGCGACGACCGCTGCGTCTGCCGATGTGGCTGCAGGCCAGGCCCATTCTGTGGCGCCGATTATTGACTTCTGGGCTGATCCTGCTGGGCCTGCTGAGCCTGGCCACCATCGGCAGGGGATTGCTGGTTTCTTGGTATCTCGGCCCTCATGACTTGCTCGAGCGCTTTGTGGAATGGAACCTCTTCCAGCAGGGGGTCTATCCCGCTGCGGATCTGGCAACTCCATTGCAACAGGCCCTCCCCGACTTCCGCACCACGGTCTATCTGCCATGGGCTCTGCCGATGTTTGGCCTGCTGTTCGCCTGGGGAGGAATGCAGGGGGGCACGCTGATGATTCATGCCCTGAGCTTGGTCTCCCTGCTGTTGATCGCCGCCATCGGCTGGCGAAGTCTCAGGCCTTGGGGCCGCTGGGCAGGCTGGCTCGGTGCCCTGGCACCTGTGGCGATCAATGGCAATAACACCGCTCTACAGAATGGCCAGTTCTCGATCATCTGTATGGGCCTGATCAGCCTCCAATGGCTGCTGCTGCAGCGAAACCGCCCTTTGCCGGCAGGACTGTGCTGGGCTCTGGCGATGGTGAAGCCCCAGATTGCCGCAACATTCGCCGTGTCTTTTCTCTGGCGAAGTCGTTGGGGGGGGCTTGTTGTGGGACTGGGACTGCTTTGCGGACTCACTTGGGTGGCGCTCGCCCACACCCATGTTGACCCCTATGTTTATTTGCTCAGTTGGCTCCAGCTCCTTCCCTCTTTCGCTGGTAAGGTCAATTTGAACGTAGCCTACGGATTGGTTGATCTTTTTGAGAGATCTGCGGCCCTTGCGCCCTTCGCTCTGTTCGCCATCGGCCTCGTTGTGATGGTCGCGTTGATCAGAGTGGGTGGCAGACGATTGCTTGGAATCTTTCAGATGGCGAGCTGGCCGCAACAAGCTGATCCTTTGCTCTTGGCTGGTGTTTGTTCTGTGGTCGGGGAACTTGCGTTCTACCACCATCATTACGACAACATCATGCTCTATCCGGTCCTTCTTGCCGTCTTTCGGCTTGCTTTGCGTCGGCTGCGACTTCTGGACGTGCTGCTGGCAACTCTGATGGCCGCCAGTGTCTGGATGCCCCAGCGTCTGGTGGAAGCTTTGCCTGGCAGTGCGATTCTTCAGGCCATGATCTGGCTCTGGATGGGAGCGATTGTTTTGCGGGCTCTGTGGATCGACTCCACTGTTGCTGTGGGTCCTCGGACTGGCTTCGGGTAAGGTGTGTTCAGCTTTTGTCCCCTGCGGCTGGCTGAGATCACCAAGCCTGGCTGGATATTGATTGCAACAGGAAAGGAAGCATTGAGCGGTTGTTTGAACCGATGAGCAGTCGGCTGGGGATGGCTGTGCGGAGAAGCCGTGTTACAAGCGAGCATCGCCATTGCCACCTGCCCCTGGCCCCGTCCTCCGAGCTCCATGGCGGCAACCGCCTTGCCGCCGCCCGCCGCCTCGGCTGCCGCCCGGAGCAGCTGCTCGATGCCAGCGCCTCGCTGGTGCCCTTCGGGCCGCCGGCTCGCCTGCGGCGCCGCCTGGCGCGGCTGCTGGCCGAGGGCTCGGCCCTGCGGGACTATCCCGATCGCGCCTATTGGGATCTGCGCCAGGCGATCGCCGCCCACCACGGCCTGGAGCCTGACGCGGTGTTGCCGGGCAACGGCGCCGCCGAACTGTTCACCTGGGCAGCCAGGGATGCCGCCGCCGCCGGCACCAGCCTGTTGCCCACCCCAGGTTTTGCCGATTACCGCCGCGCCCTGGCTTGCTGGGATGGGCGCTGGCAACCGCTGCCCTTGCCGCTCGACTGGTCCTCGCCGGGGCCGGGGCCGCTGCCGCTGCCGGAACTGCTGCCCGGCCCCGAGGGCCCGCCTGCCCTCTCGGTAGCGCCGGGCCCGGCGGTGCTCTGGATCACCAATCCCCACAATCCCAGCGGCCAGCTCTGGAGCCGCCAGGAGCTGGAGCCGCTGCTTGGGCGCTTCGCCCTGGTGATCGTCGATGAGGCCTTTCTACCGCTGGTGCCGGGCGGAGAGGACCAGTCGCTGGTGCCCCTGCTGGCGGACCGTCCCCAGCTGGTGGTGATCCGCAGCCTCACCAAGCTGCTGGCGATCGCCGGCCTGCGGCTCGGCTACGCCCTGGGGGATCCGGCCCGATTGGCCCGCTGGTCGGGCTGGCGCGATCCCTGGCCGGTGAATGGCCTGGCCGCCGCTGCCGGCGATGCCCTGCTCAGCGATCGTCGCTGGCTGCTGCGGGTGCAGCGTTGGGTGGGCCGCGAGGGGCCCTGGTTACAGGCCCGGCTGGCGGCCATTCCCGATCTCGATCCCCGGCCGACGGCGGTGAATTACCTGCTGCTGCGTGGCCGGCGCGATGGGCTGCCGCTGGATCTGGAGCCGTTGCGGCTGGCCCTGGAGCAGCGGCATCGCATCCTGCTGCGGGACTGCCGCTCGTTTGAGGGGCTCGATGGCACCTGGCTGCGCCTGGCCCTGCAGGACCGGTCCGGCAACCGCCGGTTGCTGGCCGCCCTGGGGCGCGAATGGCCGCGGCTCAGAGCCGCGGGCTGAGATTGGCGCCGGTGCCCGCGGTTGGCCGCAGCATGGATCGCCGCGCCAGCCGCGGCGCCAACGACGGCCCAAACCCACGCCCTCAGCCCAGCGCCTCAATCAACCGCGCCAGCCGCTGCTCGGCATCGCGCACCGCCAGCTTCTGCATGCCTGCCGCCAGCTCCAGCAACGGATCGGCGACCGTCGCTGCGCCCCGCAGCCTGGGCCCCAGCAAGCGCCAGACGGCCTGGGTCAGGGCCGGCTCTCCCGGCGGGTGCTGCCAGACGATCACGGCGGCCCCCAGTTCCGCCGCCGCGATCGCGTTGGCGTCCTGATGGCGGTCGGCGGCCTGGGGGAAGGGCACCAGGATCGTGGGGGTGCCGCAGACCGCCAGCTCACTGAGGCTGCCGGCGCCGGCCCGGCTGATCGCCAGATCGGCGTGCTGCAGCAGGCCCGCCAGCTCCTCGCTGAAGGGGCGCTCCACCACCTGGGGCAGCCGGAAATGGCCGGCGTCCGGGTCGTTGCTGCCGGTGAGATGGACAACCCGGCAGCCCGCCGCCACCAGCGGTTCGATCAGGGGCCGCACCATGCGGTTGAGCCCCACGGCCCCCTGGCTGCCGCCCATGATCAGCACCAGGGGGCCGGAGCCGCTGGGCACCCAGTCGGGCAGGGGGGCGGGTTCCAGGAAGGCCCGGCGCACCGGGGTGCCGCTGACCAGCGGCCGACAGCGGGGCAGCTGCTCGGCGGCCTGGGGCAGTCCCACGGCCACATGGCGGCAGAGGCGCCCCAGCAGGCGGGTGACCTTGCCGGGGATGGCATTGCTCTCGTGCAGCACCATCGGCACGCCGCACCAGCGGGCCGCCAGGATCGTCGGCGCGGCGATGTAGCCACCGCTGCTGAACACCACATCGATGTGCTCGCGCCGGATCAGGCGCCGCACCACCCGGGTGGCGGCCAGCAGCTGTACCAGGTTCCAGAGCTTGCGCAGGCCTTTGCCCTGCAGGCCGCCGGCGCGCACGGTGTGCAGCGGGTAGCGGGCCGGCACCAGCTCGGTCTCCAGCCGGTCCGGCACCCCCAGCCACAACACCCGCCAGTCTTCGGGCAGGGCATCGGCCACCGCCAGGGCCGGAAACAGATGGCCGCCCGTGCCGCTGGCGGCAATCAGAAGCGTCGGCATGGGGTCGGCCGGGTGGCGGCGGGGGCGAGCGCGCCTAACTTAAAAGCCAGGTTCCGAGGCGGACAGCGTCTGTTCGCGTCCCGGCCCCGTCTGCGCCCACCCGTTCGCTTCGCCATGCCCTTGCTTCGCAGCCTGTCCCGCGCGGTTCGCCAAGCGCTGCTGGCCAGCCTGCTGGCGACCAGCGCGCTGGCGGGCCCGGGCGCGCTGGCCCCGGTCCGGGCCGCTGCTGCTGCCCCTGCTTCGGCCTCCGCCCCTTCCGCCGCCCAGTTGAGGGCGCTGGAGAGCGCCCTCAATGGCTCCGATCAGGCCGCCCTGCGGGCCCAGCTCGACAGTGGCGCCGGCCTGGATCCGGGCCTGATCGAGCGCCGCTGGAGTGCCCTGCGCCAGCAATTCACCAATGCCCATTGGCAGCTCAGCCCGGGTGCCCCTGATCGCGATGGCCAGCCGACGGTCAACCTCAGGGTCACGGCCACCCGGCTGCAGGGCAGCGTCACCTACCGGCTCAGCGCCGACCAGGTACTGGTGCTCCACAGTGATGGCCGCCGCATCAATGGTGAAACCCTGTTACGGGAGCAGTCGATCCTGCGCAGCGGCGAGGCGGATCTGCCGGTGAGCCTGCTGATTCCCGATGTGGTGCTCACCGGCCAGCGCTACGACGTCGATGTGATCTTCGATGAGCCCCTGGATGGGGCTTTGGTGGCCGGTGGCCTGCTGGCCCTCACGCCCCAGCAGGTGGCGGCGATGGAGAGCCCCAGCCTCGATCTGGCCGCCCTCGGCGGCGGCGGTCTGTTCAAGACCGTGCAGGCGTCCTACACCCCCGGCTCCCAGACCTGGGCGGTGCTTCTGGTCCATCCCAAGGGGGTCGTGAGTGCCACCAAGCGGGTGCGGGTGGTGGCCGACAAGGCCTTGCTGAAGCCCTGAGCGGCATGGCGCGCCCCCATCGGATCTGGGTGGTGGATGACGATCCCGAGCTGCGGCTGATGCTGGCCACCTATCTGGGCGAGCAGGGCTATGCGGTGCGCTGCCTCGAGGGGGGGGGCCAGTTGCTGGCCCGGCTGGAGGGGCGTCTGGGTCAGGAGCGCCCCGATCTGCTTGTGCTCGATCTGATGCTGCCCGGCGATGACGGTCTCAGCCTGCTGCGGCGCCTGCGCGATGGCGGCGACGATCTGCCGGTGCTGATGCTCACCGCCCGCGCCGATGCTGTCGATCGCATCATTGGCCTGGAGCAGGGCGCCGACGACTACCTGGCCAAGCCGTTCCTGCCCCGGGAACTCACGGCCCGCATCGAGGCGGTGCTGCGCCGCCGCGTCCGCTCTCCCAGTGGCAGCCCCCAGCCCGAGAACCCCAGCGTGCGGTTCGGGACCTGCCTGTTTGATCCCGCCAGCCGCACCCTGGAGCGCGATGGCGCGCCGGTGGCGATCACCTCCGGTGAGTTCTCCCTGCTGGCGGTGTTCGTGCAGCATCCGCAGCGGCCGCTGTCGCGGGAGCGGCTGGTGGAACTGGCCCGGGGCCCCGGCAGCGATACCGACAGTCGCAGCATGGACGTGCAGGTGTCCCGGCTGCGGCGGCTGATCGAGCCCGATCCGGCCCGACCCCGCTATCTGCAGACGGTGTGGGGCTACGGCTACGTGTTCGTGCCCGACGGCCAGCCCCGTGCCTCCTGAAGGCGCCGGTCCGGAGCAGCCCACAGGTGCTGGGCGGCGCCACGGGTTGCCTCGCCATTGGTTGCCACGCCACTGGCTGCTGTATCCGGCCGTGGCGCTGGGGGTCACGGCCCTCAGCCTGTTGCTGCTGCAGTTGCTGGTGGGGAGGCGCCTGGCGGAGCAGCAGCTGCAGCAGCTGAGCTCCCAGGTGGCCGCCAACCTGGTGCTGGGGGAGGTGGCCCTGGAGCGTTTCAGCCCACCGGTGCTCGCCCAGCTCAGTGGCCTGCGGCTGGCGGTGGGTCCAAGGCCGGAGGCCGTCGCCATGGCCAGCCCCGGGGTGGCCAGCTCCGGGGTGCCCGTCGATCGCCCCTTGCGGCTCCAGGCCCGCCAGCTGCGCGCCGAGCTCTGCCGCCATCTGCCCCGCTGTCCGGCGGTCTGGCCGAGCGAATCGGGGCCCCGCGGGGTGTGGGTCGAGATGGGGTCGTCCCTGGAGACGGTCTGGTTGTTCGCTCCATGGCCCTCGTTGCGGGGCTGGCCGCCGGATCCTCGCCTGCTCTCCCTGGCCCTGGTGGTGGCTGGTTTGACGACGGGCCTGCTGTTTCTGGCGGTGGAGGTGCAGCGGCCGCTGCGTCAACTGGAGCAGGCTCTCGGGGCGGTGGGTCTGGAGGTGAGGCCGGCGGCCCTTCCCGCCCGCGGCGCCGCCGCCGTGCGGCAGTTGACCGAGCATTTCAACGCCATGCTGGCGCGATTGGAGCGGGCCAGTCAGGAGCGCATCACGATGCTGGCCGGCATCGCCCACGATCTGCGGGCGCCCCTTACCCGGTTGCGCCTGCGCCGGGACTGGGTCGGTGCCGAAGCTGATCTGCGGGCGCTGGAGCGCATCACGCGCCAGTTTCTGCTGTTCGCAGGGGCAGAGCAGGAGCTGCCGCTGCTGGTGCCCCTCGATCAGCTGGTGGCGGAGGCGGCGGCGGTGGTGGGCGACGTGCCGCTGACGATGGAGCTCGAGCCGATGCAGCGGCGGGTGCGGCCGATCGCCATCAGCCGGGCGGTCAGCAATCTGCTGGAGAACGCCCTGGCCCATGGCGCTCCCCCCTTGCATCTGGTGCTCCGCGCTGGCGGCAGCGACGGCTTTGAGATCCAGGTCTGGGATCGGGGCCCGGGCATCGCCGCCGCTCAGTGGGCCGGCGCCCTGGCTCCATTCCAGCGGCTCGACCCGGCCCGGGGCGGGCAGGAGGGCCATTGCGGCCTCGGGCTGGCGATCGCCGAGCGGATCGCCCGCGACCACGGCGGCGTCCTGGTCCGGCTGGCGGGCGATGAGCAGGCTGTGCCGATGACGGCGGGCTTCGGGGTGGGCCTGCGGGGGCGATCCCTTGCCGCCGCCTGAGCTCCGGTCACATCTGCTCACATCTCGAGCGCGGTCGGTGCGATTTCGGTCAGATGTTCGCTGCAGAGTGTTGAGGTTGTCCTGGCGCCAGTGGCGCTTGCCTCCATGTTGCGTGTCCCATCCCTTCCCCGTCCCCTGCTCTCCCGCTTGAGCGCCGTCGCCCTGGTGGCCGGACTGGGCAGCTCGGCCCTCGCCCTGCCGCTGGCCTCGCTGGCCCAGCCGGTGGGTCAGCCCGGCAAAACCCGGCCGACGACGTCCCAGCTGGAGAAAATCTTCCCCGAGCTCCGCAGCCTGCAACTCCAGGATCGCCGCGCTCGCATCGCCACCTTGCAGGCCTCCGAGCGCTGTCTCGAGGCGGCGAAGAATGCGGAAGCCCTCAAAACCTGCATGAAGCAGGAGCGCACGGCGGCGATGGCCCAGCGCCAGCAGCATTTCACCGCCATGCGTCAGCTGTTTGAGCGCAATGGTCTGCCATTGCCTGAGATGGGCCGGGGGGGGCGCGGTTCCCAGCCCGGGGCGCCTGGCGCCGGCCCGGGCACCCCGGGTACGGGCCTGCCGCTGTAAGGGGCCGCTCGCCGATTGCCGCCGGTGCCGATCAGCAAGGTGCCTGCGGCGCTGCAGCATTGCGGTGAACGTTGAATGGGCTGGCCGACACGGCTGGCCCTTCAACTCAGCTCAGGGTTGTGGTGGTGATAGGCCGGCAGAAAAGATGGATCGGCGAAGTGCTCGCAGCTCAAGCTTGAGGAGGCGACTTCTGTCGATTGATGCCGGTCGCCGTCTTGCCTTTCGGGCTGGAGTCGCCCGGAGCCGCAGCAATTTCGTGTTGGCAATCGATCCAGTTCCGATGATCTTTGCTGTCAAGGACCCATTGGATTTTGATCTCTTTGCTTTGCTTGGCTGCTTTGGCCTTGATGGTCTGAAGTGGATGCCTTTTATTGGACAGTCTGGGCCGCCGTTGCCTGCATCCATTGCGCCTCTCGGTCGGTTCCATCTCTCAGGGCTGACATCGCCAGTGCGCTGGAGGCTCCTACGGTGACCTTGTTCAGGCCGATCATGCCCTCCTCATGCGCTCTGCTCACTTCTGGCCTGCGAGTCCTCGTCTCCGTTCAGCGCTGGCCGTGTCAGCCGCGCTTTCGCTTGGCGTCGCCATGGCTGAGAGCCCGGCCCGAGCGCTGCCGGTGTGCACCTTCCTGATGCCGATCGGCAGCCGTGGCAGTTCGGCGATCGTCAGCAAATCGGTGGGGGCTCCCAAGATCACCCCCTATGCCATGGTGCTGGGCCGCACCAACTGGAACACCGACTTCGCTGTCAACCAGCCTTATAACAGCTATAAATTCTTTTTTACGGCTAACTCCTCCGATCCCAACGCCAAATATCCGGTTCAGGCCTATATGAAGTTCACCGATGGTTCCAGCCTCCAGGTGGTGGATGAAGCCATGAATCCGCCGATCGGTACCGGTCGGATGTTCGGGCCTTTCCCGGCGGTGCCCGGCAAGCAGGCCAGCCAGATGAACTTCAAAGTGGGTGCCAGCGCTGATCCAGGTGCTGTCGGCTTCAGCTATCGCATTTCGGTGCAGGGTTGCCTGGACTGACCGGATGGCTGTTCAGCAGTGCGCCTTGATCCGCCGGCCCTGCATCACGGCCAGGGTGGTTGCTGCCGCTTGCGATCAGCCCCAGCCATGAACTCAACGCACCGGCAACCCCATCCACGCCAGCTCAAGTCAGCAGGCCGACCCTGACAGCAGCGGCTGCCGGTAACGCCGCCATCCGCTGGGCTGGCCCCCGGGAGCTGTCGGCTCCGCGCCGATGGGCAGTGGGGCTGCTCGGTGCTGCAGTCCCGTCCCGCTTCAGGGTGCTTTCACGTTCGGGCAGCTGGCGCCATTGAAATGGCTGGCGATGCGTTTGTTGCCTTCGGCGTAGATCTTCTGGGCCTTGGCGGTGTCGCCACTGGCCTGGGCGGTGCCCAGCTTCGTGGCGAACGTGCTGCAGGCATCATTCAGGTTCATGGCCCGCCCTGGTGAAGCCAGCAGCAGCGAAGTGAGGGTTGCTGCCAGCAAGGCTGTGGTGCGAAGGGAAACTGGCACGATTTTCATGGCTGAATGGCAGGGGAAGGATCAGATCTGTGAGGCCGACGTTGGATGCAACCCTCGTGAGTTGCACCCTGAGCGGCAGAGACAAGCCGCAGCGCCAGGCGGAGATTCAGCGCGGGCCCACATGGTTGACCGGGCCGCCCAGGTTGGGCCCGACTCCTGGGCCGGCGGCGGGCCTGTAGGCCGGAGTCACCACCACGGGCCTGACCACCACAGGATTGACGACCACGGGCTTGACCACCACGGGGGTTGCCGTGGCGACGGGCCGGCGCACCACGCAGCCCCTGGGCACGCCGGCGCCGGTGCAGTAGACGACGGCTTCGGCGGGGGAGCCCGTCATCAGGGCGGCGGCACTCAGCAGCGCTGCGGCAGCAAGGGCTTTGATCATGGAGAGGGCGGGATTGGGTGGCGGAGCTGGGAGCAGCCCCCGGGACAGGGATTCTGGACGCGACAGCTCCAGGGGCCAGGGTCGGACTTCCCCCTGAGGACGGCCCAGGGGGCAGATGTGGACGGCGGCTCCAGTGCTGCGTGGCGGGCTTGTGCCTGCTCAGCCGCGGCGACCCAGCACCAGGTGCATGGCCCGGCCGACCAGTTCCAGGCGGCTCTTCGCCCCCAGCTTGCGGCGCACCGTCTTGCCGTAGGTGCGGGCGGTTTCGTAGGTGAGCTGGAGCTGTTCGGCAATCTGCCGATCGGAGCATCCCTGGATCATCAGGTCGAGGATCTCCCCCTCCCGCGGTGTCAGCCTCAGGGTTGGATCCTCCTCAACTCCCCCTTGCTCAAGCAGGCGGCGCTGGGCGTCCGGTGAGAGATAGGACTTGCCCATGCAGGCGGCAATCACCGACTGAATGCCGCTGAATTTTGGCTTGCCGACGTCGGAGTTGCAGAAGATGCCCTCGATCTTCAGGGCCCGGGCCTGGCGCACATCCGGTGTGGGGCTCTGCATCACCATCACCACCCGCAGATCAGCCACCAGGGCCCGGGCCCGCCGGACCAGCGAAAACCCGTTGCCCTGCTCCAGCAGATCTGTGCAGATGAGCATGCCGGGCCTTTCCCTGGCGATGTAGCCCAGAGCGGCCTCCTCACCGCTCACGGCTCCCACCACCAGGTTCGGTTGGCGCACGAAAGTGCAGACAAAAGCCAGGGACAATCTCGGGGCGATGGCGAACACGAACTTCAGCCGCATCTCGCTGGAGAGCAGCCAGGACGCCACCATGCGGCGATTGGGCTCCAGTTGCTTGAACCGGTTGGTGAAATCGGCGATCTCCGGCTGTTCTGGGATTGCTGTCATCAGGGCGACTCCCCAGGAGATGGCGGACGTTGTGGACGCAACAGGTTCATCCCGCAATTCTCGGCTTCTGGCTGCGACCGCAGGCCAGGGGCCAAGGTCCGGTCTGTGGCGGTTCGGGTGCTGTCAGGGGCCGAATTGAAAGCGATCCTGGCAGATTCGGCGCCTTGGAGGGTGGGCGGCGTCCACGGCCAAGAAGGATTGCGGCGGGGCCCCGGCCTGACTGCCGCGTCAACGGGATCCTGTTCGCTGCCGGGCTCTGGTGGCCTGGCGCAACTCCCCCACCACCAGCACGGTGCCCAGCAGGGTGAGGGCCAGCACCAGGCCATGCAGCCAGCTGGGTTCGCGCACCAGATCCCAGGCTTCCAGGGGCAGCATCGTCAGGAACACCACCAGCAACGTTTTCTCGCCCCAGGGGCGCTGGCCCAGGGTGGCCAGCGAGGCCACCGTGATCAGCACGGCAAACAGGGCCGCCGCAATGGCGGTGATCTCCAGACGCCCTGGGCTCATGGTCATCTCCTGGCGAGCCAGGGCTTCCAGCACCAGGCGATGGCCAGTCCCGAGGCGATCGGCCAGTTGCGGCAGCTGCTGGTAGTGGCGGCTGCCCGCCAGCGACAGCAGCGCCGCCACGAACAGCACGCCGGCTTCCACCAGCTTCTTGAACAGCACCAGCTTGAGCAGCAGCGGTGTGGATCGGGCCGATGGCTTCATCGTCGCCCTCGCCGCTGCTGCGGCGCCAGATTGCCATGGGAGGAGCCAACAGCAAAACGCCCGCCGACGGCGAAGCGTCAGCGGGCGAATCAGAGCGGCAGCCACAGAATCCCTGGACCTGAAACCGCATCCCTGCGGGGATGTCGCTTCAGGTTTCAGGACGCCTCAAGGCGCTGAATCAGGCCTCATCCAGGGCGGCCACACCGGGCAGCACCTTGCCTTCGAGCAGCTCCAGGCTGGCGCCGCCGCCGGTGGAGATGTGGCTCATCTTCTCAGCCACGCCCACTTTTTCGACGGCCGCCACCGAATCACCGCCGCCGATGATCGTGGTGGTTCCCGTCGCGCTCAGATCGGCCAGGGTGTGGGCGATGGCGTTGGTGCCGGCGGCGAAGGCGTCGAACTCGAACACACCCATGGGACCGTTCCAGATCACGGTCTTGCAGTCAGCCAGGGCGTCCTGGAACACCTTGATCGAGTCGGGGCCGATGTCCAGGCCCATCCAGCCATCGGGAATCGCTTCCACCTTGGCGATCTGGCTGTTGGCGTCGGGGGCGAAGTTGTCGGCCAGCACCACATCGGTGGGCAGCAGGAACTGCACACCCTTGGCGGCCGCTTTCGCCTCCAGCTCCTTAGCCAGCTCCAGCTTGTCCTCCTCCACCAGGCTCTTGCCGACGGCCAGGCCGCGAGCTTTGTAGAAGGTGAAGATCATGCCGCCGCCGATCAGGATCTTGTCGCACTTGTCGATCAGAGCCTCCAGCACGCCGATCTTGCTGCTCACCTTGGAGCCGCCCACAATCGCCGCCAGGGGACGCTTGGGCTCATCGATGGCGCCCTGCAGATACTGCAGTTCCTTCTCCATCAGCAGGCCGGCGACGCTGGGGCTGAGGAATTTGGTCACGCCTTCGGTGGAGGCATGGGCCCGGTGGGCGGCGCCGAAGGCGTCGTTGACGTAGACATCGGCGAGAGCCGCCAGCTTCTCGGCGAAGGCCGGATCGTTCTTTTCTTCCTCGGCGAAGAAGCGCACGTTCTCGAGCAGCACCACACCGCCTTCCTCCAGCGCGGCCACCTTGGCTTCGGCATCAGCGCCGATGCAGCTGTCCGTTTTGATCACCGGCGCAGCCAGCAGTTCACTGAGGCGGGCGGCCACGGCGGTGAGGCGCATGGCCTCGTTCACCTGGCCCTTGGGACGGCCGAAGTGGGCCGCCAGGATCACCTTGGCGCCGTGGCCCCGCAGATGGGCAATGGTGGGGAGAGCGGCGCGGATGCGGGTGTCATCGGTGATGGCGCCGCTGTCATCCAGGGGCACGTTGAAGTCGACCCGCACCAGAACGCGCTTGCCGCGGAGGTCTTCGGCGCCGAGGCTGGCCAGGGAACGCTTCGCCATGGTTTCGTTATGGAGCGGGGAAAACGGGCGGAGCTTAGCCCCAGGCCGCTGGCCCTTCGCCGGTATTCCCCTGCTCAGGCGGTGGCCCAGGGGTTGGCTGCCCGTCTAGACAGGGACTGAGATCAAGGTTTCGAGAGTTCGTCGCCATGTTCGACACCGTCCTCTTCCCCGTGGACAACAGCCGCCAGACCCTGGACACCTCAGCGGTGGCCCTGCGTCTGGCCCAGCGCCATGGCAGCCGTCTGGTGATCCTCTCGGTGGTGGAGGACGAGGATGGCGCCATGCACGATCAGGCCGCTGTGGTCGAGTTGTTGGAGCAGGTGCGCAGCAGTTTCGAAAAGGCGGGCATCAGCTGTGAAGTGATCGAACGGAAGGGCAAGCCGGCCTTTGTGATCGGGGATGTGGCCGATGAGATCAATGCCGATGTGATCGTGATGGGCACCCGTGGTCTGGCCCTGGAGGACGATGAACACAGCACCGCCGCCCGGGTGATCCAGCTGGCGCCCTGTCCGGTGCTGGTGGTGCCCTGATGCTGGACATCTCTGATCGTGAAGACGACGACGCCGGCCCTTTGAATCCCCCTGATGGGGGAACCCTGCCTGGCGACTCCGAAGACTCGGCTGGCCACAGGTTCGGCGCGGCGGTGAGTCTCAGTGCCTCCGCCCCCAAGATCCAGTGGTATCCGGGCCATATCGCCAAGGCCGAGAGGGCCCTGGCCGCCAACCTCGAGAAGGTGGATCTGGTGATCGAGGTGCGGGATGCCCGCATCCCCCAGGCCACGGGCCATCCACGGCTGCAGCGCTGGATGCGCAACAAGCAGCACCTGCTGGTGATCAATCGCCGTGACATGGTCAATGAGGCCGCACGCCTGGCCTGGGATGGCTGGTTCCGGCTGCGGGGCCAGACCCCTTGGTGGTGCGACGCCAAGGTCGGCACCGGCGTCAAGCAGTTGCAGCAGGCGGCGATCCGCGCCGGGGCGGCCCTCAATGCCCGCCGTGCCGGTCGGGGCATGAAGCCGCGGCCGGTGCGGGCCCTGATGCTGGGCTTCCCCAACGTCGGCAAGTCGGCGCTGATCAATCGACTGGTGCGCCAGAAGGTGGTGGACAGCGCCCGCCGTGCCGGTGTCACCCGCAGCCTGCGCTGGGTGCGCCTCGGCCAGGATCTGGACCTGCTCGATGCCCCTGGGGTGCTGCCGCCCCGTCTCGACAACCAGTTGGCCGCTCTGCGGCTGGCTCTGTGCGATGACATCGGCCAGGCGGCCTACGACGTCGAGCAGGTGGCCCTGGCTTTCGTGCGCCTGCTGGCCCTGCTCGAGCCGGTGGCGGCGGCAGGGGTGGCACCGGGGTTGCTGGAGCGCCGCTATGGGCTGCCGATGCCCACTCTCCTCACCACGATCAACGGAGGAGCGCTGCAGGCTGGTGATCTGGCAACACCGGATGCGGCCAACTGGCTGCTGGCCGCTGCCAGTCGTCACACCAGCGGCGACAGCGTGCGCATGGGTCAGCGTCTGCTCGACGACTACCGCCGCGGACTACTGGGACCGATCGCCCTGGAGTTGCCCTGAAGCGGTGCGCCGGCTCGTGGCGCTTCGCCTGCCGAAGCAGCTTGTTCGGTTCAGCCAACATCCTGCACAAGACAGCCCTAGCCCATGACTTCGCCGATCAAGGTGATGTAATAGCCGACGCGATGCAGGATTTCGCCGGTTCGTGACACGCTGAGTTCGGCATTCAGCCGCACCGAACTGGAGGCTGCAGCTTCTGTGGCCATGGCGAAGGAGTTGACGCCCCAGCCCACATTCGTGACGCCTGCCACGGCATTGAGGCTGAGGTAGGGAGCCGACTCGATCACCCTGAAGCTCTGTCCATCACGCAACAGACTTGTGGGTAGGGCAAGGTCAAGCGACAGTTGATCCGAGAACCAGCCTGTCACGGCATTTTCGTTGACCCAGCCCGGAGATTTTAGTTCGACGCTGACTACGCCTGAAAGTATGACGACGTGCCTGCCATCAGCCAGGGGATAGTGAATGGCGTGCGTTGAAGCGAATTGGGAGGCTTGCTTTGGATCGAGTTGGCTGATCTGCATGCAAGAACCTCATTCCTGGCTTTGATTCTAGTTCTTGATCCCCCCTTGTTTTTTGCCGGCCCGAGGGGCAGGGCAGGACGTGATCGAGCGCGGTGTCGTTCACACCACCTGCGCTTGATCGCCTGCAGTCGCTCAGGCCGCCATCCGCCGCCATCCATGGGCGTTGCGATCGGCGTCAGGCGTCAGGCGTTTGCCGAGCTGCCGTCGCTGCATTCCCGGGCCATCGCCAGTGCCCCCTGGCAGGCATCCCCCAGCGGTTCCTGCAGCCTTGCCCCCGGCAGCTCCTGTTGGAGGGCGTCCCGAAAGCTCTGGCGCAGTCCCTCCAGGTGGGTGATCGCTCCCCCCAGGGTCGCTACGGGGGGAGTGGTGAGTCCCAGAGCCCTGGCCACTCCGGCGACCGAGGCCGCCAGCGCTTTGCCGTTGAGCCCCAGGATGGCCTGTGCCTCGGGGTTGCCGTGGCTGGCCAGCGCTGCCACCACCGGCGCCAGCCGAGCGAATCCGGCCGGTCCGAAGTCCGCCTGAACCACCAGCGCCTTGATCCGCTGCGCGGCCTGGGGATCGTCGGGCTCCACGGCCAGCGCCTGCCAGAGGGCGGCCCGCAGCGGTGTGTCGGCCCGGCGGCCATCGGCCATCTGCAGGCTCAGGGCCAGGCCGTCGCGGCCGATGTCCATCGCCGAGCCGGCCCCGTCGAGCAGCCAGCCCCAGCCGGCGCAGCGATGCTCGCGCCCCTCTCGATCGCGCCCGACGGCGATCGTGCCGGTGCCGCTGATCACGACGATGCCCGGCCCCTGCGGAAAGGCGCCGCGCAGGGCAGTGCGCTCATCACCGCTCACCGCCAGCTGCGCCAGGCTCAGGCCGAGGGCTGCTGCCGCCAGGGCCTGCGCCTGGACCTGCACGGCACTGCCCTGCTCGATGCCGCTGGCACCCACCGCGGCTGCCTGCAGCGGCGCCTCCGCCCACGGGGCGGGCAGCTGAAGCCTGGCGTCGGCGAGGCTGAGGCTGAGGGCGGCCTGGAAGCGCTCCGCACCGCCTGCCGCCGCCAGGTGGCTCACCCCCGGACCCTGGCCTTCGGCGATGGTCCTGCCGTTCCAGCTGGCCAGGCGGCAGCGGCTGTGAGTCTGACCGGCATCGAAGCCGGCCAGCAATCCCCAGGACTCCCGGTTGCTGACCAGGTCCTCAGTCATCACCGCCTGCGGAGGGGATACCTGCCTCCCCCGCTGTCGGTGGCAGCGAGGCGCCGGCACCCTGCATCGAGGCCGCCAGGGTGGCGAGGCTGAAGAAGGCCACCAGCTGAACTTCGGGCCGGAAGAAGATCGTGTCGGTGAGGCCCTGGACCGCCAGTGCCATGAACACCGCCACCGCCGCCAGGCTCGGCAGCACCAACGGCCCCTGGGAGCGCCACTGGCCCAGGCCGGTGCGCACGGCACAGAGGAACAGGCCGATGCCCGCCAGCAGCCCGGGGATGCCGGCCTCGACGGTCCATTCCAGCGGAATCGAGTAGGCACTCAGGGCGTTGAACTTGGCCTGCTGGTAGAGGGGATAGATCAGGTTGAAGGCGCTGTTGCCCGGGCCGATGCCGATCCAGGGCCGAGCTTCGATCATCTGCAGCACCGAGCCCCAGACATTCATGCGGAAGTTGTTGGAGCTGTCCTCGCGGCCCGCCACCAGGCTCATCACCCGCACCCGCAGCGGCTCCACCTGGGTCACCAGCACCACCAGCAGCACGGCGCCCCCCAGCAGCAGCAGCACCGGCAGGGTGCGCCGCCAGAACAGGGGCCAGTGGCGGATGGCACGCCACAGCAGCAGCAGGGTCAGGGTGCCCAGGCCCGCCACCATGCCCATCCAGGCGCCACGGCTGTAGGTGAGCACCAGGGCGACGATGCCCAGCACCAGGGAGGTCAGGGCGAACAGCTTGCGCGGCTTGCCCTGCCAGCGCAGCAGGGCCACCACGGCCAGGGGCAGGATCGGCAACAGGTAGCCGCCCAGCAGGTTGGGGTTGTCGAGGGTGCTGTAGATGCGCACCGTGCCTTCCGCCACCGAGTTGTTGTCCGACCACTTGGCCAGGGCGCCCGAATCGCCGAAGAGCTGGCGGATGCCGATCACGCTGGTGAGCAGCTCACCGGCCAGCAGCGCCGCCGTCAGCCGGTCCCACCAGAGGGGCGCCGTGGCCAGCAGCTGGCGCATCAGGGCATACACCCCCAGGTAGCTGACCAGTTTCATCAGGCCCTTGAAGGCCGCCAGCGGCACCGGCGAAAAGCCCGTGGCCAGAACGGCGATCGCCAGCACCGCCAGCAACCAGCCATTGATCGCTCCGATCCGACCGGCGGGGGTGCGTAGGGCCCAGAGCAGCCAGAGCAGGCCGGCGGCGGCGATCAGCAGGCTGAGGCCGCTGCGGGTCACCCAGGGCAGGCCCGCCAGCAGGGCGCACAGCACCCAGCCGGCCACCAGGGGCAGATGGCGGGAGAGGGCCCCACCCTCCCAGGCGGCCAGCAGTCCCTGCCAGCGCAGCAGTAGCGGAGGGGGGGCGGGGATCGGCGGCTGCATGGGCTGGCTTGGGGCGCGATTGGACTCGAGCCGGTGTGCAGCGGGTGGCATCCCCGAAGCCGGCACGAATCCTTCAGGGATGGATCGACCCGCTGATTATCAGCGCCGCACGGCGAGCTGCAGGCATTCCGTCGCTAGGGGCTTGCGGTCGGTGAGGGGCTCGACGCCGCAGGCGGCGGCGGTGCGGCCTCGTTGCGCCGGAACAGCACCCGGTACACCGGCAGCCCCTGGTTCAGCACGTAGGTTTCCCGCTCCGTCGGCAGCGCCAGGGGGTTGTCCGAGCGCCAGGGGCGGGCGTCGCCAGCGGGGCGCTCGAAGCAGCCGCTGGCCTCCACCAGGCTCACCATCGGCTCGATCGCCCCGAGGACATCGCTCTGCAGGAACAGCTCCCGGCCCGGAGCCAGGGCCGCGGCGATGACGGCGAGCAGCGGCGGCTGCAGCACCTGGCGCTTGCGGTGCTTGGTCTTGAACCAGGGATCCGGGAACTGGATCGTCACCAGGGCCAGGCGGCCGGCCGGCAGCGCCCCCAGCCAGTCCTGAAGGCTGATGGTGGCGTTGCAGAACAGAAAGCGCAGATTGGTCAGCCCTGCGGCCTGCCGGTCGGCTTCGGCGGCCTCCACCAGCGGCCTGCGGATCTCCACGCCCAGATGGTTGCGATGGGGATCCTGCTGGGCCAGGGCCAGTAGAAAGCGGCCGCGGGCGCAGCCGATGTCGAGATGGAGAGGCAGATCGGCCGCTGCGAACAGCTCCGGCGGGGCCGGCAGGGGCCGCGGTACCAGGTGGAAGCGGCTGAGGGGATTGACGTGCTGCCGCACCATGTCAGTCGCCCTTGGCAGCCGGGATCGGGCGGGGCACCAGGAAGCCCCAGCTGGCGGTGTAGCCGTGCAGGTGGGTGGTGCCCCCCAGCGGACCGATTTCGCCGTTGCAGAACACGCCGCTGATCGGCAGGCCGGCGAAGGCGTCCTGGCAGAGGCTCACATCGCCATCCGCCTCGCCGTAGAGCCCCTGGCCCCGACCCAGACAGGCGAACAGCAGCGCCAGCAGCGGTTCCTGCTCCTGGCCCTGGCGGCTGGCCAGGGCGGCCAGCAGCTGGCGGCCTTCCTGGCGAGAGGCGTCGCCATCCCGCAGCTGGAACTGCACTTTCTGCCCCACCCGCATGCGTTCGCCCACGGCCACCGCCCCGTTGCGCGGATCGACGCCGATCAGATTGCGCACCAGGAAGGCGGAGGGGGTCTGCTGCAGATTGGCCAGGCTGAAATCGCTGCGGCCCACCCCCAGAAACAGGGCGTTCTTCACCTGCTCCCGTTCGTCCTGGGTCAGATCCGAGAGGATCGCCTGCAGGGCCGCCACCGGGCTGCGGCGGAGCTCGCCATCACTCACCTCCAGCACCACGTTGCGCTGGGCCTGCTCCACCTCCAGCACCGGGCCGATCGGCCGGCAGCCCTGGGCCAGCACCGGTTCGATCGCCCAGGCGCCGCCGATCAGGCAGCCCACCGCCCCCTCCCGCACCTGGTCGTTGAACAGGAGCGATCCGTGCGAGGAGCTGTGGGGGCAGGCGATACCGCCCACCTTGACCCCATCGGCAAAGGCGTAGTCGAGCCCGTTGATCAGGTCATTGACGGCATTGCAGGCCGGATCCACCAGCAGCAGCAGGGAGGAATCGGCCTTGGCGGCGTCTCCGACCAGCGCTCGCCAGGGTTCGGCCGGGCCGTCGAGGTCCGGCAGTTCCGTGGTGTCGATGGCGAAGGGCAGCAATTCGGCACCGGGCAGGTGCAACAGGGTGACGCTGAGGGCCGGTTCCTGCTCCAGTTCGTGGGCCACGCCCGTGGCGTCGGTACCCACCACGCCGCCACCGACACAGCCGAGCCAGTGCCTGGCCTTCAGTTTCAGGCGCAGCAACGGCAGCAGTCGCTGCAGATCACTGGCATAGCTGCTGGAGGCGAAGACCAGGGCGAGATCCGCTTCCCCGGCGGCCGCCAGCTGGCGTGCCACGGTGCTGACCGAATCCTCCAGGGACACATCCCGGGCCAGGGCGGTGCGGCACCAGGCTTTGCCGCTGTTGGAGCGCAGCAGGCCCGGCAACCAGGGGAAGGGAGGGAGCGCAGCCATGGGCGCGACCCTATCGCCCGACAGGGGTGCACGGATAATGGCGCCTTAACGAACCGCCCTGTCCGTGCCGGATCCGTACTACCGCTCCCTGGTCTGGCTGGATGTGCGCCTGAGCGTGCTGTTCGCCGTGGGGGTTCCCCTGGTGCTGCTGATCTGGAGTGTGGCCCGCCGCCAACAGGCTCTGATCCGCCTGATGGGGCTGTATTGGAAAGTGTCCAGCCTGCTGCTGATCGCCCTGCTGCTGCTGGTCGACCGTCGTCCCAGCGGCTTTCTGCTGCTGGTGCTGGCGCCCGTGCTGATCCTGGCCACCCTCTGGTTCTGGGTGGATCTCAATGAGGAACTGGCCGACATGCCGCCCTGGCGGGCCCTGCCGCTGACGGTGCGGATCTGGCGCTGGAGCCTCAGCCTGCTGACCCTGCTCAGCGGCGCTCTGGCGGTCACGGCCCTGCCCTGTATGGCCCCAAGGCCGGGTCCGGCTTTCTGCCAGGCCTGGCTGGAGGCGCCCAGGGGACTGAACAACGCCGTGGACAGGGTGTTTGATTTTGTCTTCGGAGCCGACTGGAACCCCGGTGTGGCGGCCTTCTTCGGCTATCTGGCCCTGGTGGCCTACGTCGTGGGATTGCTGCAGTGGCTGCTGGTGCGCCTGCCCCGCCAGGGTCGGGTGGCCGGTGAGTTCTGAGCCGATGAGTTCTCCATCGTGGTCGCTGAACGGTTGCTTGAGGGGGAGAGGATCGGATGGAGGCGAAAGGCGCTGTGATGGCAGGCAACGGGATCGGAGCTGAAGGGATGGGACCTGACGGGATCAGCCAGGAACCGGCTCGTCGCCAGGCGATCGGCGGCGCCGAGCTTGGCGCTGTCGGCCCGACGCCGCCGGAGTTGATGGCGGGCTTGCTGGCGGCGCTGGAGGCGCTCAGCCGCGCCCATCCCGATCGGGTGCTTCGCCTGAGCGGCAGCCTGCCCTCGGCAGCCGGACAGGCGGGCTCCGCTGCCGCTGCCGCCGGCGATCCGTTGCCGGTTCCCTCCCCTTCGCTGCCAGCGGCTGACGAGCCTTCGCGATCCGAATCACCACTCCCGGCGGCAGGGGAGCCCTTTGAGCTGCTGATCTTCCGCGGCTACTCCAGCCTCACCACCCATCCCACCGCCTTTGACCCAGACCGTGCCGCCCTGCCGGAGGGGGCCCGGATCAGCAGCGCCGAGCTGCTGGTGGCGCCGCTTGATCCAGGCGGCGGTGTGCCCCTGGCGGGGCCGGCGGCGGCCGAGGCTTTTCTGGCGCCGGAGCGCTGGGCCTGAACGGTGATGGAGATTCTGCGCGCCAAGGATGTGGTCGATCGCAGGCCAGCCCGAGAGATGGGGCAGAAATGGTGGCCAGGCGGATCGGTGCTGCGGCTGAACGATGTGATCGTGATCAGGAAATATTCGTTGATCTGTGATGCTCAGTTCAAGGTCATTCCAGCCGCTGTAAATGAGCAGCTTTTCTGGCAGCCAACATCCATCGATCTCGGTGTGGATTCGATGGACCTGGAGGCAGAGCTGGGCTCAAGACTGGATTTTCTGCAGCGGGCCGTCGATGATGTCGATCGCGACAAGATTGCAGATTTGTCAAACTTGTCAAATGAGTTCATCTATCTGATGCACCCTTTTGAATGGTACGCCTATGGCCATCTGTTTGATACGTTGCAGCGGCTTTTCCCGATCCAGGATCTGGGAGTGGCTCAAAGCACTCTGCTCGTCTGCGGCAGTACTCAAAGTGTTGCGGATTTTGCTCAGCATCTGCAGGTGTTTGGATATGAGAGCCATCAAATCCTTGGTATCCCGGCCTATTGTGATGGCATTAAGGTCAGGAATCTGACGGTGGCGGAATCGCCGGCTGGAATTGCCCAATTGACAGTGGAGTCTGTCAATTGGTTGCGAAAATGTTACCTGGAAAGCCCCCGGTTTGTTTCTTATCTGCGCCGCAACGAATCCCTTTATCCCGAGGGACAATATATCCTTTATCTGGATCGAGGTGAAGCCGGTAGTCGTGACCTGCTCAACAAGCATGAGCTGCTTTCAAATCTGGCGATGTTGGGCTTGCCGATCATGGTGTTCAAGGGCAAGGAGACGGTCTTTGAAATGCTGCTCGCTTTTTCCCGTGCCAGGCTTGTGATCGGCGTGCATGGCGCCATGTTCGTGAACACGATATTTTGCTCCCCAGCTGCTGCCATCGTGGAGCTCTGTCCCTCCAATCGCGTTGTTCAGCAGATGGTGCGGATGCCCAAGCCTTGTCTGAATCATGCCCTGGTGATTGTTCCGGGCTTTGCTGATGCTTCAATCCAGGTTGACCCCGGTGAGATTGTGCGCCTGGCCGTCGATCTCATGCTCTCCGATCTGTCTGGTCAGGACGCACCATCGGGGGAGCTCTGAGCTCTGACTCTGCAGCCCTGACCATGGTTGTCATTGGAGCCAGCGGCATCTGGGCCCAGGGAGGTGAATGAAATTAGGAGCATGTTGCGGCCCGTTGGGCCATGCTTTATGGGTTCAATGTTTCAATTGCTGTGGCAGGGATCCGGCTGGCCCGTTGTCGATCGTGCTCTTGGACTGGCTGGGTATTCAGCTGGTCCGCTGGCGACTCTTCTGGCTCGCTTCTCAGCTCGACGCTTCGGGCTCGCTTTTCAGCTCGACTCTGCAGGCTCGCTTTTCAGCTCGACTCTGCAGGCTCGCTTTTCAGCTCGACGCCGAGGTGTAATCGCGCAGGGCCCGGCGCCAGAACCAGCGGCTGAACAGCAGCGAGCCTGTGGCCACGGCCAGCGATGACAGCAGCCACAAGCCACTGGCCCGGCCCAGGATCGCTTCCGCCGGCACCGTGGTCAGGAAGGCCACCGGCAGGACCACGGTGAACAGGGTGCGCAGGCCGGCGGGATAGGCACTGATCGGATAGCGGCCGGCGCTGAGGGCGGCCCGCAGCACTTCGGTGATGTTCCAGGTCTTGACGAACCAGATGCTGGTGGTGGCCAGCACAAACCAGAGGCTGTACAGAATCACCACGCTGCTCAGCAACATCAGGGCACCCCCCAGGAGCGTCGCCACGCCGGGCCGGGCACCGGCGCGCAGGGCCGCCCAGATCGCCAGGGCCAGCCCGGTGAGGATCTCGGGGATTCCCCAGGGGGAAATGGTTCGAGTGGAGAGCCAGAACTGGCTGTCAATCGGCTTGAGCAGCACGAAATCCAGGGTGCCTTGCTGCACCTGGGTGACGATGGCGCCGAGGTTGGGCCGCAGCAGCGTCGAGGAAACGCCATCCAGAAAGGTGTAGATCCCCAGCACCACCAGGGCTGCCTCCAGGCTCCAGCCCCCCAGCTGGTGGCCGTGGCCATAGATCAGCCAGAGCAGCAGCAGGCTGCCGGCCAGGTTGCCGGCCATCGCCAGCACTTCGATCAGCAGGTTGACCTGGTATTCCATCTGGCTGGCCAGGGCCGATCCCCAGAAGCGTTTCACGGTGCGCCCGTAGCGCAGCAGGCCCGCCATTCCCATGGATCCCATCGTCATTCAGGCCCCCATCGCCGAGTAGCGGCGCACGCCGGCGCGCCAGAGCAGCAGGGTGAGGGGCAACAGCAGGGCGATCCAGGCGGCCATGGCGGCAAAGCTCGCCGCGATCGGCACGACCTGGCCGGCCAGCAACTGGGCGGGAAAGGCCACCATGTAGGGAAATGGGGTCCAGTGGGCGGCGGCCCGCAGCGCCGGCGGGAACACCTCCAGGGGGGCCACCAGCCCCGAGAGAAACAGGTAGGGGATTAACAGCAACCGCTCCAGGGCGCTGGCCCGTTCACTCCAGAAGCAGAGGATGGCGATGCAGCTCTGCAGCAGGAAGTTGATCGTGAAGGCGAGCCAGATGGCCAGCACCGTCGCCACGATCCGCCCCGGCGAGGGGATCCACAGGGCCGCCGGCTGCAGCAGGAAGAACACCGCGGCGATCAGCACCACGAAGGGCAGCCGGGTGACCTGTTCGGCCAGATGCGCTGCCACGTAGCGCCAGAGTGGTTGCAGTGGTTGCAGCAGGTAGGGGGAGAGGCGGCCCTGCAGGGCGTCCTCCTCGAAGGCGTACACCACCCAGGCGACGCTGAACTGGCGCGCCACGAAGGCGCCCAGGAAATAGCGGCTGAGCTGCAGCTGATCCAGGCCGATGCCGCTTGCTCCGGAACCGGCCCCGCTGCCCGGCCCAAGACCAGCCGGCGGTATGGCCAGCTGGCTCCAGATGCCCAGCATGATGAACGGCAGGATGCCCGAGAGGGCCCAGAGGGCTGTCTCGGCGCGGTATTCGAGCATCAGGGCGTACTGGCTGCTGAGCAGAGCCCGGGCCACCCGCCAGCCGTGGCGCAGCCGGCGGCCCAGGGACCGGATTCCCTGGGCGCTCATGCCACCTCCCCCTGGCGAAACAGCCGGCCGATCAGCTCCTCGATCGGCGGATCACTCACCTCCAGATCTCGGACGTCCAGATCCGCCAGCAACCTGGCCACCACCTCGGTGAGTCGCTCCCGGCTGACCAGCAGCCGCACATCGCGGCCATCGCAGGCCTCCACCTCGCCATAGCTCGCGAAATCCGTAGCCGGCCGTGGCTCCTCCAGTTCCAGGCGCACCAGGCGGCAGGGGGCCAGCCGGCTGGAGAGCTCCCGCAGGCTGCCGTCGTGGAACAGACCGCCTTCGTGGATCAGCAGCACCCGGGGGCAGAGGGCGGTGATGTCGGCCAGGTAATGGCTGGTGAGCAGCACGGTGGCGCCGTGGCGGCGGTTGTAGTCCGCCAGGAAGGAGCGGACCCGGGCCTGGGCATTGATGTCGAGTCCGAGCGTGGGTTCATCGAGGAACAGCACCGCCGGCTGGTGCATCAGGGCTGCCAGCAGCTCGGCCTTCATGCGCTGACCGAGGGAGAGTTTGCGCACGGGTCGGGTCAGCTCTTCCCCCAGTTCCAGCATCTCCGCCAGTTCGGCGATGCGGCGCCGGGCCGTGGCGTCGTCGAGGCCGTAGACGGCCGCATTGACCCGCAGCGAATCGAGCGGCGGCAGATCCCAGATCAGCTGTTGCTTCTGGCCCATCACCAGGGTGATCTGGCGCAGGAAGTCGGCCTGGCGGCGCTGGGGGATGTGGCCCGCCACCTCGGCGACCCCGCCGCTGGGGTGGATCAGGCCACTCAGCATCTTCAAGGTGGTCGTCTTGCCGGCACCGTTGGGGCCGAGGAAGCCCACCATCTCGCCGGCTTCGATCGTGAAGCTCACCCCCTTCACGGCCGCCACATCGCGATGGCGGCGCTGCACGAAATGGCGCAGGGTGCCGGCCAGTCCCGGCTGCTTGTCGGCCACCCGGTAGGTCTTGGAGAGTCTCTCGGCTCGGATGATCGCCATGGCGGCATTCTGAGGGAGGCTCTGCCGCCAGGGCTGTCCGGTGGCGTGCCACGGTTCGCCCTGTCGGCTGTTCCGCAGGTTTCCTGGCGATGGGCCTGGCACCATCGTCGCTGATCCATCCGGCTGGAAAGATCACGACCGTCGTGCTACCTGAAGGCTGCGATGTCCTGATCGAATTCGGCCGGAACGGGCGCCTGGGATTGACCAACGGATGAATGTCTCTCTTGCTTTGTCTTGTTTCTTTTTCTGTTGTTCCTGATACCAGAATGTCGTCATCTGCAATGGCCGGTCTGAGGCGATGAGGCTGTGAGCCACTGCGGAAGTGCGGCCGTATGGCATCGGTTTGCTCGCCAGAGTTGGCGAGAAATCTCTGTACCTTGGTTCGGGGCTTCCCCTGGCGTTCCACGCCGGCAATCCAGTCGGAAAGACCTTCCCTGGGGTTTCAGCGCACGGCTTCTTGTCGGCCTTCCTTTCCCCTTCCCCCGCAACCCATCTCGCCATGGCCGCTTCCTCCGCCGCGCAGGCCGGGTCCCAGCCCCAGGCTCTCACCGGCAAGATCAGGCGCCTGCTCACGGCCCGGCCGGACAGTGTCGATTTCCGGGATCGTCTGTATGAGCCCACCCTGGTGGAGGTGCCGCCGCTGCAGCGGCGCCCCACTTCGGCTCCACCGCCGCCTCCCGATCGGAGCACCGCCGCCTGCTCGCCAGCTTCTGAGTCCTGCCGCCCGCAGTGTCGCGCTGGCGAGCGCTGTTTGAAACCATTCCGCCAGGGATTTCGCTGATGTACGAGAGCTTCGGACCCACCGTCGACCATGCCGCTGGCTCGGTCACCTTCCGCCTGTTCTTCCCGGACAGCAGTCGCGACATCCTTCAGTACGGCCGTGGCGGCCTGCCGAAGATCCGTCAGATCGCCATCGCCGGCAGCTTTCATGCCGGTGGCTGGGATCCGGCCCAGGCGCTGCCGATGGCGTTGCTGCCGCATGAGCGGGGCCTGCTCTATGTCTGCACGGCCTCGGAGTTGGCCGAGGGTTTCTACCAGTACAAGTTTGTCGTCAGCTTCGAGAACGGTGAGGTGCGCTGGGTCAATGATCCCTGCACCCGCTATAGCTGTCGCAGCGGCGATGCTGATAACTCTGGCGTCGTGATCGGCGGGCAAAAGGTTTCAGCCGTCACCGCGGTTCATCCGATGCCGCCCCAGGCCGAGCTGGTGATCTACGAACTGACGATCGACGATTTCACCGCCAATCTCAGCGCCGATCGCGCGCGCAGCAACGCTCTCGATCTCGTGCGCGAGTCAATCGATTATTTCGTCGATCTCGGCATCAACGCCGTTGAGCCGCTGCCCTGGACGGCGGTGCCCGGCGGCGGTTTCAACTGGGGCTACGAACCGTTCCTGTTCTTCTCCGTCGATGAGCGCCTCACCGATCTCGAGGGGGTGCCGGCGGAGCAGATTGTCGAGAGGCTCTCCAGCCTCAGGCGCCTGATCGATGCTCTGCACCAGCGAGGCATCGGGGTGATCATGGATGGTGTCTTCAATCATGCTCGCGCTGAGTTTCCCTATCTGCAGCTGTACCAGAACCGGGAAGATTGTCCCTTTATCGGCCAGTTTGAAGGGGGTGGATTCTTCGAGGACTTTGATTTTGAAAATGGCTGCACCCGCGAATTCATCCTGGATATCTGCTGTTCCTGGATCGATCGCTTCGGTATCGATGGGATTCGCTTCGACTATGTCCGTGGCTATTTTCGCCGCCGCGAAGGAGATCCCGGTATCACCACCTTGATCGCCAATCTGCGCCGCCGCCTCGAGGCCAGTGGGCGGCTCAACTTTCCCCTCCTGCTCGAGAATCTCCCCGATGATCGCTACCAGGCGATCGACGAGGCCAATCGCATCGGCGCCAGCGGCACCTGGTTCGATCCGCTGATGTTCGAGGCCTTTGAAACCGGTCGCAGCGGCCAGCTGCGCGCCTCCTATCTGCGTGCCTTCGATGCCGGCCGCGATTTTGTCGAGGACTGCGGGCCCGTGATCTATGTCGAGAACCACGATCACGGCACCCTGGTGAACAAGATCGGCGGCGATCGTCCGGGGGTGGAGCGCAGTCAGCACTGGTATCGCGCCCAGCCCCACCTGATCGCCCTGTTCAGCGCCTGCGGTGCCGTGATGCTGCATAACGGCCAGGAGTTTGGCGAGGAGCGCTATCTGCCGGAGACGGGCAGCGACCGGGTGCGGCCCCGGCCCCTGCAGTGGCAGTACCGCGACGATGCCGCCGGTCAGGCACTGCTGGCGCTGCACCGCCGTCTGATCCGCCTGCGCCACGATCATCCCGGGCTCACCTCCAGCCATTTCCATCCCCGCGGGCTGGCAGCCGATGCGCAGCAGTTCGATCGGGATGGCTATGGCATCGACGCCGCCCGTCAGCTGCTGATCGTGCATCGCTGGGGCACGGCCCGCGATGGGGGCAGCGAGCGCTTCGTGGTGGTGATCAACTTTTCAGCCGAGCCCCAGTCGGTGGATGTGCCCTTCCCGTTTGATGGTCTCTGGACCGATCTGCTCTCGGGTTCAGCGGTGACGGTGACGGACTTCTGGTGCCGGCAGCAGCTGGTTGACAGCCACTACGGGCGCCTGTTTCACGCCCGCGGCTGAGGCTCCAGCACCGCCACACAGCGGCCGCAGAGGCTCGGGTGCGCCAGATACCGGCCGATGTCGGTTTCGAAGTGCCAGCAGCGCTCGCACTTCTGGCCTTCGGCCCGGGCGATGCGCACCGTGAGTCCCCCTTCGCTGGCTTCGGCCAGACCCGCGGCCGGAGCCTCGCCGCCGATCTGCAGGGCCGACACCAGCAGCCAGTCGGCCAGGTTGTCCACGTGCGGATGGGGGCTGGCTTGCACCAGGGCCAGGGCCTCAGCCAACACGAGCGTCTCGTCGTCGGCGCCGCTGCCGATCACCAGCTGCACCGAGGCTTCCAGGGAGGAGCCGATCGTGCCTTCGCTGCGGCAGCGCTCCAGCTGACGGTTGACCTGGGCGCGCAGCTCCAGGATCCGCTGCATCGGTGCCAGCAGCTCGGCGGCGGCCCACTCCGCCGGTGCCGTCGGCCAGCCCCGCTCGAACACCGAGGCCTCCGCCACCGGGTAGGGCAGGTTCTGCCAGATGTCCTCGGCCATGTGGCAGAGCACCGGCGCGATCAGCCCCGCCAGCCGTTCCACCACCAGATGCAGCACGGTCTGGCAGCTGCGGCGCCTGAAATCCGTGGCGCCACTGACATAGAGGCGGTCCTTGGCGATGTCGAGGTAGACGTTGGAGAGATCCACCACGCAGAAGTTCTGTAGGGCCTGGAAGAAGCGGTAGAACTCGAAGCGCTCGAAGTCGGCGCTCACCTCCTCGATCAGGCTGGCGGTGCGCTGCAGCATCCAGCGATCCAGCAGCGGCAGCGCGGCGATCGGCACCGCATCCGTGGCCGGGTCGAAATCGTGCAGGTTGCCGAGCAGATAGCGGGCCGTGTTGCGCACCTTGCGGTAGACGTCGGCCAGCTGTTTGACGATGCCCGGTCCCAGGGGCACATCGGCGGAGTAGTCCACCGAGCTCACCCACAGCCGCAGGACGTCGGCGCCGTAGGCCGGCTCCTGTTTCTCGTTTTTGCCCCCCTCCACCAGCACCGCCGGATCGACGACGTTGCCGAGGGACTTGCTCATCTTGCGGCCCTTCTCATCGAGGGTGAAGCCGTGGGTGAGCACCGTGCGGTAGGGCGCCGTGCCGTTGACCGCCACGGAGGTGAGCAGGCTGCTCTGGAACCAGCCGCGGTGCTGGTCGGAGCCCTCCAGATAGAGATCGGCGGGGTAGTTCAGCTTGGCTGGCGCGGCAGCTTCGGCCGCCGTCAGCGCCCCGTCGGCAGCGCCTGGGCCGGCGGGAGTGACCCCCACGTCTGCACCGGCCTCCAGTCCGCCCAGCACTCCCGCCCAGGAGGAGCCGGAGTCGAACCAGACATCCATCGTGTCGCTGCCCTTGCGCCACTGGGCCGCTTCGGCTGCATGGGAGGGGGGCAGCAGCTCGGCCTCGTCCTTGTCCCACCAGATGTCGGAGCCGTGCTCGGCGATCAGGGCCTGGATGTGCGCCAGGCTCTCGGCGTTGAGCAGCACCTCGCCGGTCTGGCGGTGATAGAAGACGGGAATCGGCACCCCCCAGGTGCGCTGGCGCGAGATGCACCAGTCGCCGCGATCGCGCACCATCGCCTCGATGCGGTTGCGACCGCTCTCGGGCAGCCAGCTCACCTGGGCGATCGCCGCCAGAGCCTGTTCGCGGAAGCCCGCCACCGAGGCGAACCACTGCTCGGTGGCCCGGAAGATGGTCGGTTTCTTGGTGCGCCAGTCGTAGGGGTAGCGGTGCTCATAGCGCTGTTCGGCCAGCAGCACGCCGGCATCACGCAGGGCGGCGATGATCGCCGGATTGGCATCCTTGAGCACGTTCAGGCCGGCGAAGGGGCCCGCCTCATCGGTGAGGTTGCCGGCCTCATCCACCGGACACAGCACCGGCAGGCCGTACTTGCGGCCGGTGTTGAAGTCATCGACGCCGTGGCCTGGGGCCGTGTGCACCAGGCCCGTGCCCGATTCGGTGGTGATGTAGTCGCCGCCGAGCACCACCGGGCTGGTGCGCTCCAGCAGCGGATGCCGGTAGCTGATGCCTTCCAGTTCGGCGCCTTTCAGCGTCAGCAGCGGCTCCAGCGGCCGATCCAGGCTGGTCTGAAGGCTCTGGACCAGATCCCGGGCCACCAGCAGGTAGCGCGGCGCCGATTCCGGCGCGCTGCCATCCCGGCAGATGGCGTAATCCAGGGCCCCATTCACCGACACCGCCAGGTTGGCCGGCAGGGTCCAGGGGGTGGTGGTCCAGATGGCCACGAACAGCTGCTCGCGATGGCCGCTGTCTGTGGGGCCTTCGATGCCGAAGGGCCGCAGCTGGCCGGCCAGGCTCGAAGGCAGGGACACCACCGGAAAGCCCACGTAGACGCTGGGGGAGGTGTGGCCGTCGGGATACTCCAGTTCCGCCTCGGCCAGGGCCGTGCGCGAGCTCGGGCTCCAGTGCACCGGTTTCAGGCCCCGGTAGATGTGGCCGGCCAGCACCATGCGGCCGAAGACGCCGATCTGGGCGGCCTCATAGGGCTTCTGCAGGGTGAGATAGGGGGACTCCCAGTCGGCCCAGATGCCCCAGCGGCGGAAGCCGGTCTTCTGCAGCTCCACCTGCTCGAGGGCATACGCGTGGGCCTTCTGGCGCAGGCTGATCGGCGTCAGGGCCTTGCGCTCCTCGCTGCTCAGGCCCTGCAGCACCTTCAGTTCGATCGGCAGGCCATGGCAGTCCCAGCCGGGCACGAAGCGGGCCCGCCGGCCGCGCATCAGGGCGTGCTTGTTGATGATGTCCTTGAGAATCTTGTTGAGGGCGTGGCCCACATGCAGGGCGCCGTTGGCGTAGGGCGGGCCGTCATGGAGGGTGAACACGGCGCCGGGATTGCGGCGGCTGAGCTGCTCGTACAGGCCCCGCTCCTGCCAGAAGCGCTGCAGTTCCGGCTCCCGTTGGCGGGCATTGGCCCGCATCGCAAAGGGGGTCTGCAGCAGGTTGAGGGTCTGCTTGTAGGAGAGCGGCTCCTGAACGTCACCACCGCCGGAGTCGGGGGAGGGTTGAGGGGAGGACTTGGAGGCGGGGCTGACGGTCACGGCGCCTCGCAGGGGCAGCACAGCAGGGGATTATCCCGCCTCGCTGGCCTCGGCCTCCACTGCCGGGGTATCTGCTGCCGGGGCCTCCACTGCCGGGGCGGCGGCCAGCAGGGCGGTGATCTCCTCGAAGTCACGCACCACCCGGCTGCGTTGGTCGTCTGCGGCGCTGGCGGTCGGGGTTGGGGCCTGAGGCGCCTCGGCCGGTTCAGCGGCGCCCGGGCTGCCGTTGGCTGCCGCCATGGCCTCGCTGCTGCTGCTGCTTGGGTCGCCGTCGATCGCGGTGCCGCTGCTGCCATCGCTCTGCTGCAGGGCCGCCTCCGGCAGCTCCGGGCGCACCCAGCGCTTGCTGCTGCTGGGGCGCGGCGGCCTGTTGGCGAACGAGGCCGCCAGGCCGCTCAACAGGGCCGTGGCTTTGGCCACCAGGCTGGTGCAGGACGCTGTGAGTTGTTGGAAGCTGCGGCTCCAGCGAGCACTGGAGATCAGCAGCTGGCGTTCCTCGTCGCTCAGCTGTCGCCAGCGGCCCAGGCCCACTTCGCTGCTCAGGCGGCCGATCAACAGGCCGCCGCAGAGCACGGCCAGCATCGGTGCCCCGGTGAGCCGATCGGCGCTGGTGACCAGCACAAGCCCCAGCAGCAACACCACGGCGCCCCAGACCGAATCGCGCGGGCGGCTGAGTTCGCTGACCAGCAGGGGCAAGAGCAACAGCAACAGGCCCAGGAGCAGGGCCAGGGTTCCCCCGGCGGTGGCAAGCATGGCGAAGCCGGCGGCTGCGGCCATTCTGAGGGGGCCCCGTAGACTCGCGTCGCGCCCACCTGGCGGAATTGGTAGACGCGCTGGGTTTAGGTTCCAGTGGCTTCGGCTGTGGGGGTTCAAGTCCCCCGGTGGGCATCAGGATCCCGGGCTCGCTCGGCGGCCCGGTTGGGGAGCTGCCTCAGCGCCGGCGTTTCGGTCGCGGCGAATCTGGCCTGGGCTCAGCCAGAGCCAGCGGCTCCGGGCTGGCTGAGAATGGTGTCAGCCTGCGGCAGCGCTCGGCAGCGGTTGCCTGGGGTTGTTCCGTAGTCTGAGCGCTCCGAAGGCGATCCCGTACACCCGGCAGGGAGATGACGCAAACGCAGGCTCTCCCATCCCCAGCCGAGGCACGCCGCCACACGACGGCCGTGCAGAGCGTTCCGAAGCAGTATCTCGATCCGCCGGCGGCCCTCAATCCCACCGTCGGCCTGTTCCTGGCCGGCTACGGGTTGGCGGCGCTCACCATCTGGGGTTGGTTCGGTCCCCATTGGCCGCTGCCGGCCCTGCTGGCCCTGGGCTTCCTGGCCCTGCATCTCGAGGGCACCGTGATCCACGATGCCTGCCATAACGCCGCCCATCCCAACCGCTTCTGCAATGCGGTGATGGGCCATGGGGCGGCCCTGCTGCTGGGCTTCAGCTTTCCGGTGTTCACCAGGGTGCATCTGCAGCACCACGCCCACGTCAATGATCCGAAGCACGACCCGGATCACATCGTCAGCACCTTCGGGCCGCTGTGGTTGATTGCGCCGCGATTTTTCTATCATGAGGTCTTCTTCTTCCGCCGCCGGCTCTGGCGCCGCTATGAGCTGCTGGAGTGGGGCATCGCCCGCGGTGTGTTCGTGGCGATCGTGCTGGCGGCGATCAAGTTTGATTTTCTCCAGTTCGTGTTCAACTGCTGGTTTGCGCCGGCCCTGATGGTGGGGGTGACCCTGGGCCTCTTCTTTGACTACCTGCCCCACCGGCCCTTCCAATCACGCAATCGCTGGCACAACGCCCGCGTCTATCCCGGTCGGTTGATGAATTGGCTGATCATGGGTCAGAACTATCACCTGATTCACCATCTCTGGCCGTCGATTCCCTGGTTCGAATACCAGCCCGCCTACATCGCCACCCGTCACATCCTGGATGCCAAGGGTTCACCCCAGCGGCTGGGCATGTTTGAAAGCCGCAGCGATCTGCTCAATTTCCTCTACGACATCTTTCTCGGCGTGCGCAGTCACAAGAAGCGTCGCAGCCGCCTGCGCCCCCTGGCGGGTCTGATGCCCACCCGGCATGCCCGTCGGCGCGTGCTTGAGCTGCTGCATCGCACGGCCGTCTCGCCCAGCCCGCGCTGACAAGCCGCCAATCTCACTCAGCGCTTCAGCGGGGCTGACCAGTCAGCCCTTGACCTCGCCATCGGTGCTGGGCTGCGATCAACGGCTTCAACCAGCGGATTCCCTGTTGCTGAAGTTTGCCGCTGAACCAGGGGCTGCAACGTCATCGCAACAGCCGATCCTGGTCACGACAGCTCAAGCGCCGAGGATCTTCGGCACGCGGAAGAAATTCCCCTCTCGCTGGGGAGCCAGCTCCAGCAGGTCCTCCCGTACCGGCGTCGGTTCCACCACATCGGCGCGGGTCACGTTCACCACTTCCACGGCCCGGGTGGTGGGAGGCACTCCCTCGGTGTCCACCTGTTCGAGGTGGGCGACGTAGTCAAGGATTCGTTCCAGCTGGCCGGTGTAGGTGGCGATCTTCTCCTCGGGCAGCTCCAGCCGGGCCAGCTGGGCCACTTTGCGAACGTCGTCGGCGCTGATCCTGCTCATGGTGTGGGCTGGGTGCTGGATGGCCTGCATTGCCGCCGACGCTAGCTGGAGAAGGGTCTCAGTCCGCCGGCTCCGATTCGGCGAGGAACTGGCACAGATCCTCGGCCAGGGCCTCGGCTGCCAGCTCCAGGAAGCGCTCGCCGTGCTCGGCCTGGGCCAGGAAGGGATCGGAGCCCATGCGGCCGTCGGGATGGCGGCGACGGAAGTCCTCGGGGCCGTGGATCGGCCCGGCCGGGGCCGCTTCCGGCAGGGGCCGCTGCTTGCTGGCCAGGCTCGGCTCCAGGTGCAGGGTGAGGGCGATCTCGCTGGGGGTGGCGTGGTGGCCTTCGCGCTCGCCGTAGAGCGTGCGGGCTTCGCGGGTCACGGAGCCGGCGGTGAACCAGTTGGCCAGGCGGCAGCGCAGGCGATCGGCGCCGGGCAGGCCGCGGCTGGCGGCCGTGCCGTAGGCCTGGGCAAAGGCCGCTCGGGCGGTGGCGATGTTGCCGCCATGGCCGTTGATCACGTAGATGCGCTCAAAGCCATGGCGCGCCAGGGACAGCACCACGTCGTGGAGCACCGCCAGCAGGGTGGAGGGCTGCAGGCTGACGGTGCCGGCGAAGCCGAGATGGTGTTCGGCCATGCCGAAGGCCTGGGTCGGGGTCACCAGCACACCGGTGCGGCGGCCCACCGCCAGGGCCACGGCTTCAGCCGTGAGGGCGTCGGTGCCAATGGCGCCGGTGGGGCCGTGCTGTTCGGTGGAGCCCAGCGGCACGATCACCCCCTTGCAGCTCCGCAGGTAGTGCTCCACCTCAGGCCAGCTGCGCAGCTGCAGGCGGATCGCCTCGAGGCTGCTGGGCGTGCCGCCGCTGGGGTCAGGGGCGAGGGCGGTCGATTCGGTCATCCTGAACACGGCCCCGGGGCCTGATCTGCTTAGGATCGACCCTATTCGCGGCGTTCCGATGCTGCAGCGCAAGCTTGAACACTTCCTACAGGAGCAGCGCCCGGTCTGGGTCTATCTGAAGGATCAGCAGTGCTGGATTGAGGACGCTCTGGTGGTGGAGATCGTGGGGGACATGGTCACCCTGCGCCATGAGGACGACGACGAGGACCAGCGTTCCAGCTGGGAGCTGAGTGTGCGGCTCGAGTCGATCGGCGCCGTCAGCACGCGCCTCTCCAGCGTCTGCCGCAGCTCCGGCCCGGACGACATCGTCACCACCGGCGACTGCCCGGAGGCGGAGCGCCTGGGCAGTCCCTGAACGTTCCCGGCCACGGGGGCGGTGCAGAGGCTCAGTGGGCCGTGCCGTTGCCGTCGTAGTCGTCGCTGTCGTAGTAGCCGCCCTTGGTGCCGAAGAAGAGGGTGGCCAGGCAGAACAGGCCGCTGCCGGCCACCAGCACGGTGCCGAGGTTGAAGGTGCTGAAGTCCATGGGGGGTGAGGGCGACGATCCGGTTCTGCTGCGCAGTCTGGTCAGCACGGTGGGTTGCGGTGAGCCTGCGCTGGCGTTTCGCAACAGGGGGGCTGGCAGGAGCTGGGCGAATCAGGCGGGCTTGGGCGCTCGGCCGCCTGGGTGGGGCCGCGTCCGCCCGGTCAACCCGGCTCTCAGCCGCTCAATAGGGCGCATAGCCCTTCACTTCCACGATCAAGGAGCCGTGCTGCTCGTTGATCAGGCGCTTGAGCTGGGCGCGGCGGTCGTTGCTGCGATAGACGGAGCGGGCCAGGCCGATGAACGCATCGCCGAAGCTGCCGAGCCGCTCCAGCTCGCGAATCTCATCTTCGATCCGCCACAGGGCGCGGTTGATGGCCGCCAGGTCACGCCACAGCTCCGGATCGATCGTCAGGCCCGTGGCGGCGAGGACGTCCCGCAGCAGGCCCAGTTCCCGTTCCACATGGCCCAGGGCCTCCCCTTGCAGCTGCTCCAGCTTGATCTCGAGGATGGTGATCTTGTCGATCAGCTCGCCGATCGAGACGGGGATGCGGATGTCGTGCATCGGGATATTCAAGGGGATGGGGCGGGTGCTGGCTACGTAGGCTCCATCCTCCTCATCCAGCCAAGGGCCTCAGTGTTTGTGATCGGCAGCGAACAGCACCTGATCGTGGCGCCTGGCCCACGCCTCAATCAAATCCCAGATGACTGGCAGCAGATAGCAGTGAGATTTAGACGTGCCAATGGTATCCGTGATGGCGATAGGGAGCGAAGTATTTGGTAGATGCGTTGGAGAAATAAATGTATCAGTAGAGATAGAGAATAGAGGTGACTGGCTTTGCTGTGGGTGGAAATATATGAGATTATTTTGGGGAGGGGAAGTGGGTCAAGATTGGCGGTGGAAGGTTGTTGTGGTGCCAGGTATTGGAGGCTTATTGAGGCTGGGGTTGAGTATGGTGAGATAATAAAAAGCCCCTGTGGTGGCAGGGGCTTGGTGGGCTTAGAATTGTTTCCAAGTAATATTAGGTTTTATGCAGGAGCCAAGTTGGATCGCTATAGCTCGGGCTGTAAAAACCCAGCAACTCCCGCAGTTGCCCCAGGAACCCGCTAACAGCTGACGTAATTCCTCCCACTGGCGCTACGACTTTGTTCACCGCCGCACCGCCGTCGTTCCGTCCTCTTGCCACCAATCCAGTTGATGAGCCCTGAACCCCAAGGTTGCCAAGGTTGAACTGCTGGGCTTTAGTCGAAGCCTCCATCACCCCCATGCTTGAGGTGGATTCCTGAGAGACCTTGGCAGCATTTGCAGGAGTGATGCCAAGGGGCAGTGATGCCAGTGCCACAGCGGCAGTGCTTGCCAGGGAAAGGCTGAGGCGGTTGAAGCGGGGCACGAAGTCCTCTTGTCAAATGGTTTTGTTCCCCCACTTTGCCCCATCAGCGCAGCGGTGTTTGCCTGGTGAGACAGGAGTTGGCAGACAGGATGGCTTCAGCACTTCCCCCCCCCCCCCAAGCCACCCCCATAGCCACCACGCCCTCCCAGCACCTCTCCCAATCCTTCTTCTGCCGCCCCGCCGAGGTCGTCGCCCCCGAGCTCATCGGCTGCCTGCTGGTGAAACGCCAAGCCGATGGCGAGCTGCTGTGGGGCGTCATTGTGGAAACGGAGGCGTATTCCCAGGAGGAGCCCGCCTGCCACGGCTATCGCCGCCGCACTCCCAGCAACGAAACCCTGTTTGGCGAACCTGGGCGTTTCTACGTGTATGTGAGCTATGGCATCCACCACTGCGTCAATGTGGTCACCGGCCGGCCTGAGTGGGCCAATGGTGTGTTGCTGCGAGCCGCAGCCCTGCCCGCAGAGCCCGAACACAGCGCCGCCGGGCCGGCCCTGTTGGCCCGCCGCTTCGGTCTCGATCGCCAACACGATGCCCAGCCTGCCCGTGCTGAGGCGGGTCTCTGGATTGCGCCGCGGCCGCCGCTGTTGGCTGCGTGGTTGGCCCCCAGGCTCCTGAGCCCCAGCGCTGCGAATCCCCTCCCATCCGCCCTGGTGCAGACCAGCCGCATCGGCATCAGCCAAGGCCAGGAACTGCCCTGGCGCTGGTATCTGCGGGCGAGCCGCGCCGTCAGCCGCCGTGCCCGGGGGGATCGGCGGCCCCGCCGCGATGGCCTGGCGGAGACGCTGGCGTCGCTGGCGCCCGGGCAGCCAGCCTCTACGGTTGGGAAACCTTCGTGAACGGTGAGCCTTGAGCGGCTGGACCCACCGCCATGTGCTCGATCTGGCGTCCTTCTCGGTCGCCGACTTCGCCATCGTTCTGCAGCTGGCCCAGCGCTTCCGGGCGATGCCGGTGGCGGGTGCGCGCAAGCTGCCGGCGTTGCAGGGCAAGCTGATGACCAGCCTGTTCTTCGAGCCCAGCACCCGCACCCGCAGCAGCTTTGAGTTGGCCGCCCGGCGCCTTTCGGCCGATGTGCAGAGCTTCTCGCCCTCCACCAGCTCCCTCAGCAAGGGCGAGAGCCTGCTCGATACGGCCCGCACCTATGTGGCCATGGGGGCCGATGTGCTGGTGGTGCGCCATCGCTGTGCCGGTGTGCCCCGCAGCCTGGCCCGCGATCTGGACCGCAGCGGCGAACGGGTCGCGGTGCTCAACGCCGGTGACGGCTTGCACAGCCATCCCAGCCAGGGGTTGCTGGATCTGTTCACCCTGGCCCGCCATTTCAGCCCGGAGGATCCCAGCCCCGCAAGCCTGCGGCGGCGGCGCATTGTGATCGTGGGCGATGTGTTGCATTCGCGGGTGGCCCGCTCCAATCTCTGGGCCCTCAGTGCCTGCGGGGCCGAGGTGGTGCTCTGCGCTCCGCCCACCCTGTTGCCCGATGTCTTCGCCGACTTTGTGGCGGCGCCACCACCGGGCCAGGTCACCGATCCGGTGACCGAGCGCGGTCCGATCCGCATCTGCCGCAGCCTGGAGCAGGCCCTGCCCGGCGCCGATGCGGTGATGACCCTGCGGCTGCAGAAGGAGCGCATGCACCAGCATCTGCTCACCAGCCTCGACACCTATCACCGCCAGTTCGGCCTCAGCCATCGCCGGCTGGAACTCTGCGGGTCCGGGGTGCCGGTGTTGCACCCCGGCCCGGTGAACCGCGGTGTCGAACTGGCCGGGGAGTTGCTCGATGATCCCAGCCGCTGCCTGGTGGAGGAACAGGTCCGCAATGGCATTCCGGTGCGCATGGCCCTGCTCTATCTGCTGGCGGCCAGCGGTTCGGCGGGGCCTGGCTTGTAGGCGAGGCGCGTGGCGGGCCATGGCTGCGGCGGCTCAGCGCTGGACCTGGTGAGAGCAGGCTGATGGGAACTGCCGCAGAGACTGCAGAGAGGGATGGTCAGAGCAGCTTGAAGCCGTCCAGCACCAGCCCATAGAGCAGGCCGATGCGGGCCATGTCCAGCAGTTGCAGGCCCAGCTGATCGCCGGGTCGCAGCAGCAGGCGACGCCTTACCCGTACGGCCAACTCGATCGCCGCCACGCAGATCAGGGCTGACAGCTGGTCGATGGTGCTGAGTGCTCCTGTGATCGCCGCCAGGCCGCCACCGATGGCGAAGGCTGACAGCAACACGATCGTCAGCAGCGACAGGCGGCGCCAGGGATTGCTGGCCCAGCTCTCCAGGAGGCTGCCGGCCTGGGCCACCCGTTGCTGGAAGCGGGTCTGCTGATAGCGCGGTGGCGAGGATGCCATGAATCGGGAGAGCTGGGGGTTCGCAAGGCGTTGGGCTGTTCTGAAGCGGAGTTACGCCGGCCCGATGGCTTCGGTGCCTGGCTGTGCGTCGGCCGATCTGCGGCTACTGCTGCTGGCTGTGCCTGTGGTTGCTGGCCATGTTGGCGTTCGATGGCTTGTCAGGCCGTGGCAGGGCAGGCAGGTGCAAGGCAATCAGCTTCACGGCAATCAGCCTCTCTGCAATCAGTCTCTTTGCAATCAGTGGCACTGAGATCAGATGCACGGAGAGCAGGCCCACGGAAATCAGGCCCACGGAGATCAGTGGCGCTGAAGTTGACGGCTCTGTAATCGATCACCCCGGGATTGCTGCTTCGGAGTTGGCAGGTTGGCCCGATTCGCAACGGCTCGGCTGAGGAACTCTTGTGGTTCACGGATGGCCCGATCGTCGATTGAGCTGGTTCAGGATCGGCGGCAGCCCAGGGCACTTCCGCTCGAAACCAATCCAAGCTGGCGGTCGCTGCAAGCCCGGCCGATTCGGCTTCGGTGGAACGGTCGGCGAGAATGGGGTGCAGGGCGGCCAGCTGCCAGAGTTTCGGCGATACCGCGATCCGGAGACCACGGCCGTTTTGACTCCGGCGGTGATCCCCATCACCCAGCCCGAGGCCCTGCGCCGCCATGTCTACACCATCTCTGGCGTCTTGGCAGCCTTTTGACCCCACTGATAGGGGATGCCAATAAAAAAGCCCTGGCCTGAGGCCGGGGCGGGGTGATGGGAACGGACCCAGGTAACCAGTCGCTTCTGGGCCGGGCAAGGCGCTGGAGCCGCTGCCTGGAGCGTCCTGATGGGGGCTTGACAGCGTCTGTCAGGCCTTCGTCATCCATGGGCTCAGCCGTCGCTGTCCTTCTTGCGTGATCCTTTGCCCTCCAGGAGCTCCAACAGGGCCTCCATCTGGGCCATCACGCCCCGAACCTCACCCGCTTCGGGCAGCAGACCATCATCCATAACCCCTTGATGCATCTCGCGGAGCTCCTGGCGGATGTAACGAAGGTGACTGACGACCTGCTCACGCTTGGATTGCGACATCGATCAGGCTGGTTGTCAAAGGATCCTCAAGCTCTCTTTTACACCATCGCCGGCTCAGCTCTGGCCGAAGCTGGCCTTGGCCTGGTCGTAGAAGGCGCCATCCACATGCTCAAGGCCGGCCTCGCCGGCCAGTTTCTCGATCTTGCGCCGCACCGCCGGCCGCACAAAGAAGGGCACTTCTTTCAGTCGCTGTTCCGCTTCGGTCGTCCAGTTCACGTGATCCAGGCTGTGGGGGAGTGGGCTGTAGGTGGAAGTTGAGTCAGCAGGCCGTGGCATGCAGCTGATTTGCCGCAAGTGCGATGCCTGGTTTCGCTTGCCGCTAGCGGCTCTCTGGGCTTCGCTTGCCGATCCTCGGTGGAGGAGCGGCGGGCAGGCATCGCCTGGTTCAGGCAGACGCATTCCAGCGAGAGTCAGTCCAGTCTGGGCCAGTCCAGTCAGGGCCCGTTCAGTCTGGGCCAGTTCAGGCTGAGTCGCTCCAGTTCGCTCATGCCGCTCAGGCGGCCCCAGGCTGGGTTCTCCTGGCTGCCTGGTTCGGATCGAGGGTCTGGACCTCGTGACGCCAAGCGGGCCAACCGGTGCGCCTGGCGCCTGACTTCTCGGAGCCGCTGGGCTGACGAGGCTCGATCGGTTGGTTGTTCCTGAGCCTCCGGGAGCGGGCGCCAGCTCTGCCTGGTCTCCACCCTCTGGACTGGGCCGCCGGATCTGTTCCGAGCCCGGTGATCCGCGCTTCCAGCGCCTTTCCGGCCAGGTGAAGCATGAGGCGACATGGAGAATAGGGGACTCGAACCCCTGACCTCTGCAGTGCGATTGCAGCGCTCTACCAGCTGAGCTAATTCCCCGGACCGCGCCATTATTACTGGCATCCGCCGCTTCTGCCTGCACCGTGACCGTGGCGCCTCCGGCCGTGGCAGCGTCAGACGATGAGCGCGCGCCCTTGGGCTCAGTGTGGCCTCGACCCTGTCCGCCGGCATCGTCCAGGCCTGTGTCCGATTCTCTTGCACTTTCTGCAGGGCTCCATCCCTTGCTTCGGGGCTTTGAGCCGATCACCTGGCTCCCGCCCCGCCTGGACTGTTCCCCTTCACGCTGATCGTTCTGCCGTCACTCGGATGGTTTTCCCGTAAAAAGGATCCTGCCGGCATGTCCCTTGACACCCGCCTCCATTCCCGCCGACCTGATCACCCCTGACGCCATGACATCAGACTCCTTGACCCCTGAGCCCTTGATCAGCTCCAGCCAGGCCCCAGCCGCCAGTTCCCCAGTGGCGATCACCCCGGAGCGCCTGGCGGCCTTCGATGACGACGCGATCGCCGAGCTGGCCCAGCGGCTCGAGGACGATGACTATCCCTCGGCCTTTGCCGGTCTCGATGACTGGCATCTCTTGCGGGCTCTGGCGATCCATCGCCCCGATCTCTGCGGTCCCTACGTCCATCTGGTCGATCAGGAACCCTTTGACGAGGAGTGAATCAGGGGAAATCTCGACTGGGACTTCAGGCCACCAGGGATTGCTCGCCTGGATCCGGATCGTGGCCTGAGGTTGTGGGTGCGGTTTCGATCTGGGGCGGCTCCACCACAACCTCATGGTTGAGCAGATCCATGAAGGTGCGCAGCTGCAGGCGCGGGATGTAGGGCCAGCCACCGCTGCGTTCCATCTCCGAGAGCAGCTGGAACAGGGCGTTGCGATCGGCGGGCAGGCTGCTGCGGAACGGACCGTCCTGAATCCTGCGGTGCAGTTGTTCGATCCGGCGCAGCAACTCCAGGAGCTGCTCCGGTTGGCCTTCCAGTCCGTCGGCCAGTGCCAGCAGGCTGGCCAAGGGGTCATCGGCCCCTCGGAGGCTCCCGGAAGCACTCGGCTGGTCAGGGCTGGGGCTGGTGAGACTGGTCTGGCTCATGGGGGACTCTCATACAGGATGTTGAGAGCCCGGGCAAGCTATCAGGGGTAGGCGATTGGCACCGGTAGGATCCCGGCCAGCCCAGTTCTCGTTCCGTCTCTGCGGCGTCTCCCCATGCGTTTCCGTCCCCTGCTGGCATTGATGCTGGCGCTGTGTCTCACCCTGGTGACCGCATGCAGCGGCGGGGCCAAGGCCGTTGATCGGGCCAATCTCACCTACGAGGACATCCACAACACTGGCCTCGCCAACGATTGCCCCACCCTCTCGGACTCTGCCCGCGGCTCCATCACGCTCGATCCCGGCGCCCGCTATCAGCTGCGCGAGATCTGCATGCATCCCGCCGAAGTCTTCGTCAAGGGTGAGCCCGCCAACAAGCGCCAGGAGGCGCAGTTCGTGGCAGGCAAGATCCTCACCCGCTTCACCTCCAGCCTGGATCAGGTCTACGGCGATCTGAAGGTGGTGGACGACAAGCTCAGCTTCACCGAGCTCGGCGGGATTGATTTTCAGCCGATCACCGTGCTGATGCCCGGCGGCGAGGAGATTCCCTTCACCTTCTCCAGCAAGCAGCTTCTGGCTGATGCCAGCGGCGCGGCACTCACCACCAGCACTGACTTCAGCGGCTCGTACCGCGCTCCCAGCTATCGCACCAGCAACTTCCTCGATCCCAAGGGTCGTGGCCTGACCACCGGCTACAGCAGTGCCATGGGCCTGGTGCCTGCCGGCGATGACTTCAGCGGTGAAACGGTCAAGCGCTATGTCGATGGCACCGGTTCGATGAATTTCTCGATCACCAAGGTCGATCCCGAGACCGGCGAGTTCGCCGGCGTCTTCACCGCCATCCAGCCCTCTGACACCGACATGGGCACCAAGGCCGCCTTCGACGTCAAGATCGTCGGCGAGCTCTACGGCCGTCTCGAAAAGGTCTGAGTTCCGTCTCGACCCTCACGCCTGCGGGCGATCAGAGCAACGGGGGGCGAGAGCCCCCCTTTTTGTGCCCTGGTCCCGCAGACCTTGGCGTCCGGCTGAGCGGGCCCCAGACCAGGGCCATTGCGGCTGGTCTGGGAGAATCCCAGCACCGCCATTCGCTGTCCTGAGGGTATGTCGATCGCCGAATCCGCTTTGAGCGCCAACAGCGGCGGGCTGATCACACCCCATGGCGGCGCCCTGGTGGATCTGATGCTGGCCGCCGAACAGCGCCAGGACGCTCTTCAGAGCTGTGATCGCCGCATCGAGTGCAGCGATCGCAACGCCTGTGATGTGGAGCTGCTGGTGGTGGGGGGCTTCTCGCCCCTGCGCGGCTTCATGCACCAGCAGGACTATGAATCTGTGGTCGCCAGCCATCGCACCAGCAGTGGCCTGTTGTTCGGCCTGCCGATCGTCTTCGACAGCGACGACGCCAGCATCGCCATCGGCGATCGGCTGCTGCTCACCTACCGCGGCCAGGAGCTGGCCATATTCACGGTCGAGAGCCGCTGGGAGCCCGACAAGGTGAAGGAGGCCAAGGGCTGCTACGGCACCACCTCCCTGGAGCATCCGGCGGTGCGCATGATCGCCATGGAGCGGGGCCGCTTTTACTTCGGCGGTCGCATCCAGGGCCTGGAGCTGCCCAGGCGGGTCTTTCCCTGCCGCACGCCCGCCGAGGTGCGCGCCACCCTGCCCCACGGGCAGGACGTGGTTGCCTTCCAATGCCGCAACCCCATTCACCGCGCCCACTACGAGCTGTTCACCCGGGCGCTGCAGGCCACCAATGTCAGCGAGGGCGGCGTGGTGCTGGTCCATCCCACCTGCGGCCCCACCCAGGACGACGACATTGACGGCGCTGTGCGCTTTCAGACCTATGAGCGCCTGGCCGCCGAGGTCAACAACCCCCGCATCCGCTGGGCCTACCTGCCCTATTCCATGCACATGGCCGGCCCGCGCGAGGCGCTGCAGCACATGATCATCCGCAAGAACTACGGCTGCACCCACTTCATCATTGGCCGCGACATGGCCGGCTGCAAGTCGTCGTTGAGCGGCGACGACTTCTACAGCCCTTATGCGGCCCAGGATTTCGCCCGCGACAACGCCAGCGAGCTGGGCATGGAGACGGTGCCCTCGCTCAACCTCGTCTACACCGAGGAGGAGGGCTACGTCACCGCCGAGCATGCCGAGGCCCGGGGGCTGCACGTGCGCAAGCTCAGCGGCACCCAGTTCCGCCAGATGCTGCGCGGCGGCGAGGAGATCCCCGAGTGGTTCGCCTTCCGTAGTGTGGTCGAGGTGCTTCGGGCCGCGGCCTGAGCTCCGCCTTGCGGCGCCGGGGACTGACCCGGCGCCGGTTAACATTCCTTTACTACATCCTCACGAAGGAGACCGGGCCGTGAAGAAACGCTGGCGCAACGCTGGGCTCTACGTGCTTCTGGTGATCGTGTTCATCGCCGTCGGCACGGCCTTCCTCGATCGCCCCGACCAGGGCAACAACGCCCCGCGCACGCTCCGCTACAGCGACTTTGTCGAGGCGGTGCAGGGCAATGAGGTCTCCCGGGTGCTGATCTCGCCGGATCGCGGCACGGCCCAGGTGGTCGAGAACAACGGCCAGCGCGCCGTCGTCAACCTCGCGCCCGACAAGGATCTGCTCAAGCTGCTCACCGATCACAACGTCGACATCGCCGTTCAGCCGAGCCGTGAGCCGGCCGCCTGGCAGCAGGCCGTGGGCAGCCTGATCTTCCCGTTGCTGCTGCTGGGCGGGCTGTTCTTCCTGTTGCGGCGCGCCCAGGGCGGCGGCGGCAACCCCGCCATGAACTTCGGCAAGAGCAAGGCCCGGGTGCAGATGGAGCCGCAGACCCAGGTCACCTTCGGCGATGTGGCCGGCATTGAGGGGGCCAAGCTCGAGCTCACCGAAGTCGTCGACTTCCTCAAGAACCCCGATCGCTTCACCGCCGTCGGCGCCAAGATCCCCAAGGGCGTGCTGCTGGTCGGCCCTCCCGGCACCGGCAAGACCCTCCTGGCCAAGGCCGTGGCCGGCGAGGCCGGTGTGCCCTTCTTCTCGATCTCCGGTTCGGAGTTCGTCGAGATGTTCGTCGGTGTCGGCGCCAGCCGCGTGCGCGACCTGTTCGAGCAGGCCAAGAAGAACGCCCCCTGCATCGTCTTCATCGATGAGATCGACGCTGTCGGCCGTCAGCGCGGCGCCGGCCTCGGCGGTGGCAACGACGAGCGGGAGCAGACCCTCAACCAGCTGCTCACCGAGATGGACGGCTTCGAGGGCAACAACGGCATCATCATCGTCGCCGCCACCAACCGTCCCGACGTGCTCGATCAGGCGCTGATGCGTCCGGGCCGTTTCGATCGCCAGGTGGTCGTCGATCGCCCCGACTACGCCGGTCGGCTCCAGATCCTCGGCGTCCATGCCCGCGGCAAGACCCTGGCCAAGGATGTCGACCTCGACAAGGTGGCCCGCCGCACCCCCGGCTACACCGGAGCCGATCTGGCCAACCTGCTCAACGAAGCGGCCATCCTGGCTGCCCGTCGCCAGCTCACCGAGGTGTCGATGGATGAGGTCAACGACGCGATCGAGCGTGTCATGGCCGGCCCTGAGAAGAAGGATCGGGTGATGAGTGAGCGCCGCAAGCGTCTCGTGGCGTACCACGAAGCTGGCCATGCTCTCGTCGGTGCCCTGATGCCCGATTACGACCCGGTGCAGAAGATCTCGATCATTCCCCGCGGCAATGCCGGTGGCTTGACCTTCTTCACCCCCAGTGAGGAGCGGATGGAATCCGGTCTCTATTCCCGCGCCTACCTCCAGAACCAGATGGCCGTCGCCCTGGGCGGGCGGGTCGCTGAGGAGATCGTCTACGGCGAAGACGAGGTGACGACCGGAGCCTCCAACGACCTGCAGCAGGTGGCCCGGGTGGCCCGCCAGATGGTCACCCGTTTCGGCATGAGTGATCGCCTCGGCCCGGTGGCTCTGGGCCGCGCCCAAGGCGGCATGTTCCTCGGCCGTGACATCGCCGCTGAACGCGACTTCTCCGAAGACACCGCCGCTGCCATCGACGAGGAGGTGTCGCTGTTGGTGGCCGAGGCCTATCGCCGCGCCACCGAGGTGCTCAATGCCAATCGCCCCGTGCTCAATGAGCTGGCCGAGCTGCTGGTGGAGAAGGAGACTGTCAATGCCGAGGAGCTGCAGGAGTTGCTGATCAGCCGTGATGTCACGGTGGCCAGCTACGTCTGAACCGATCGAAGCCGCCGTGGCCACTGCGTCGACGGCGGCGTTGCTGGCCTCCCTGCGCCGCCAGCCTCTGCTGGTGGTTCTCCGGCCTGAGCAACCCTTGGCAGCCGCTCCCTTGCTGGGGCGGCTTCAGGCGTTGGGAGTGTGTCATGTCGAGCTGGCCTGGCAGCCCAGCCCTGGTTGGTCTGATCAGATGGGCCAATTGATCGCCCTGTTCCCCCAGCTGGCTCTCGGTGCGGCCTCGATCACCGAGCTGAGTGCCCTCAAGGCCGCCATCGCGGCAGGCTGCGGCTACGGCGTTTCGCCGATTCTCGATCCCCAGCTGCTGCAGGCGGCCCGTGACGCCGGTTTCACCCTGGTGCCTGGGGTGATGTCGCCGAGCGAGGTGCATCGCGCCCGTCAGTGCGGATCAGCCCTGGTCAAGCTGTTTCCGGCGGCGCCCCTGGGCCCTGGCTACTGGCGCCGGCTGCAGGATCCCCTGGGACCGCCTCTGCCCTTCTGTATCGCCGCCGGTGGTCTGGCGCCGGCGGATGTGCTGACCTGGCTGGCGGCGGGCGTCGATGCGGTTGCGCTGGGATCGGCTCTGCTGACCGGTGTCTCGGCGCAACAACAGTCGCCGACGTCAAGCGGAGCTGATCGGTTGGAGGATGGCTTCGATCCGGCGCCGTTGCAGGCGTTGTTGGCGGGCTTGAGAGTTGGATTGAATCCTTGATCAGCGGGGCTGAGGTTGCCGTTGGCAGGTCGCAGTGCTACTCATTGGTTAGAAACTCTTTCTTCCATGTCTCAGCTCACGATCAAGCTCAGCGATAAGGCTGATGCTCTCATCGCCCAGCTTCAGAAGGAGATCTTCAATCGCCGTCGCAAGAAGGTCACCGCCGCGGGCGTGATCGAGACCCTGGTGGAAAGTGGCGCCAAATCCCACTCCGACAAGCGTTTCGCCACGTCCTGGCAGAACCTGATCGCCGACATCGAGAAGGCCGCCAAGGTGGCTGATGCCCATGGCGCCAAGCCCGCCAATCTCACCGATGCCGAGTGGGCGATCGTTCTCTCGCACCGCAGCCGCAACGCTTCCGCCCCGGCGTCGAGAGCGCGCACCACTCGCTCCAAGCCTGCCTCCCGGGCCGCGGCGGCAACGGCAGCCGCCAAGCCCAAGGCCGCTGCCAGGCCCAAAGCTGCGGCGACATCCAGAGCTGGCGCCAAGCCAACGGCTGTTGCCAAGCCAATGGCTGTTGCCAAGCCAACCGCTGTGGCCAAGCCAACCGCTGTGGCCAAGCCAGCGGCGGCCAAGGGCTCCAGTCGGCGTAAGACAACGGCAGCAGCGGCGGCAGTGGCGGCGGCGCCCGCCAGGTCCCGCAGCGCAGCCGCTGGAGCGACGGCCAAAGCCGCCGCCGCTAAGACCAGGTCCGCAGGCCGGGCGGTTGCGAAATCCGCCCCAACCGGAACTGAGAGCACGTCCGTGAAAGCCGGCCCGACCCAGGGGCGCTCAGCAGCGGCGAAGGGCACTGGGGCGCAAGCCAAGGGAGTTCGCAGTGCCGGCAGCAAGGCTGAGAAAGCCAAGGCCGAAAGCACCAAGGCGCTGGCCGTTCCTGCCCCCGAATCCAGCGGTGCGGCAGTGGAGCCAACCACGGTGGCTGACGCCAAGGTCCCATCACGGCCGGCGAGGCGGGCCCGCACCGCCAAGGCCGGCGGTTCGGTGGCCAAGCGCATGGCCAAGGCCGTCAGCCGACTCGGCGCCGCCACGGTTGCGGCGGTTGTCAGCACCCCAGCGGCTGCTTCGCCACTGACGAGTGGCGAAGCCAGCTCCAGCTGAGCGTTTTCAGGCTGGCTTGGCACCTCCCAGCTCGACCTCGGGCCTGGGAGGCCCTGGCCGGTTGCCATGCCGGCCCTGGCCGGCTACCAGAGGCTGCACTGCCCTTGCTGGCGCAACAGGTGATCGGCGAGCACCAGGGCCACCATCGCCTCCACCATCGGCACGGCCCGCGGCAGCACACAGGGATCGTGACGACCCTTGGCTTCGAGGATCGTGGCGGCGCCGCTTGAATCAATGGTCTGCTGGGCCTTGCGGATCGTCGCCGTGGGCTTGAAGCCCACCCGCAGCACGATCTCCTCGCCGTTGCTGATGCCGCCCTGGATGCCGCCGGAGTTGTTGGTGGCGGTGTGCAGGCTGCCGTCGTCGGTGGGCAGGAAGGGATCGTTGTGTTCGCTGCCCCGCAGCAGGGTGCCGGCGAAGCCGGAGCCGATCTCGAAGCCCTTGGTGGCCGGCAGTGACATCACCGCCTTGGCCAGGTCGGCTTCGAGCTTGTCGAACACCGGCATGCCCAGGCCCACCGGTGGTCGGCGCACGACGCATTCGATCACGCCACCGCAGGAGTCGCCGTCGCGGCCGATCGCCTCGATCCGCTCGATCATGCGCTCGGCGGCTTCGCCATCGGGGCAGCGCACGATGTTGGCTTCCACGGCTTCGAGGTTCACCGAGGCCGGATCGATCGACGCCTCGATCGTGTGGATGCGGCGTACCCAGGCGATCACTTCGGTGCCGTGGGCCCTGGCCAGCAGCTGCTTGGCGATGGCGCCGGCGGCCACCCGGCCGATGGTTTCGCGGGCCGAGGCCCGGCCGCCGCCACTGCTGGCCTGGATGCCGTACTTGGCCTGATAGGTGGCGTCGGCATGGGAGGGGCGAAAGGCGACCGCCATCTCCTGGTAGTCCTGGGGCCGCTGATCTTTGTTGCGCACCACCATGGCGATCGGCGTGCCCAGGGTGACGCCATCGAGCAGGCCGCTGAGGATCTCGACCCGGTCGTCCTCCTTGCGGGGGGTGGTGATCTTGCTCTGCCCGGGTTTGCGCCGATCGAGTTCGGCCTGGATCGCCTCCAGATCGAGAGGCAGCCGCGGCGGGCAGCCATCGACGATCACGCCGACGCCACCGCCGTGGGATTCCCCGAAGGTGCTGATGCGGAAGAGTTCGCCGAAGCTGCTGCCCATAACGCCGATGCACTGGCTGGAGCCTACAAAAAAGCCCCCTCATCGGAGGGGGCTTTCTCCAGCCGTAGCTGGTGGGGGATTCCAGATGTCAGACCAGCGCAGCTGGTCAGCCGATCGCGGGAGCGGTCAGCGCCACGGGGGTGGCGGTGGCGGCAGCCAGATCGAGTGGGAAGTTGTGAGCGTTGCGCTCGTGCATCACTTCCATACCCAGACCAGCGCGGTTCAGCACATCAGCCCAGGTGTTCAGCACACGGCCTTGGCCGTCGAGGATCGACTGGTTGAAGTTGAAACCGTTGAGGTTGAAGGCCATCGTGCTCACGCCCAGGGCGGTGAACCAGATGCCGACGACGGGCCAGGCAGCGAGGAAGAAGTGCAGGCTGCGGCTGTTGTTGAAGGAGGCGTACTGGAAGATCAGGCGACCGAAGTAACCGTGGGCAGCCACGATGTTGTAGGTCTCTTCTTCCTGGCCGAACTTGTAGCCGTAGTTCTGGGACTCACTCTCGGTGGTCTCACGAACCAGCGAAGAGGTGACCAGCGAACCGTGC
>CAIJRN010000020.1 GCA_903823115.1 uncultured cyanobacterium
GTGTGTCGTTAGTACCGGTGATCGTGACGACGACATTCTGATTCGCCGTTGCTGCTGGGGTATTGCTATCGGTGACCTTAACGACATAGGTCAGGATGAGGGTTTCGCCAGTGGCAAGGAAATCAAAGGCGCTGGCCGAACCAGAGGCAAAGTTCCAAGTGATGTTATGGGCATCGCCTGTATTCGCTGCTATCGCAGTACTTGTTACCGTTAGCAGACCCTTGAGAGATGCATTTGTCAGTGGATTAGTGCCGTTAAAAGTGCCTGTAACTGCGACCGAATCAACGGTTGCCAAGACAGTATTGGCGAGATCAGGATCAACAACCGTCAGTGTTCCGCTGGCAATGAGAACAGCGTTGGTTTCCGTGATTCCAGCACTGGATGAATCACCGCTGCCGACAGTGATGACAGGTGTGTCGTTAGTTGCAGCAACAGTAACGGTGAAGGTTGCTACCGCTGAAGTAGCCGAGCCATCATTGACCGATATGTCAAAAATCCGAGTCCCTGTCGTGGTCGGGTTATCACTGCTATTGTTATAGCGCAGTGCATCGAGAAGGGCTTCTGCTTGCGCATTCGTGAGACTACCACCACCTGATTCGGTGAAAGTTAAGACCTTTTCTGCCGGGGTTCCGCTGACCGATGCACTTACGGCATAATTAACAGAGTTAAGGGTAACGGTCCCTATTGGATCAGCATTGGCAAAGTTGAGTGCAATCGTGCCTCCCGCTGTCGCACCACTGATCAGCAGCTGTTCAGAAGAGCCATCAAGGATTTCTGATGACGTGATACCAACTTTGACGTTGGCAACCGTGGCGCCGGAGTCTCGGTCGGCGATCTGGGCGCTTGTATCCGTACCCAGCTTCAGGTCATTGCTCGTGGTATCAGCGCCATTGAGCTCGGTGAAGGTGCCAGAGGTTGTGGCGAGGGCGAGTGTCGGAGTGTCGTTGAACCCAGTGATATTTACTGTATAAGTCTCAGTGTCTTTGGATTTGTTGTTCACAACAGAGTATATCTCTGTGACAGTGGTTGTAGTGCTATCAATGGCGACACTGTTTGGAGAAAAGGTGTAATCTTTTGATCCATATTTTGCATACAGAGTACCATAAGTCCCCACAATGTAATTAGTGTAAGTTTTGTTATTGGCGGTCCCGGAAGCAGACACAACAGTTGTTCCAGATGGGCCCGAGATGGAGTCAATATTTTCCTTGGTAGCCTCGACATCCGCAGTGAAACTGGTATCTTTTGCAGATGTGTCGACGTATGTTGCACTCGCCGTGCTATCCTTCTTCTCCACCGCCACCTGCACCCACTCAATCGTCAGGATCGCGCTATCATTCTCCGCGTCAATCACCGCCCGCTGCTCCGCCGTCAGCGTCACCCCGGTGATCTCGGAGGCAAACAGTTCGCCTTCATCACCAGGGCTGTCGACGCCGAGGTTGAGGCGCGCATCCATGCCGTGGCCGAATTCCTCGAGGATGGCCTGGGTGGCCAGGGTGAGATCGAGCTGGCCGCTGTTGAGCAGGTCGCCGTTGACGTAGATGCGCTCTTTGCCGGTATGGCCGATGGATGCGTAGGCGGCCAGGGCGCCGTTCAGTTCTTCGTTGCTGCGTAGGTCGATCTCGATCTGCAATCCGGTGCTGGCCAGGGTGGCTAGCAGGGCCTGCTTGTTGGCCTCGAACGTGGCGGCATCGGTGCCGGCGCGGCCGAAGACATCGTTGAGGATGGCATCGCGGAAGGGATCGGTGAGCAGATCGCTGAGATAGCGGGTGGCCTGGCTGAGGGTCTGCTCCCAGAGCACCTGGGCTTCAGCGGTGAGCACAGGGGCGCCGTCATCGACGAGCACGTATTGCTCGGGCGCTTCGTTGCTGCCGCTGAAGTTGATCAGCAGGGAGGTGCTGCTGCTGAGGCTGCCGTCGCTGATGGAGACGTTGAAGCTCTCGCTGCCGCTGACACTCAGGGCATTGAGCTGCCAGTCGCTCTTGGGGTTGAAGCGGTACTGGCCGGTGCTGCTGTTGAGATACAGGGTGCCGTAGGTACCTGCTTTGCTGAAGTCGTAGCTGATGCCGTCGAAGCTGGCGCTGCCTCCGCCTGCGGTGGCCGTTGCGCCTTGTAGGCCGTAAGTGAGGCTGGATCCTTCGGGATCGCTGGCGGAAAAGCTGCCGGTGCTGGCGCTGAAGCTGTCCTGGGCGCTGGTGTCCAGCAGGTTGAGGCCATTGAGGCTGCCCAGCAGCGGGCTGTCGTTGACGGCCACCACCTGGATGGTGCTGCTGAGGTTGGGGTTGGTGGTGTCGGTGCCGCCGTTCGCTGTTCCGCCGCTGTCGCGCAGGCTGGTGAGGCTGATGGTGCGGGATCCGGCGGTGGGGTTGTCGAGGTTGGTGTTCTGGTAGCTGAGGCCGTTGATCAGGGCATTGGCGGCGCTGGCGCTGAGGCCCGTGCTGCCGAGATTGATGGTGGCGACGCCATTGCTGACCACCACGCCATAGCTGAGGCCACTGCCGGAGAGGCTGCCGGCGGTGGTGCCGCTGCTGTTGGATCCCAGGGCAATCCTGGTGCCATCAATTGTCAATATTTCGGCGGTGCCATCGCGCAGGCCGCTGACGCTGAAACTCAAGGACAGGATCGTCTGGCCCGCTTCAATCGCATTGACATTGGCATTGCTGAACACCGTCACGGCGGCGCCTTGGCTGGCGAGGCCTTGGGCTTCGCTGTAGGTGTTGTTGGTGGCTGTGGCGCTGGCAAGCGGGCCGTCGTTGACGACCAGGACGGTGACACTGCTGCTGAGGTTGGGGTTGCTGACGCCCGTGCCGCCGCCTGCTGTTCCGCCAGAAACAGCCGATCCGCCGGAATCGCTGAGGCTGGTGAGGGTGATCGTGCGCGATCCGGCGGTGGGATCGTCGGCGTTGCTGTTCTGATAGGCGATGGCGTTGAGCAGCGCCGAGGTGGCGGTGGCGCTCAGGCCCGAGCTTTTGCTGAAGCTGAGGGTGGCGGTGCCAGCGCTGAGGACCAGGGTGTAGGTGAGGCCATTGCTGGCGGTGGTGCCGCTGGCGGTGCTGCCGCTGGCGGCTGCCCCCAGGCGGATGGCGGTGCCATCGACCCACAGCACTTCGCCAGCGCCATCGCGCAGGCCAGACACGCTCAAGGAAAAAGCGGTGATCGACTGCCAGGCCTCGTTGGCGCCGCCGACGGACACCTTGGCGCCGCTGAACACCGCCACTGGGGCGGCCTGGCTGCCTAGGCCATCGGCTTCGCGGAAGCTGCTGTTGAGCGCCGTGGCCGTGGCTGTGGGCCCGACGTTGGCTTCGCTTTCCACCGCCACGGCGGTGCCGGCGATGTTGACCACGCCGCCGGCGGCATCGCGGCCGTAAACGGCCATTTCGGCGTCGGTGAAGGTGCGGCCGGTCAGCGCGGTGGCGAAGGCCTTGCCCTCATCGCCCTTGCTGTCGAGAGTGCCGTTGAGGCGGGCATCGAGGGCCTGGCCGTACTGCTCCAGCAGCAGATAGGTGATGACATCCGTGGGGGTGCCATTTCTGAGCAGATCGGCATTGAGATAGACCATCACCCCGCCGCCGGGGGCATTGGGCGCATAGACCGCCATGGCCCCGTTCATCTCAGCGGCGCTGCGCACCTGCACCCGCAGCCCCATGCCCGCGGTGCCCATCAGGCTGAGCAGGCTGCTGAGGTTGGTGGAAAAAGTGGTGGGCGGCGTGCCGGCCGCACCGAAGAGATTGGTGAGCAGCGTCACCCGATCGGTGCGGGCCAGCAGGGTGGTGACCTGGTTGGTCGCCCCGGTGAGGGCCAGCTGCAGGGTGCTGCTCTCGGTGCTCGTCAGCGTGATCGCCGTGTTGGCCACCAGGCTGAACTGCACGGCTGCGACGGTGGTCCTGGCGGTGGGCATGGCCTGATGGTGACGGGACGACTAAAGGAAATGAAGAAGGAGAGGTGCCGGATTCTGGGCAGACGTGACTACGTGACCGCAGCGTTCAGGCAGGCCTCGAAGCTCTCAGATGTTTTTAAGCTTATCGGGGCCAAGTTAGCGGACTCTTGTTCTGATGGGGTTGTGCAGCGGAACAGAGCTGGGCGGTCTTCCGTCTTGGCCACGCCCCCCGGCTGAACCTGAAAGCAAGCTGAGACCAGCCGGCACCTGTGGCCCCTTCACGGCCCCTCATGGCGGCCCATCGGCCTCGGCCGCTTGCGGGTCAATCCCCAGCTCCCCCTGGCGTTGCAGGTAACGGCCAGGCCGGCCCAGGGGGGCGAAAAGGCAGCTGGCGAGGAGGGAGATCTCGCTGTTGCGGCGACGGGCCAAAGCGGCGAAGGCCACCCCGTAGGCCAGACAGGAGAACCCCAGGCGCAGGGGTTGGGGCAGCAGTCCTGCCCCGGTTCCACCGCTTCGGGCCGCCGCTGAGGCGCTGCGTTTCTGCAGTTGACGCTGGTTCTGGTCGAGGATCAGCTTGAGCCGTTTTTTGAGCTGGGGCAAGGACTCTCGCGGATCGATCCGCCCAAAGGAGGGACCGACCACATGCTGTAAACGGGTTTGCAGATCGGCGCTGCTGGAGGCGTCGGCCACCGCTTGACGCAGCAGGGCGAAGCGCTGATCGACCTCGCGCAGGGCCTGCTGCTGGGCCTGGTGCTCGAGGCTGTGCTGGCGCCAGGCCACCATCCCCTGCAGGGGCACCAGCAGCAGAAAGCCCAAAGCCGCCAGCACCGCCCAGCGGGCGGCCCCGTCGCGCAGCCCACGGCTGAACTGATCATCTGGGTTCATCCAGGCCGCCCCGTGCAGCACCAGCAAGGCCACCAGCGGGATCACGGCGTTGTCGACCAGGGCGGCGACGATCGCCAGCTGCCAGGCCGGATCGAGCAGCTTGCCGGGCAGGATCGAGGCCAGCATCGCCAGCACGAACACAGCCAACATCGCCAGCGCCGCGATGCTCATGCCCTGGCTGAGATCGCGCAGGTCGTGGGGTGCGAATTGCCCGGAGGGAGGTGGTTCAGCCGGAGCCATGGACGGGGATGATGGGAGGGGCTCGGGGCTCTCAGACTTGTGGCTTGGGGCCGGCAGCATTGGCGGCACGGCCGCGGATGCGGCGCCTCAGGCGTCGGCTCCAGCCGAAGGCCGAAGCGGCGCCGAGGACTGGCAGGGGGGCGGGGACGGGTTCGATGTCGAGTTGGAAAGTTTGGTCTAGACCTCTTCCTGCGCCCCAAGTCCAAACATAAGAACTATTAGGCGTCAAACCCAAAGTGGCCAGGTTTGTGCTTGGGAAAATTGTAGTACTAAAAATACTTGTGGAACCAGTATAGCCACTCGGCAAATAAAGCTTGCCGCCAACCGAGTCGAGGTACACTGCATTCGTGGCAGCGTCAACAGAGGAACCAGCATATACGACTAGGCCCGTTCCAAATGTAGAAGGACCTAGAATGCCGGAATAGGTGTCGAGATTGACGGGATTAGATCCATCGACATCAGGACCAGTACCAATAGCCCCAAGGCCAGAGGCGATCTCTGTATTATTTTTGTCGGGCCCGAGTGGATTTAACCCCGTTAAACTAACAGGACCTTGACTGCCACCAGTTACAACAACATCAGATCCAACCTGTCTAATCGTGTAAAGCAGCAACGCCTCCGCCCGATTCGGCACCCCGGCAACCCCCAGCGCCAGCACACTGCCCGCCAACGCCACCATCAGCTTCTTCAGCGCACCTGCCGCGGAAGCTGAGCCAGTGATCAAGGGAAATCCGCGGGGCATTCTGAGGCTGGTGTGGGGACGGGAACGGGCGTTGGCCGGGCAGGTGGGCCAAGGCCTGGCGCGATGCTGAGAGCTGGTGGGGAGTGGACTGGAAGGCAGGGCTCAAGCCAATGCTGGAGATCTTAATGCGTTTTGCATGAGAGGGCTTCCCCCCTCCGCCGCTGGCCATCCCCTCGCTTCAGCTCAGGCTGCCATCCAGGCCAGCATCATGATCTCCGCCAGCACCACCGATCAAAGCCACGCTCTGAATCGTCATCAGAGCCTTGGCAACAGCTCCAGCCAAAGCCGGACCAGACTGAACACCTTCAGCCGAGCTCCCCGTACTCCCGCAGCAGGGCGATCAGGTCGGCGAGTCGCTCTCGGGTGGCGGGGCCTGGGCTGAGCTGGAGCTCGAGCTGGGCCAGAGCGCAGCGATCTTGGCGTTGAGCTCGTCTTCCCGCGCGTTCTCTTTCCTCAGCTGCTGCATCCTCTGCTCGTGCTCGATCTCGCGCTGTATCTCTTCTCTTTGCATCTGCTCGGTTTCGCTCCTCAGCTGCTGCATTCGCTTCTCGTGCTCGATCTGCCTGATCTCGTACTCGACGACGGGATGCCAGTTGAGCATCGCCAAGAAGCGTCGCCAGCGAGGCAAGGAGGACAAGAACTCCGATTTGCTGATTGAGCCGGATACTGCGGAATCCGGGGATGTCGACATGGTCGTAACCGGTGAACAACGTGATCAGGGCCAGCAGGATTCCGGCCAGAACCGTGATCCAGCCCTGTAAGTCCAATCCCAGCATCACCATAGGCAAGCCGCCCGACCCGACGACATCCTGATACGCCTGTACTGCCAGCGCATCCGTGGAAACACGGAGTCCTGCGGAGGATTGGGTTCAGGCCAGCTCGCCGTATTCGCGCAGCAAAGCAATCAGGTCGGCGAGTCGCCGTCGGGTGGTGGGGCCGGGGCTGAGCTGGAACTCGAGCTGGGCCAGAGCGCAGCGATCTTGGCGTTGAGCTCGTCTTCCCGCGCGTTCTCTTTCCTGAGCTGCTGCATCCTCTGCTCGTGCTCGATCTCGCGCTGCTTGAACTCGATCTCCCTAATCTCGTACTCGACGACGGGATGCCAGTTGAGCATCGCCAAGAAGCGTCGCCAGCGAGGCAAGGAGGACAAGAACTCCGATTTGCTGATTGAGCCGGATACTGGCGTATCCAGGGATGTCGACATGGTCGTAACCGGTGAACAACGTGATCAGGGCCAGCAGAATTCCGGCCACAACCGTGATCCAGCCCTGTAGATCCAATCCCAGCATCACCATAGGCAAGCCGCCCGCACCGACGGCATCCTGATACGCCTGTACTGCCAGCGCATCCGGGAGGATTGGGTTCAGGCCAGCTCGCCGTACTCCCGCAGCAAAGCAATCAGGTCGGCGAGTCGCTCTCGGGTGGCGAGGCCGGGGCTGAGCTGGTACTCGAGCTGGGCCAGAGCGCAGCGATCCTGGCGTTGAGCTCGTCTTCCCGCGCGTTCTCTTTCCTCAGCCGCTCGTCCTCTTTCGCGAGCCGCTCGTCCTCGCTCCTTAGCTGCTGCAGCTGCTTCTCGAGCTCGAACTCTCTGATCTCGTACTCGACGACGGGATGCCAGTTGAGCATCGCCAAAAAGCGTCGCCAGCGAGGCAAGGAGGACAAGAACTCCGACTTGCTGATTGAGCCGGATACTGCGGAATCCGGGGATGTCGACATGGTCGTAACCGGTGAACAACGTGATCAGGGCCAATAGGATTCCGGCCAGAACCGTGATCCAGCCCTGTAGATCCAATCCCAGCATCACCATAGACAAGCCGCCCGACCCGACGACATCCTGATACGCCTGTACTGCCAGCGCATCCGTGGAAACACGGCTTCAAAAGGACGGGGTGACATCTCCTTCCTGCTGCAGCGCCGACCCCGAACCCGATGCGGAGCCGATGCGCAACCTGCATAACCAGGCGATCCGCGCCCTTAGCCTGGGCAGGCATGCCGCTCATCCGCATCGGGCCCATGGCCGACGCCACTCCCACCATCCCGGCCGGGCTTGCCCCAGGGGTGGACGCCGGCGAGACCCTGGCACCGCCTGACGGCCCCAGGCCACCACCATCCCAGCTGCCGGTGGCCGACCTGATCGGCCTGCGCTTTTCCCTGCAGCATCTGCGCCTGGTGGGCTACGGGCTGCTGGCGGCCTGGTTGGCGGAGCTGATCAACCTGCTCAGTTCGCCCGGATTGTTTGAGATCGCCGCCCGGTTGCAGTCGATCAGCCAGCTGCTCGATCTCTCGCCGATCCTGCTGGTGGGCATCGGCCTGGTGTCCTTTCAGGGCGGCCTGCGCCGCAGCGCCCTGGAGCGGCTCTGCCTGCCGTTGTTGCTGGCGATACTGCCCCTGCTCAGTGCCTTCCACTTTTTTCTGGCGCCGGTGAGCGTGGCCAATGTGGTCACGTTGGTGCAGAAGCAGCAACAGATCGGCCTCGATCAGCTCGAGCGCATCGACCGCCAGATCGATCGCGCCAGCCAGATCCTGGCTGAAAGCGACAGCATCGA
>CAIJRN010000021.1 GCA_903823115.1 uncultured cyanobacterium
CTGGCGGTGGGGAGGCCCCATCCGCCGGCGGACATCAGCCTTGACGGCCTCGCTGTAAGGACGCATTGGTCGGTTCCATCAGGCCCCCTGGTGGTTGAAATGGTCGGAATGGAGAGGCGTCATCTTTCCTGGCAGAGGGGGGTTTCTGCCTACATGGCAACTAGTTCCAGTAAGTGCTGCTTAATCGCTGCATGGCTTGCTGCCAGGTCCACCGTGGCAAAGCGGATGCGGTGACCCTGGATGGTGACTGCCTCATCCACCTGAGCATCGATGGCAGGGTGCAACAGCAACCCACTGGCGTGATCGGCCCAGGCAGCGTCTGGATTGTTCCGCCCTTCCTGGGAGCGGAGGTAGGCGTAGAGCTGATAGACGTAGCTGGTTCTGAGTGTGTGATCGCGATACCAGCCACGCCCGAAGACATTGGTGAACTTGGTGTCGATCACCAGGCGCTCAGGCCGATCACGTCGGTCGATGACGATGTCGGTGCGCATTGAGGGGAACACCTTGGCGATGCCGCTGGTGGGCTCGCTGATCGGCCAGTTGAGGGTCTTGCCAGTGCTCACGAGCCAATGGGACTGGTCGAGGTGCAGGTGGTAGAAGCCGCCGATCGCCTTCTCATAGAGCCGCCTGAGCCAGTGCACGCAGCGCTCTGGATCCAACAGGGCATTGGGGCCGGCCTCCTCGGTGGGCAGGGCCAGATCCATCGCCAGCCGCGCCGCCGCCAACATCGGCTGATCGATCTGATCTTGGCGGCCGAAACGCTCGTTGCTGATCTGCTGCCGGCTGGGGGCCTCACCAACGACGCCCTGGAGGCGGAGGCCGTAGGCCAATCTGCGGCAGCGATGGGCCAGTTCAACCTGGCTCACCAGCCGGGCGACTGTTTCGAGGGCTGTTCGCACGTAGCGATTACGGGGGCTGTCGATCGTGAGCTCCTCGAAGCGACAGGCCACCTGGCCCCTGGCCAGCAGCTGCCGGCGGGTGGTGGTGAGGTGATCGATGCGCCCGCGTACGCGGCTGAGCACGGCCTGACGGGGCAGAAAAGACGTGCTGAGCTGGCGGCGCTGGCGACGCTCCACGGCATCAGCCAGGATCTTGGCCACCAAGTCAGGTATCTCCTCGGGCATCGCCTCAGAAGCCAACCAGGCGGGATGGGAGCTGCGCCCCAGGTCTGAGGCATAGAGCATCAGCCACCAGATGTTGCGGACGGGGATGTTCAAAGGCCGCTCACCGATTCCTCTCCTGTACCTGCGCGATCAGGTTTTCGGCGCGGTTGCACCAGTCGCTGCGATTCAGGTTGAGCTCCTCGGGTTCGTCGTCATAGCGGTACTGGACCGCAAAGGTGGTGAAGGCCCGAAGCGGGAGTAGCTCGGTGATGTCGACGCCGGCCTCCTTGAGCAGCAACAGCAAACGGGCGAGGTCGTGCGTTGGTGGTGGCTTGGCTTCAGGGCTGGCCATCGAGCAACACGCCGTGAAGGAGAGCCTCGGAGACGAGAGAACCCGGCTCCTGGGCTCGGCGGCTGGCTTCGCTGCTGGAGTGCAGCACGAGGTCGACCGACAGATCGGGCTGGGCCACAGCGCCCCACAATTCACCGAGGAGGGCAAAACGATCACGTTGCGCCAGCCAGGCGTCCGGCGCGGTGATCAGCAGGTCGACGTCGGAGTCGGGGCGGGCCTGGCCACTGGCCCTGGAGCCGAACAGGCGCACCTCTGCCGCCGGGATCAGCTGGCGGATCTGAGCGGCCATTACGGCAAGCCGCTGCTCCATCGGTGCTGTTGTGACTGTTGGCATCAATCCATTCTGCTGCTGCCCCCTCTGCCAGGAAAGATGACGCCTCTCCATTCCGTCCATTTCAACCACTAGGGGGCCTGATGGAACCGACCAATGCGTCCTTCCAGCGAGGCCGTCAAGGCTGATGTCCGCCGGCGGATGGGACCTCCCCACCGCCAGAGCGTGGCGGAGATCTCCCAGGAGCTGGGCATTCACGTGATCACCCTCTACAAATGGCGTAAGGCCTGGCGCTTGCAGGGGGAGGTGGTGCCAGCCACCCAAAAGGATCCGGAAGGTTGGGGCCCTGCCGACAAGTTCACCGTGGGGCTGGAGAGCGCCGGTATCAACGCCACTGAACTGGGCCGGGTACTGCCGCGAGCGGGGCCTGTTCCCCGAGCAGGTGGACCGTTGGCGCCAGGCCGCCCCTACCTGGCCTTGGCCAGCGTGCCGGAGGCACTTGATGCCAACGCCCAGCCGCTGCTGACGATGAGCGACCAGAAGGACCTCCAGAAGCGGCACCAGGAGGACCAGCGTGAGATCAAACGGCTGCAGCAGGAGCTGCGCCGTAAGGACAAGGCGCTGGCGGAGGCGGCGGCATTGCTGTTGGCGTCAAAAAAGATCCAGGCCTACTGGGGAGAGGGCGGGGACGATTGACCTCCCCAGTGGATCGCCGCAAGGCTCTGGAGATCCTCGATGCCGGTATGGCGACTGGTGCTCGAGCCCAAGAGGTGGCCACGCTGCTGGGCGTGGGGCTGAGCACCCTGCAGCGCTGGCGGCGTCAGTTCACAGGTGATGGGGATGGCACTGATGGTCGTAAAGGCAGCCAGCGCCTGGTTTCTCACCGACTGAGCGAGGAGGAACGCCAGCGGA
>CAIJRN010000022.1 GCA_903823115.1 uncultured cyanobacterium
CACGATCGTGGCGGTGCCCGCACAGGGACCCTCCCGACCGAGGAACAGCTCGCTGGGATTGCTCACCTCCGCCAGCCCCTGCCCCCGCATCTCGAACACACCCAGCTCATGGGTGGCACCGAAGCGGTTCTTCATCGCCCGAAGCAGCCGATGGCTGGCGAAGCGATCCCCCTCAAAGGTGAGCACCGCATCGACCAGATGCTCCAGCACCTTGGGCCCGGCGAGGGCCCCCTCCTTGGTCACATGGCCGACCAGCACCAGGGCGGTGTCCTGGCGCTTGGCGATGCGGGCCAGGGCAGCGGCGCACTCGCGCACCTGGGCCACCGAGCCCGGTGCACTCGTGAGTTCAGCGTCGTGGAGCGCCTGAATGCTGTCGATGATCGCCACCGCCGGCCGCAACACCTCCAGCTCCTGCAGCACCAGCTCCAGATCGGTCTCGGCGAGCAACTGCAGCCGCGAAGTGGACAGGGCCAGCGGCTCCAGGCCGCCCTCCCCCTGCTCGCCAAGGCGGCGCCAGCGCAGCCTCACCTGCTGGGCCGATTCCTCCGCACTCACATACAGCACCGTCTGGTGCTCAGCCATGGCCCGGGCGCTCTGCAGCAACAGGGTGCTCTTGCCGATGCCGGGATCCCCTCCCAGCAGCACCAGGGACCCGGGCACCAGTCCGCCGCCGAGCACCCGATCCAGCTCGCCGTAGCCGCTGGCCAGGCGCTGCAGCGGCCGCTCATCGGCGCTGGCCATCGGCTCGGAACGGTGAGCGCGCCTCGGCGCCTCGGCATCGCTGGCCGCCACCACGGGGCGCCGGCGACGGTTGTCTGTGGCGGCCTCCCGCTGCTCCACCAGCGTGTTCCAGCCGCCGCAGGCGGAGCAGCGCCCGAAGAACTGGCGGGTGCGGGCGCCGCAGGCCTGACAGACGAAGGAAGCGGCGGATCGGGACACGGCCTATGAAGAAAGGTGGCGTTTCGTAATGAAGCACCCCTGGGCGCTTTTCAGTGGATTGGCTTCTTGAACGCCGATTCGGGCGCCAGTCCCCGGAAACCACCCCGCAAGTCCCTGCAGAAGCGACCACTGCTGGAGCGCCAGCCGGCGCCCTGCGGAGCGCTCCAGTCCCAGCATGACCGCGACCTCCTCCGCCACCACGACCTCCCCCGCCAGGGAAACGATCCTCGTCGTCGATGACGAGGCCAGTATCCGGCGCATCCTGGAAACCAGGTTGTCGATGATCGGCTACCAGGTGATCACCGCCTGCGACGGCGAGGAGGCCCTGGAGCTCTTCCGCCAGCGTTCGCCGGATCTGGTGGTGCTCGACGTGATGATGCCCAAACTCGATGGCTATGGCGTCTGCCAAGCGCTGCGCAAGGATTCCGATGTGCCGATCGTGATGCTCACCGCCCTCGGCGATGTGGCGGATCGGATCACCGGCCTGGAACTGGGGGCCGACGACTACGTCGTCAAACCGTTCAGCCCCAAGGAGCTCGAGGCCCGCATCCGCTGCGTTCTGCGCCGGGTCGATAAAGAGCAGCTCGCCGGCATCCCCAGCACCGGTGTGATCGAGATCGGCAACCTGCGGATCGACACCAACAGGCGTCAGGTGTTCCAGGGCAACGGGCGCATCCGGCTCACCGGCATGGAATTCAACCTGCTGGAGCTGCTGGTCAGCCGCTCTGGTGAGGCCTTCAGCCGGGGCGAGATTCTGCGGCAGGTCTGGGGATACACCCCCGAGCGTCACGTCGATACCCGGGTGGTGGATGTCCACATCTCCCGGCTGCGTTCCAAGCTGGAGGATGATCCCGCTAACCCCGAGCTGATCCTCACAGCCCGGGGAACCGGATATCTGTTTCAGCGCCTCGTCGAACCTCGCGTCGAACCCGTTGCCACCGAAGGAGCCTGACCCCACCGACCAGCCCGCCTACCGGGCGAAGCCGGTCCGTGCCAAACCCAGCCGGGCGATCCGCCGCCTGGTGATCTGGTATCGCCGCAATGCGGCGGTCACCACGCTGGTGGACACCGCCTCAGCCCTGGTGGACACCGCCAGTGCCACCGCCAACGTCACGGCCTCGATGGCCGGCTCGATGGCGGGAGCCGCCGGCAATGCCGCCGGCTCCATGGCTGGCGCCGCCAGCTCCGTTGCCGGCTCGGTGCTCCAACCCCTGGTGTTCGATCCGCTGCGGCGGCTGCAGCAGGGGGCGGGCGGCGGCGATCTGGCCAAGGATGGGCCGATCGACGATCGCCAGCGGCTGTGGGTGGCGGTCGATGGCATGGGCGGCGATCACGCCCCCGGTCCGATCCTGGAAGGCTGCCTGCGGGCCGTGCAACTGCTGCCCCTGCGCGTCCGCTTCGTCGCCGAAAACGAGCCGCTGCAGGCCGCCATCAGCGCCATGGGACTGCAGGAGCAGCTCAATGAGGCCGTGGCGCGTGGCCTGATCCACCTCGTGGCCAGCGGGCCCTCGGTGGGCATGAACGAAGAGGCCACCGTGGTGCGCCGCAAGCGCGACGCCAGCATCAACCTGGCCATGGACCTGGTCAAGCGGGGCGAGGCCACCGCCGTCTATTCCGCCGGCAACTCCGGTGCCGTGATGGCCGCGGCGATCTTCCGGCTGGGACGGCTCAAGGGCATTGATCGGCCGGCGATCGGCGCCCTGTTCCCCACCAAGGATCCCGAGCAGCAGGTGCTGGTGCTGGACGTTGGCGCCAACATGGACTGCAAGCCCGAGTGGCTGCACCAGTTCGCCCTGCTGGGCAACATCTACAGCCGCGATGTGCTGCAGGTGCGCCAGCCCCGCATCGGCCTGGTCAACATCGGCGAGGAGGAGTGCAAGGGCAATGAGCTCTGCCTCAAGACCTACCCCCTGCTGGCGGGCGACAGCCGCTTCGTGTTTGCCGGCAACTGCGAGGGGCGCGACATCCTCTCCGGCGATTTCGATGTGGTGGTCTGCGACGGCTTCAGCGGCAACGTGCTGCTGAAATTCCTGGAATCGGTGGGCAGCGTCCTGCTCGATGTGCTGCGGGCCGAACTGCCCCGCGGCCGCCGCGGCAAGGTGGGATCGGCCTTCCTGCGCAGCAACCTGGTGCGCATCAAGAAGCGCCTCGATCACGCCGAACACGGTGGTGCCCTGCTGCTGGGGGTGGATGGGGTCTGCGTCATCGGCCACGGCAGCAGCAAGGCCCTGTCGGTGGTCAGCGCCCTGCGACTGGCCCATTCGGCCGCCAGCCACGGGGTCATGGACGACCTCCATGCCCTCGGCGGCGACGGCGCCGCCTCCGCCACGTCCACCACCGCCGAGACAACCCAGAGCAACAGCGGTGGCGCGGCCGCCTGTGATTGACTGACCCGGAAGCAACGGTGGCTGGATTCCGGTGTCAGGCGGCGCAGGCAACTCCCAGAAGCCCAACCGGGGCATGGCCTTGGTCGGCAGCGGCAGCGCCCTGCCGGGCGCCAGCATCAGCAATGCGGTTCTGAGCGAACGGGTCGACACCAGCGACGAGTGGATCCGCAGTCGCACCGGCATCGGCAGCCGGCGGGTGGCCGGCGCAGGCGAAACGGTGACCAGCCTGGCCAGTGCGGCCGCGCTCGGAGCCCTGGAGCAGGCCGGCTGGAGCCCGGCGGACGTGGACCTGATCCTGCTGGCCACCTCCAGCCCCGACGACCTGTTCGGCACCGCTCCCCGGGTCCAGGCGGCGATCGGCGCCCAGGGGGCGGTGGCCTTTGATCTCACCGCCGCCTGCAGCGGTTTTCTGTTCGCCCTGATCACGGCGAGCCAGTACATCCGCAACGGCAGCTTCGAGCGGGTGCTGGTGATCGGCGCCGACCAGCTCAGCCGCTGGGTCGACTGGGACGATCGCAGCACCTGCGTGCTCTTCGGTGATGGGGCCGGGGCGGTGGCGCTGCAGGCCTGTGAGCAGGCCGACGACGGTCTGCTGGCCTTTCGCATGCGCTCCGATGGCAGCCGCAACGCCTGCCTGACCCTGGCCCAGACAGCGGAGCATCGCCCGCTGGTCCATGGGCTGACGGCCCAGGTGGGTGGCTTCGCCCCGATTCACATGAATGGCCAGGAGGTGTACAAGTTCGCGGTGCGCGAGGTGCCCGTCGTGCTTTCCGAGCTGCTGGCGGCCACCGGCATCGAGGCCGGAGCCCTCGACTGGCTGCTATTGCACCAGGCCAATCAACGCATCCTTGACGCCGTCGCTGATCGCTTCGCCGTGCCCCCGGAGCGGGTGCTCAGCAACCTGGGCCTCTACGGCAACACCTCCGCCGCCACGATCCCGCTGATGCTCGATGAGGCCGTGCGCGACGGCCGGGTGCAACCGGGTCACCTGATCGCCAGCAGCGGCTTCGGCGCCGGCCTGAGCTGGGGTGGCGCCCTGCTGCGCTGGAGCGGCCCTCTGGCCTGAGACAGGCTGCCACCAGAGCCGCCGCAACCGGGATCTAATCTCCTGCCGTTCGCTGTGTCAGGGCCGCAATGGGTATCGCCTGGGTGTTTCCTGGTCAGGGCTCGCAGAAAGCCGGCATGGCGGCCGGTGTGCTGGAGCTGCCGGGGGCCCGGGCCCGGTTCGCCGCCGCCTCCGAGCTGCTCGGCCGTGATCTGCTGGCCATCTGCGCCGGCGAGGCGACGGACGACACGGCGCAGCCGAGCGACCTCAACGACACCCGCAACACCCAGCCGGCTCTGTTCGTGATCGAAAGCCTGCTGGTGGACGAGCTGCGCCAGCAGGGACGCCAGGCCGATCTGGTGGCGGGCCATAGCCTCGGCGAATTGGTGGCCCTCTACGCCGCCGGTGTCTTCGATGCCACCACCGGCCTGGCCCTGATGCAGCGCCGCAGTGAGCTGATGGCCGCCGCCGGCGGTGGAGCCATGACCGCCGTGATCGGCTTCGAGCGCAGCCAGCTGGAGGAGCTGGTGGCCGCCACCGAGGGGGTGGTGATCGCCAACGACAACAGCAGTGCCCAGGTGGTGCTCTCCGGCACCCCCGAAGCCGTGGCCAGCGTCAGCGGCCAGCTGACCTGCAAGCGGGCGATCCCCCTGGCGGTGAGCGGTGCCTTCCACTCACCCTTCATGGCCGCAGCGGCGCAGGCCTTCGCCACCAGCCTCGCCAGCGTGCCCTTCGCCAAGGCCACCATCCCCGTGCTGAGCAACACCGATCCCACCCCGGAAACCGATGGTGACGTGCTCAAGGGCCGCCTGGTGGACCAGATGACCAGCGGCGTGCGCTGGCGCGAAACCATGGACCAGCTCAGCGCCTGCGGCATCGACACCGCTGTGGAGATCGGCCCGGGCAACGTGCTCAGCGGCCTGATCAAGCGCGGCTGCAACGGCATCACCACGGTGCAGGTCGCCGCGGCCGCCGACCTTCCGCTGTGAGTGACCTCCGTGGCCAGGCCATGGGCAGCATGCGGCGGGCCCTGCGCCGCAGTCGCCGCCCGGCCGCCCCGCCCGCCCTGCTGAGCACCCCGAAACCGAGCCTCACCTACCGGCTGATCAGCTACCTGCTGGTGTTTCCGATCTACAGGCTGCTGTTCCGCGGCCGCACCGCCGGCAATGACCTCGTGCCGGTGGAGGGGGCCCTGGTGGTGGTCGCCAACCATGGTTCCCATCTGGATCCGCCGCTGCTCGGTCATGCCCTCGGCCGACCGGTGGCCTTCATGGCCAAGGCGGAGTTGTTCAAGGTGCCGCTGCTGGGGCCGATCATCCGCGCCTGTGGGGCCTACCCGGTCACCCGCGGCGCCAGCGACCGCGAGGCGATCCGCATCGCCACCGACCGGCTGCAGCAGGGCTGGGCGATCGGCGTGTTCATCGATGGCACCCGCCAGGCCGATGGCCGCGTCAACAACCCCCAGGCCGGCGCCGCCCTGCTGGCCGCCCGCGCCGGCGTCCCCCTGCTGCCGGTGGCGATCATCAACAGCCATCGCGCCCTGGGGCCGGGCCAGAATTCCCCCCGGCTGGTGCCGATCCACATCCGCATCGGCACCCCCGTGCCTCCTCCGGCCTCCAGAAGGCGGCCCGATCTCGATCGGGCGACGGCGGCGGTGCAGGAGCAGATCAACCGGATGCTCGACGAGGGGCTGATCAGCGCAGGCCGGCTCGCCCCAGCCAGGGAACGAGATGCCCTTCCGCCCAGTTCCGCAGATCCCGACCGCTGATCACCCAGAGCACCGCCCGCAGGCCGTCCTCCCAGAGCCGGCGACGGCGTTCGTGGATACAGCGATGGCCGCAGGACACCGGCACCGGCGTCAGATGAATGCCGCGACTGCCGGCCACAATGCGGCCCACCAGCAGGGCCCGTTCCATGTGGTCACTGCTGGTGACCAGCAGGGCATGGCGGATGCGAGACCGTCGCAGATCGTCCACCAGGGTGGTGAAGTTGCTCACCGTGTCGAAGGCGCGGTAGTCGAGGTGCACCTGATCGGGCGGCAGCCCTTCCCGCTGCTCGAACAGCCAGTGGGCGTACTCGGGATTGGTGCCGCCGCTGACGACCACCGGCAGGCCATCCTGTCGGGCCAGGCGCGCCGCGGCCTTCTCGCGATCGACATCGCCGCCCAGCACCAGGATCAGCTGGGGCGGGGGCGGTGAGGGCAGCAACCAGCCGCGCGACAGCCACAGCAAGGTGAGCCCCAGGCTGCCCGCCAGCAGCAAGCGCCAAGGCAATCCCCGGCGCCGCGGTCGCTGCAGCACGCGGCGGCCCCGGGCCGATCTGGCGGGCACAGGTTCCAGTGGCCGTGCGCCCGGGGCCCCGGATGGGGCACCAGCCGGCGGTACCAGGGTCAAAGGCGACGATCGGCGGCGACCCCGCGGCGGCGGCGACGATCGGCGGCGGGGCTGCGGCGAACGGCCCATCAGCACGCCTCCACCTGCACCGGGCTGGTGGGATAGAGCGGCAGCACGGTTGCCCAGGGGGCCTGCAGCGCCGCAGTCTCCCGGGCCCGACTGATCGCCACCAGCTCGGCCACGTCGTCGGGCAGCAGGGGAACGGCCGGATGGCTGACCCCCGCAAACCGATGCTCGGCCCCGTAGAGCCGCGGAGCGCTGAGCTCGGCGACGCCGCCGGGCACCGCGGCCTCGGCCTGATACAGCCCGGCCACCTGGCCCCGCCGCGGCAGCTCCTGCACCAGCCAGAACGGCTGGTCGTCCGGGGCGGCGGCTGCGGCCAGAAGGCGGCGGGCGATCAGCTGAAAACTGCTGACCCCGTCGAGGGGCAGGCCCAGCTGCTGGGCGAGGGTGCGGGCCAGCACCACGGTGAGCCGGGTGCCGGTGAAGCCACCCGGCCCGATCGCCACCGCCAGGCGCCCCAGCTGGGGCCATTGCGGCGCCGGCAGCAGCTCTTCCACGCAGGCCAGCAGCTGGTTGGAGAGGGCTCGGCCGAGGGGAAAGGCGGCCAGCTGGGGGGCAGGGGGCTCCTGGCCCCGCAGATACGGCCCCTGCAGGGCCACCCCAAGGATGTCGGTGGAGCTGTGCAGGGCCAGCAACCAACCGGGCTGAACGGCGGCCGCCAAGGCACCATGGCCCTCATCGCCAGCCCCAGGTGTGGCACCGGAACCGGCAGCCACCACAGCGGCAGCAGCAGCGTCAGAAGCGGCGCCGGCAGAGGCTGAACGGGAGCTCATGAAGGCACCGCCCGATCGGGACAGAACCGCTGCCAGCGGCCCGGATCAGCCTGAAAGTCGTCGCAGGCGCGCACATCCCATTCGACCCCCACGGCGGCCTCGCCCAGATCGATCACCTGAACATGGATGCGCGGCTGACGCGGCACCATATCGGGAGCGGCACAGAGGTGGGCGACGCCATGTTGCCGTTCAACCGCGTGGTAGGCCTGACAGCGGTCGACCCAATGGCAATCCACGCAGATGCACATGCCGCCTGAGGGCCCATCGCTCCCCATTCTGTCGGCTGAAGCCAGCCGTCAAGTGGAGCGGCTGCATCAGGTGCTGGCCCCGGAACGCTGGCCTTTCGATCCGGCCCTGCTGCCGGCCGAGACGACCCTGGTGGGGGGAGCCGTGCGCGATGCCCTGCTGGGCCGCCTGCGCCCACACCCCGATCTCGATCTGGTGGTGAGCGGCGATGCCATCGCCCTGGCCCGCTCCCTGGCGAGCCGCTGCGGCGGCAGCTGCGTGGTGCTCGATGTCGAGCGCTGCATGGCCCGGCTGGTGCTCAGGGGCTGGACGATCGACCTGGCCCGCCGGATCGGCGACAGCCTCGAAGCCGACCTGCAGCGGCGGGACTACACGATCAATGCCATCGCCCTGCCGCTGCGGCCAGAAGCGGAACTGCTCGATCCCACCGGCGGACTGGCGGATCTGGCCGCAGGCCAGCTGCGCGCGATCTGTGAAGCCAACCTGCTCGAGGATCCCCTGCGATTGCTACGGGGCGTGCGGCTGGCCGCCGAACTGAACTTCCGCCTCGAGCCCCTCACCCACAGCTGGATCAGCCGTCATCACCAGCGCCTGGCCGCAGTGGCGGGCGAACGGGTGCTGGCGGAGCTGGAGAGAATGGCGGCCGCCGAGTCGGGCGAAACCGGTCTGATCCTGGCGATCGAGCTGGGACTGCTGCAGGTCTGGGGCGGGACAGGAGAAGAGGCCTGCCCCCCGCTGGCCAGCCTCGACCAGCAGGGCAGCCTCGCCCACGGACTGACAGCGGCGGAAAGCAGCTGGGCCCTGCCGCTGGCGCGCCTGGCGAGCTGCCTGGATGGGGCTGCCGTCGGGCGGCTGCGGGGTAGCCGGCGGCTGCAACAGCGCTGTGGGCGACTGCGCCACTGGCGATTGCGCCTCGAGGCTCGCCAGCGGGCTGCCGCCGGCGGCCCGACCGACGCCACCCCCGCCACCTCTGGCCCCGGGGAACTGCCCCGTGGCGCCCTGGAGGGACTGGAGGAGACCGAACGCCTGGATCTGCAGCGCCAGCTCGAGGCGGATTTTCCGGCCCTGGCGCTGCAGCTCGATCCGGCCGACAGCGTGGAGTTGCTGCGACGCTGGCGTAATCCAGCGGATGCCTTGCTGCACCCGCGCTCACCGCTGAACGGCGGCCAACTCCAGAGCTGGCTGGCGCTCCCCCCCGGACCGCGGCTGGGCCGCCTGATCGAGCACCTCAGCCAGGAGCGGGCCTTCGGGCGGCTACCGGCACCGCTGCCGACCACCCCGGTGCAGGCCGAGATCAGCCTGAGGGCCGCGCAGCTCTGGTGGGACAGCAGCGAGGCAGATCCAGCGGCGCATGGCGGCCGTCCACCCCGGGGCGGACCGGCGACATGATTAACTTCTCAATGCAACGGCGTGCTTGCCCGGCTGCATAAGTCTTCCATCTCTTTCATCTCTCCCCCATGAGCGTTCGCCTCTACGTCGGCAACCTGCCGCAGTCTTTTGATGCCAAAGAGCTCGAAGCTCTGTTCACCAGTGTTGGTGAGGGCGTGCGCTTCAAGGCCGTCAACGACCGTGACAGCGGCACGAGCCGTGGCTTCGGTTTCGCCAACGTTGACAGCCAAGCCTTGGCCGAAGCGGTGATCGAACAGCTCAATGGCCGTGATTTCGGAGGCAGCACCCTGCGCATCGAAATCTCCGAGCGCCGCGATGCCCGCAGCGGCGCCGGCAACGACCGTCGCCCCGGCGCAGCCCCGGCAGCCGCCCGCAAGGCCACCAACAAGGTGGTCCATGCTGACAACGTCGACAGCGAAGCCCCTGATCCCCGCTGGGCTGGCGAGCTGGCCAAGCTCAAGGACCTGCTGGCCAACCAGACCGTCGGTGTCTGAAGCCGCCCCGGCGGACCACAGCTGGCTCTGGCAGGGCCACCGGATCCACTGGACCCGCAGCGGTGATGCCGCCGCAGGTCCGCTGGCCCTGCTGATCCATGGCTTTGGTGCCAGTGTCGGCCACTGGCGCCACAACCAACCCGTGCTGGCCCAGAAGGTTGAGGTGTTTGCCCTCGATCTGCTGGGTTTTGGCGCGAGCGACAAACCGAGGTCGTACCTGGTCGATGAACCGCCTGAGCCCGGGGCCGTGCGCTATTGCTTCGACCTCTGGGCCCAGCAGGTGGTCGATTTCCTGACCGAGGTGGCCCAGGCAGGGGAGCGACCTGTGCACCTGATCGGCAACTCGATCGGCGGCATGGTCGCCCTCGACGCCGCGGTCCTGCTCAGTGAGGCCGGCAGGCCCCCAGCCCAGGTGATCCTGATCGACTGCGCCCAGCGCACCTTGGACGAGAAACGGGTGGCCCAGTTGCCACCGCTGGAAAGGGCCAGCCGGCCGGCCGTCAAGGCGCTGGTGCGCCAGCGCTGGCTGATCGCCCCCCTGTTTCGCTTCCTGGCCCGGCCCGCCTTCATCCGCCAGGTGCTGCGCCAGGCCTATCCCAGCGGTGAAAACGTCGATGAGGAGCTGATCGCCCTGCTGCATCGCCCCTCCACCGATCCCGGCGCCAGCGAGAGCTTCCGGGGCTTCATCAACCTGTTTGAAGACCACCTGGCCCCCGATCTGCTGGCGCGGCTGCAGCTGCCGGTGCGCATGATCTGGGGCGCCGAGGATCCCTGGGAATCGCCGGCCGAAGCCCGCCGCTGGCGCGACACCTACGCCTGCATCCAGGCCCTGGAGGTGCTGCCCGGCGCCGGCCACTGTCCCCACGACGAGAGGCCTGAAGCGGTGAACGCGCTGCTGCTGGACTGGATTGACCCTTGAATAAAATCCACTGGGGCGTTGGATCCGGTGAACTGGATCCGTTGCGCTGGAACCGTTGAACGGGTTGCGCTGAATCCATTCAGCGCCATCGGAGTCGCTGATGTCCCTGCTGCGGCCCGATCCGCCGCCTCCCCCCTCAGTGCACCTGGGCCAGCACAAACGAGAGCGGCAGGTCGAGCAGCTTACCGGCGGTGGGAACGTAGGCGCGATGGTTGAAGACGTCGTAATCGTGGCGCTCGATCACATCGAGGATGCCCCGATACAGCCGCAGCGAGGTCCATACCGGCCAGCGAGCATCGGCGGAGAGCCAGCGAACTCCGGCTTCGGAGCGGGCGAACCAGGTCCGGGCTCGCTGCAGCTGAAAGGCCATCAGGGCACGCCAGTTGTCATTGATGGTGCCGGCCAACAATTCGGCTTCGCTGTAGCCGAAGCGCTGCAGATCCTCCTGGGGCAGGTAGATGCGGCCGCGGCCGCGGTCTTCGCCCACATCGCGCAGGATGTTGGTGAGCTGGTTGGCGATGCCCAGGGCCACCGCCGCCTCCGTCGGGTCGGGGCAGGCACTCCAGGGAGCCGTGGTGTAGGCCGGATCCAGCCCCATCACCGCCTGGGTCATCAGCCCCACGGTGCCGGCCACCCGGTAGCAGTAGAGCTCGAGTTCGGCGAAGTCGGCATAGCGGTGCTTGAGCACATCCATCCGCTGGCCATCGATCATGTCGAGATAGGCCTGCAGCGGCTGGGGGAACTGCTCGAAGGTGTGCAGCAGCACCCTGCCGAGATCGTCCGTGGCCCGGCCCTCAAACAGCTGGCGGGTGACCTGTTCCCAGGCATCGAGACGGCCCAGCAGCTCGGCCGGCGCCAGGGCCTGAGCCTGGGGGCTGTCCATCAGCTCATCGGTGCGGCGGCACCAGACGTAGATGGCCCAGATGGCCCGCCGCTTGGCCGGCGGCAGCAACAGGGTGCCGAGATAGAAGGTTTTGGCCCACTGGGCCGTTTCCTGCCGGCAGGCCTCAAAGGCCTCTTCCAGCGCGGCCGGAGCCGGGGTGTCCGCAGCAGGCAACGGAGGCGCCACGCTCACGCCGCCGCCAGGCTGCGTTCGATGGCGGCAGCGCACTGCTTGCCGCTGAGCACGGCTCCCTCCATCGAAGCCAGATAGCGCTGCATGGTGAAGCAGCCGGCCAGGAAAAAGTTGGCGATCGGCGAGGCCTGATCGGGCCGCAGCTGCTGACAGCCTGGCACGGTTTTATAGACCGACTGGGGCGTCTTGACCACCACCGACTTGCGCAGCCGGGCCGGATCATCGCTGCCGAAGTGCATCGGGAACAGCCGTTTGAGCTCCTCCAGGGTGGCGGCGACAATCTCGGCGTCGGGACGGCCGATCCAGTCCTTGGCGGGAGCAAAGACCAATTCGAGCATCGAGCGCTGGGAATCCTCGTATTCGCGGCAGGTGTTGCTCATGTCGGCATAGACGCTGAGCAGATCGCTGCGGCTGAACAGCAAGTGATCGATGTCGGTGAGCTTGCGATCGAACCAGAGGTGGATGTTGATCACCGGCACCCCATTGAGACCCTGCAACTTGCTGAAGTAGGGCAACGCCTTCCAGGGCTCCGGCAGCAGCAACTTCAACGGATCCACCGGCATGGCGCTGACGTAGGCATCCGCCACGACCTCCTGGGGCTCCTGACCCTTGATGCCGGCGATGCGGAAGCCGGCCACCGTGCCGTCCGCAGCGAGCCGGATCTCGCGCAAAGGGGTGTTGAGATGCACCTCACCACCGCGGGCACGCACGTACTCAACGATCGGCTCACAGAGTCGCTGCGGCGGATTGCCATCGAGGAAGGCCATGCGGGAGCCATCGCTTTCCTGCAGGAAGCGGTTGAGGGCTGTGAGCACGACGGTGCTGGAGATCTCCTCGGGATTGATGAAGTTGAGAGCCTTGCTCATGGCAAGGAACACCTCATCATTCACCCGCTCAGGAATGTTGTGCAGCTTCAGCCATTCAGTCCAGGAATACTGATCACACTCCTCCACATAACTCTGCCCCCGCAGTATCGCCGGCACCAGGCCGATGCCGAAGGCGATCTTCTCGGGCCAGGTGAGCATGTCGTTGTTGCCCAGGATCGCCGCCAGACCATTGAGCGGCGCCGGCAGGTCGGGGAAATCAAAACGGCTGTAGGTGCCGGGCACCTCCTTCTGGTTGAAGATCATCGAGTGGCTCTTCCACTGCAGCCGATCTTCGATATCCAGCTCCTTGAACAACTGGCGCATGTTGCGATAGGCGCCAAAAAAGATATGCAGTCCCGTCTCATACCAGTCGCCGTCGTCGTCCTGCCAGGCCGCCACCTTGCCGCCGAGCACGTCGCGGGCTTCGTACACCACCGGCGTGTGACCGGCGTCGCAGAGGTACTTGGCGCAGGACAGGCCAGCCAGGCCAGCCCCGGCAATGGCGACGCGCATGAGGATCCCGGATAAATCTGGTCGCAACCCTAAGTGGCGCCCCGGCCCCGCCAAGGGTGAACCGGCCCTGCCAGAGCTGAACTGGCCCCACCGGCCCCCGCCAGGAGCAGGGGTTCCTAAAGTCGAAGCCATGCAGTCGGTCGATGGCCGCTGCCCCAGGAGCCCGATCCACCCGGGTTCCCCGCGCCCCGCCCCCACCCGATGGCCGACACCCTGCTGAAGTCCACGACCCGGCACATCCGGATCTTCACCGCCCGGGTGGAAAATGGCGATCTGCTGCCCGATCCAGACCAACTCACCCTCGACATCGATCCGGACAACGAGTTCCTCTGGGACGAGGCGAGCCTCGAGAAGGTGCGTGAGGGCTTCCGGCAGCAAGTGGCCGCCCAGGCCGGTGCCGATCTCAACGAGTACACCCTGCGGCGCATCGGCTCGGAACTCGAAGGGCTGATCCGCACGCTGCTCCAGGCCGGTGAGCTGCGTTACAACCCCGATGCCCGGGTGCTGAATTACTCCATGGGCCTGCCCCGCAGCAGCGAAAACCTGTGAGCCGAACGCCGCGCCCGCGCTCGTCCTACGAAGAATCCTGGGGTGGCTCCTCCGGTCGTCCCAGCGGGCGTTCGAGCGAGCGCCGCGACCCGCGCGATGAGCGCGCCGCCGCGCCACGGGAGCGCGAGCAGGAGTTTGAGCGGGCCTATGAGCGCGGTTACGAGGGCGGCGGACGCCGCAGTCCGGCCCCCGGCGGTGGCGGCGGCAGGGGACCTGGCAGCAACGGCGGCGGCGGTGGCCCCACGGGCGACGGCAAGACCTTCAAGTTCAATGTGGCCACCGTGGCCGTTCTGGCCGGCGTTCTGATCGTGGGGGTCGGCATCGGCACCGTCCTCTCCAGCACCACCCAGGGCGATCAGGGCAACATCGCCAGCAGCCAGCAACTGGATATGGCCGTGCCCGATCCGGAGTTCTGCCGCCAGTGGGGAGCGAGCGCCTTTGTGATCGATGTGGAGATGTACACGACCATGAACCCCAGCAGCAGCTTCGTGACCCAGCCCACCCTCAAGCCGGGCTGCGTGATTCGCCGGGAGAACTGGAGCGTGCTGCAGAAGGAGGGCGCCGTGACGGCTGAGCAGATGCGCCAGTGCAAACAGCGGATGAACACCTTCGCCTACATCGGTTCCGTCAAGGACAAGCCGATCGTGCGCTGCGTCTACCAGACCGACATCTCGGAAAACAAGTTCATCACCAGGGGCGTCGCCGATGACGCCGCCGGCATCACCCCGGAAGCCAACCAGTTCTGAGCCGAGGGCCGCGCTGCTGCACCCGCCGGCCACACCGTCCGCCATCGGCACCCGCCCCTGGAGGACGGGCCGATCAAGGCCCTGCAGAGCGTCAGACGCTGCTCGCTCCCCGCCCATCCCGGGGGGCACTCGCAACAGCCAGTCGCAACGGACTGTCGCAACGGATGGTGCCGGCAGGCGGCAAGTCCGGCCGCGACTCAGGTCACGGGGTTGCTGCTGTCGCCGCGGCTGGCCGCTCCACCCTGCCGCAGCGGGCTGTCGGGGCTGGCAAACACCGGCAACACCTCTTTGCGGAAGGCCTCGGCCGCCCGGGAGCAGTAGCGGGCGGGGTGGGTGATCAACTTCAGCTGGCGGCGCACCATCAGATCGGCCACCTGGGGCCGGTAGAGGGTGCCGGCCGCCAGCTCCCGCTCAATCGACACCACCGGCAGGAAGGCGGCGCCGAGGCCCGCCTGCACAGCGTTCTTGATCGCTTCAAAGGAGTTGAGCTCCATCTCGATCTTGAGCCGGCCGACATCGAGCTTGGAGCGCAGCAGCAGCTGATCCACCATCTTGCGGGTGGTGGACTGGGCATCGAGGCAGACGAACCCGAGCCGGTAGAGGTCGTCCTTGGTGAGTTCCGGCAAGCGGGCCAACGGATGCTTGGGCGGCAGCACCAGGGCCAGCTCATCGCTGGCGTAGGGCACCACCTGCAACAGATCGTTGAGCTCGCCGGGCAGCTCACCGCCGATGATCGCCAGGTCGATCTGGCCGTTGGCCACACTCCAGCCGGTGCGGCGGGTGCTGTGCACCTGCAGCTGCACGGCCACGTCGGGATATTTCTGGCGGAACAGGCCGATCATGCGCGGCATCAGATACGTGCCCGTCGTCTGGCTGGCCCCGACCACCAGCGAGCCACCCTTGAGATTGTGCAGATCGTCAATGGCGCGGCAGGCCTCCTGGCACTGACTGAGGATGCGATCGCAGTAGCTCAGCAGCAGATGGCCGGCCTCGGTGAGCTGGGCCTTGCGACCGCCACGATCGAACAGGGAGACATCCAGCTGCTTCTCCAGGTTCTGGATCTGCAGGCTGACGGCCGGCTGCGTGACATAGAGGCTGTCGGCGGCCTTCTTGAAGCTGCCTTCGCTGGCGATCGCCCGCAGGATGCGCAGCTGATCGAGGGTGAAGGGGAGATCGGCCATGGAGGGGCCCGGAGGGCCGGCACCGACGAGCGGATCCGAAATCTAGAGGGCAGAACCGATCGCCCGGATCGAGCGTCACATCCGACCCGTCCCGATGAACCTGTCGGCCAGTTCCTCGGCCAGGCCCGATGCCGTGGGCCGAAGCCCGGCTGCAGTCCTGGCCCGGCAGCGCTGCTCACCGGCGTGCAGAGCCGAACGCCAGGGGGCTCGGCGAGTGGCGAGAATCCTGGACTCAGCGTTGCCCAGCGAACCCCATGCCCAGTGGCGGCCTCCACTCCAGCAGCCTGGTGATGCTGGCCCTGCTGCTGGGCTTCGCCCTGCTGCACAGCGGCGGCGCCTCCCTGCGGGCCTGGGGCGTGGAGCGGATCGGCGAGCGGGCCTGGCGGCTGCTGTTCGCCGCCCTCAGCATCCCGGCGGCGGTGGTGGTGATCGGCTATTTCCTGGCCCACCGCTACGACGGCGTGCGCCTCTGGAATCTGCAGGACCAGCCCTGGATCGTGCCGCTGGTCTGGATCGGCACCGCCATCAGCTTCCTGTTTCTGTATCCGGCCACCTACAACCTGCTGGAGATCCCGGCGCTGCTCAAGCCCCAGGTGCGGCTCTATGCCACCGGCATCATCCGCATCAGCCGCCATCCCCAGGCGGTGGGCCAGATCCTCTGGTGCGCCACCCACCTGCTCTGGATCGGCACCAGCTTCACGGCCTGGGCCTGCTTCGGCCTGATCGCCCATCACCTGTTCGCGGTCTGGAATGGCGATCGGCGCCTGCGCAACCGCTTCGGCGCCGCCTTCGAGGAGCTGAAGGCCAGCACCTCGGTGATTCCGTTCCAAGCCGTGCTGGATGGGCGCCAGCAGCTGGTGCTCGCCGAGTTCCTGCGGCCCTCCCAGCTGGGCATCGCCATCGCCGTGGGCGTGTTCTGGTGGTCGCACCGCTTCATCGGCGCCGGTGCCACAGCCTTCTCGCGCAGCGCCACCGCCTTCTTGCCCAGCGCCATTGCCCATTGGCTGTCCTGATCGGCAGCCCCGCACACGAACCGGATCCCGCAGCCGCCCTGCCTACACTAGCGACAGCCGATCCACCCGGATGCCGTCCGCAGCCCAGCTCGCCTGGTTGATCCCGCTGCTCCCCTTGCTCGGGGCCTGCCTCTCGGGTCTGGGGTTGATCACCTTCAACCGCACCGTCAACCGACTGCGCAAGCCGGTGGCCGTGATGCTGCTCACCTGTGTGGGCGCCGCCGCCGTGCTCAGTTACGCCGTGCTGGCGGAACAGCTGGCGGGTGCCGGCATGACCGAGGTGCTGTTCGACTGGGCCAGTGCCGGCAGCTTCAACCTGCAGATGGGCTTCCGGGTCGACCCCCTGGGGGCGGTGATGCTGGCCCTGGTCACCACCATCGCCCTGCTGGTGATGGTCTATTCCGATGGCTACATGGCCCACGACAAGGGCTATGTGCGCTTCTTCACCTATCTGGCCCTGTTCAGCAGCTCGATGCTGGGTCTGATCATCAGCCCGAACCTGCTGGAGATCTATGTGTTCTGGGAGCTGGTGGGCATGTGCTCCTACCTGCTCGTCGGCTTCTGGTACGACCGCGACGGCGCCGCCAATGCCGCCCAGAAGGCCTTTGTGGTCAACCGCGTCGGTGACTTCGGCCTGCTGCTGGGCATTCTGGGCCTGTTCTGGGCCACCGGCAGCTTCGGCTTCGAGGAGATCGGCAGCCGCCTCAGTGAGGCCGTGGCCGGCGGCAGCCTCGGCAACGGCGTGGCCGTGCTGCTGTGCCTGCTGGTGTTCATGGGCCCGATGGCCAAGTCAGCCCAGTTCCCCCTGCATGTCTGGCTGCCGGACGCCATGGAGGGCCCGACACCGATCTCGGCCCTGATCCACGCCGCCACGATGGTGGCCGCCGGGGTGTTCCTGGTGGCGCGGCTGCAGCCGGTGTACGAGCCATTCCCGGCGGTGCAGGCCACGATCGCCGTGATCGGCACGATCACCCTGTTCCTGGGAGCCTCGATCGCCCTCACCCAGATGGATCTCAAGAAGGGGCTGGCCTACAGCACCGTCTCCCAGCTGGGCTACATGATGCTGGCGATGGGCTGCGGCGCCCCGGTGGCAGGCATGTTCCACCTGGTCACCCACGCCTTCTTCAAGGCGATGCTGTTCCTCTGCTCCGGCTCGGTGATTCACGCCATGGAGGAGGTGGTGGGCCATGAGCCCGTCCTGGCCCAGGACATGCGCCTGATGGGCGGCCTGCGCAAGTTCATGCCGGTCACCAGCACCACCTTCCTGATCGGCTGCGTGGCGATCGCCGGCATCCCGCCCCTGGCCGGCTTCTGGAGCAAGGACGAAATCCTCGGCCAGGCCTTCGGCAGCTTCCCGATCCTCTGGGCGGCCGGCTTCATCACCGCCGGCATGACCGCCTTCTACATGTTCCGGCTCTACTTCCTCACCTTCGAGGGCAGCTTCCGCGGCAAGGACAAGGCGATCACCGCCCAGTTGCTGATGGCGGCGGGCAAGGCCGGCGGCGATGACCACGCTGACGACCACGGCCATGCCCATGCGGAGCATCCCCACGAATCCGGCTGGCAGATGGCCCTGCCCCTGGCGGTGCTGGCGGTGCCTTCGGTGCTGATCGGCCTGCTCGGCACCCCATGGCACAGCCGCTTCGCCGCCCTGCTCAATCCCGAGGAAGCAGCCGAGATGGCCGAGCACTTCTCCTGGGGCGAGTTCCTGCCGCTGGCCGGCGCCTCGGTGGCGATCTCGGTGGCGGGCATCACCCTGGCGGTGCTGGCCTACCTGCTGCACAAGATCGACCTGGGCACCGCCGTGGCAGGCCGCTTCCCCGCCATCAACGCCTTCCTGGCCAACAAGTGGTACCTCGATGCCATCAACGAGCGCATCTTCGTCAAAGGCAGCCGCAGGATCGCCCGTCAGGTGCTGGAGGTGGATTCCAAGGTGGTGGATGGGGTCGTGAACCTCACCGGCCTGCTGACCCTGGGCAGCGGCGAGGGGCTGAAATACTTCGAGACCGGCCGGGTGCAGTTCTATGCCCTGATCGTCTTCGGCGGCGTGATCGCCATGGTGCTGCTGTTCAGTGCCTTCGGCTGAGGGCTGGGAGCATCGAATCAACAGCCTTTGCTGTGCCAATCAATCGACGCCAGCCAGCACGCCAGGACGAGGCCCTGGCAACTCAGTTCCATGGGGACCTGGTTTGCAGAGCCATCGGCCGGATGAACACGGCTCAAACCAGCGAATGACCCAGGAGCTGAGCGACGCCAGCCTTGAGGGGTAAGGCCGCGTCCAGGCTTTCCAATCGCAACGGGTCAGCACTAACAGGTCTCCGAGAGGCGGCGACAGAAAGATACGGATTAGCCGCGTATTTGCATTAGTAGCGCGAGTCGGCAGGACAGCGAGTCGACCCATTCAGCAAAAGCCGGCAGACCCGGAAAACACCGAAACTGCTCCCGCAGGAGACACCCTGCACGCGCCATGGAGCCCCCTGCAAGACACAAGCAAGGTTTATACGAATTAGCCGCATATTTGCATTAGGGCAGCGGGTCGGCGCCCGTTCAGCAACAGCCGAGAGACCCGGAAAACACTGAAATTGCTCCCGTAGGAGACACTCTGCACGCCCTATGGAGCCCCTGCAAGACACAAGCAAGGTTTATTGAGAGGTGTAAGTCGAGCAAGGTCAAATGACCGCGGAATCCCTAGAGAGTAAAGGCATAGGTAACGATGTCGGCCCCCACCCATGGCTTTCTCACTCAGCATTTCCGACCTGCGCTTCCTGCTCTCCCGCGTCCGCTGGGACTGGCTGCCTGAAGAGCAGGGTGGCGTAGTTCCCCTTGGCCCCACCGGCATCCGCAGGAACCAGGGCATCGCCAACCACACCAATAATCCCCTCGCCATCAACTGGTGGTTCGGCGCCGGCGACACCCTCTTCCCCAGGCTCACCTACAACCGGCTCACGGCCGCGGGTGGCAAGTCGAACGACGTCATCTCGAAGCCCTTCTCCTCCGCCATCCGCAACCCATCCACGGTGGTGACGCTGGCCCCCACCATCACCCTCGGCGGCAAGCTGATGGATGGGCTCAGCCCTCGCAACATCAGCAACCTGGTCGCCGACAGCAGCCATCCGATCGGCTTCTCGAGCCTCGATCCCACCGATGCGAACTACACGAAAAAGCAGCTGCTGAAGCTGCGGGACAACCCCACCGGTCGCCTCTCGCCGACCTCAGGGGGCGTCAACCCCTTGGTTTACAGCAACTTCATGGCCCAGCTGGGCCAGTTCTTCGACCATGGACTCGATTTCGTCGACAAAGGCGGTGAAGGCGTCATCGACGTCAAACTGCTGCCCAGTGATGGCCTGTATGGAGACACGGGCCAAAAAGCCAAGGACATGTACGCGTCACGCAGCAAAACTGTGACCGTCACATGGGGCGAAGGTTCGACCGATGATCTACTCACCAAGATGGGGATCGATCTTGGCAGTCAGGGCACTCCCACCTGGGATCCGGTCGCCACCATCACCACCCCCACAGGTGGCTATGTCGGGAGGCTGGTCCTCAACGACATCATTATTGATATTGATGCTCCCAATGTACAAGCCCTGGTCAACGAACTCAATGACCTGAGCCCAACCACCGGGGTGACAGTCACCTTCCAGGCGACTCCGGCTATCCCCAGCATTATTCCTCAAGGCTCCTATCAACTCACCTTTACACCCGCCAGGGCAGAGAGCTTCAACCAGGCCTCTCCCTTCGTCGACAACAGTCAGAACATCGGTTCGGATGACAGCCGCACCGTGTTCCTGCGGGAGTACCTCGATGTCGCAACCTGGAAAGCCCAGCCCGGCAACGCGGCGCTGACGCCGACCTGGAACGATCTGATCACCGGCCGACTGCTCAATTCCGGCGCCACCGTCAATGGCGAGGCCAAATCAGGGGTCGCCACCTGGGCCCTGCTCAAGGCCAATGCCGCCAAGCTGGGCATCACCCTGCACGACGCCGACATCAGCCTCATCCCGCTGGTGGCCTTGGATAGTTATGGCAAGCCAATTCTTGGTGCCGACGGCCTGCCCCAGCTGCTCGCACTCAACAAGGTGACCGGCGACACCGTCTATGTCAAAGACACCGACCTTGCCCGCGATCCCGCAACCAGTGCGGATCCAACCGCCTACGTGCTGGCGACCACGCGCCATGCCTGGTTGAACGACAAACGCTACAACTGGGCCGGGGCAAGTGGTTTCAATACGGATCCCAGTCTTGGCTCGATTCGTGACCTGATTGATCCCACTGTCCTCAACGCCCACTTCATTTCCGGCGATGGCCGGATGAATGAAAACATCGGCCTCACCCAGATTCATGAGGTGTTCCTCAACGAGCACAATCGGATCCTCAGCGAGCTGAAGCTGAAATATGGTTTCACGGGCGAGCAGCCCCAGGGCGGCTGGGACTGGACCGATCCGCTCACCAATGTGAGCACCAAGATCACGGGCGAAGAGCTCTTCCAGGAGGCCAAGCTGGTGGTCGAGATGATTTACCAGCACATGATTTTCGCTGAGTACAACCGTAAACTCAGCCCCAATATCGCCGGTTTCGCAGGTGTTAACCCCCTGATTGATGCCCGGATCAGCTCGGAGTTTGCCAACTGCGTCTACCGGCTTGGCCATTCCATGCTCCCCGATGCGCTGGGAATGCGGCAGCTCAGCGATGCCTCGCACCTGAGCACCACCTCCGGCCTGGGTGTGATCACCGTGAGCCTGGTGAACCATGGCCTCCAGAACGGCAAAACGGTCACCATCAAAGGCGTGGACCAGGCGATCGGTGGCCTCAACGCCGCCCAGCTGAACGGCACCTACACGATCACCAGGATTGATGCCAACACCTTCACCTACACGAGCGCAGGCACAGCCACCTCAGCCGCCACCGGTCTGGCCGGCGACAAGATCCAGGTGGACATCGATACAAGCCTGATCTCCGCCTTCACCGATCCGCAGAGCTATCTACCGGGCACCACGGCGGGCCAGATTGCCCAGGGCAGCTCCGACCAGGTGGGCATGCGCATTGATGAAAAGATCGTCGATGCCCTGCGCGACAACCTGCTGGGCCAACCGCTTGACCTGGCCACGCTCAACCTGGTGCGGGGTCGGGATTCAGGCCAGCCCACCCTCAACGAAATGCGGGCCGCCGTCCAGGGCCTGGCCCCACTCCTGCTGCAGGCCACCCTCAATCCCTACAACAGCTGGACCAGCTTCCGCAACGCGCTCAAGGGAAGCCTGGACGACCAGAACGCCACGGTGAAGAACTTCATGATGGCCTATGCCGCTGATGACCTCTTCACCAAGTTCGGCGCAGCTGCCCGAAGCGCAGCTGGAGTGGCGTACAGCGGTTACACCACTCTCGATCAGTGGTACACCCTGCGGGAAAGCACCGATGCAACGCAGCAGTCGGACTACATGACCGCCCTCAAGGCGGCGGCTTCGGCAGCCTTCGCTGACGCCACCTGGATGGGTAGCGGCGGCACCGCCAACAAGGACTACAACTACATCGACGCCTGGATCGGCGGCCTGGCGGAACGCGAGGTGGTGGGCGGCATGCTCGGCCCCCTGTTTGATGCGGTCTTCGCCATGCAGAACATGGCGCTGCAGGATGGCGATAACTTCTATTACCTGGGCCGGGTTGCCGCTACCGAGTTCTTCAATGACGGTATCGACGGCACGTTGATGGCGGATCTGGTGATGCGCAACACCGGCGCTCAGCATTTGTATTCCGACATCTTCTCCGTTCCCGATAGCAGGGTCGAGATGAGTGATGGAAGTCAGCCAGCCCCGGTGGCAACCCTGAGCTGGTCTGGCTTTTCTGGACAGGGTCCATCGTTAACCTCTGAGGCGGGGCACCGCCCCTTGAAGGGGGCTCCCACCCATGAGCAAGCGCCGAACCCATAGTCCCGAGTTCAAGGCCAAGGTCGCCATGGAGGC
>CAIJRN010000023.1 GCA_903823115.1 uncultured cyanobacterium
CCAGAGCGGCATGACCCTGGTGATGACCGTGGGCGGTGCCTCCGGACCGCTCTACGGCACGCTGCTGCTGGAACTGGGCAAGGCGCTGCAGGGGCAGCCCGCAGACGCCGATCGACCCACCCTGGCCACAGCCCTCGGCCAGGCCGTCCTGGCGGTGAAGGCCCGCGGCCGCTCCGATGCCGGCCAGAAAACCCTGCTCGATGTGCTCGTCCCTCTCCAGCAGGCCCTGGCGTCGCCGCAACCGGTGACCTCCCTGGGCCCTCTGGCCCTGGCGGCCGCCGAGGCGACCACAGCGATGCTCGCCACCCGCGGCCGGGCCTCGTTCCTGGGCGAGCGCTCGATCGGCCACATGGACCCCGGCGCCCGCTCCAGTGCGCTGATGGTGGTGGCCCTGCTCAAAGCCCTGCCAGCGGCCCCTGCCGAGCCCGGACTGACGCCATGACGGTCGGCATCGTGATCGTGTCGCACTCGCCCAAGGTGGCGGAAGGCACCGCCGACATGGTGCGCCAGATGGTGGGCGCGATCGTGCCGCTCGCCTGGTGCGGCGGCAATGGCCAGGGGGGCCTGGGCAGTGAGGTGGGGGCCATCCTCGGCGCCATCGAGGCCGCCTGGAGCGACGACGGCGTGGCCGTGCTGGTGGATCTCGGCGGTGCCGCCATGCAGGCGGAGATGGCGATCGAACTGCTGGATGAGGAGCGGCGGACCCGGGTGCAGATCTGTGAGGCGCCGCTCGTCGAAGGGGCCGTGATCGCCGCCACCGAGGCCTCCGGCGGCTCCGATCTGGCGGCGGTGCGGGCCATGGCGGAGCAGCTCTCGCCATGAACGAAACCAGTCCCGAGGCCACGCCCGCAGCCCCGGCTGCCCCTGAGCCGATCCGCCGCGGCCAGGCCGAACTGATCAACGCCGTCGGGCTGCACGCCCGCCCGGCCGTGCGCTTCACCCAGAGCGCCAAGGGTTTCCAGTCCCGCATCGAGGTCGCCCTGGCGGCGGCGGGCCCCTGGGCTGATGCCAAGAGCCCCGTGCAGATGATGCGGCTGCGGGCACCTCTGGGCTCGGTGCTGCATCTGCAGGTGCAGGGGCCCGATGCGGACGCCGCCCTTGAAACCCTGCTCAACCTGGTGCGCCGGGGCTTTGAAGGCAGCCAGGACGCTGAAAACAGCCATGGCGTTGAGAACAGCCATGGCGTCGAGAACAGCCGTGGCGTTGAAAACAGCCGTGGCTGAGCCAGTCTCCCAGCGGCACAGGGGCCAGGTGGCCTGCGCTGGTCTCGCCTGCGGTCCACTCTGGCGACTGCCGGCCCTCTCCCGGCAGGCCGGCACCGAGCCCGGCATCCCGACGCAGGCCCCACGGGGAGAGCCGCGCCCCAATGCCGTTGCGACCGCCGCGACCAACCCCACCCAGTCCCAGCCGGATCCAGGCACGCTGGCGCCGGGCCATCCGCAAGGTGGTGGCAGCGGCCCCGCTGGAGCCGAAGCGCTGCGCCTGGCCCTGGCCCGGGCCAGGGGCGATCTGGCCGCCCTGCTGGCCCGGCTCGACGCTGGTGACGGCGATGGGGCCAGCGAGATCCTGGGCTTCCAGGTGGCCATGCTGGAGGATCCCACCCTGGCGGCGCCCGCCTTCGCGGCCTTGGAGCAGGCCGGTGCCGACGGCCCCACGGCCGAGGCCGCCTGGCTGGCCGCTCTCGATGCGGAGATCGCCCCCTACCTCAGCGATGCGGATGAGCACTTCCGCGCCCGCGCCAGCGACCTGATCGATCTGCGCGAGCGGGTGCGCGCCCAGCTGCTGCCGCCTTGCCCCGCCAGTCTTCAGGCCGCACCGAAGCCCGCCGGCGCCGTGCTGCTGGCCAGCGACCTGCTGCCCTCCGAGTTCCTCAGCCTCGACTGGAGCGCTGGCGGCGCGATCGTGCTGGCCGCAGGCTCCAGCGCCTCCCATGTGGCCCTGCTGGCCCGCTCCCGTGCCATCCCGATGCTGGTGGGCACGGGCGAACCGCCGCCGGAGGCCCGTTTTGCCTGCGTCGATGGCGAGGCCGGCGAGGTGTTCTTTGATCCGGAGCCCGCCAGGCTGGCGACCTTCCAGGAACGGCTGGACGCTGCCGGGCGGATCGCACGGCAGGCGGCCCTGCCGCTCGATCAACCGGCCCGCACCGCCGGGGGCGAGACGGTGACGCTGCTGCTCAACATCGACGATCCCGCCCAGCTGCGGGGCCTGGATCCGAGGATCTGCGACGGCATCGGCCTGGCGCGCAGCGAGTTTCTGTTCACGGCCCTGGGGCCCGGCGATCCGGCCACGGGCCTACCGGACGAAGACACCCAGACCCAGCTCTACAGCGACCTGCTGCGCTGGGCCGAAGGCCGACCGGTGACGGTGCGCAGCCTGGACCTGGGCGGCGACAAACCCCCTCCCGGCCAGGCCACGGCGGAGCTCGATCCCGCCCTGGGCCTGCGCGGCCTGCGCCTGTCGCTGCTGCACCCCGAGGGCTTTCTGATTCAGCTGCGGGCCCTGGCCCGGGCTGCCTGCGCCGGTGATCTGCGGGTGCTGCTGCCGATGGTGACCCTGCCCCAGGAGTTCGAAGCCGCCGCCGCCCTGCTCGATCGGGCCGTGGCGGAGCTGGAAGCCGCCGGGGTGCCCTGCCGCCGGCCGGCCCTGGGGGTGATGCTCGAAGTGCCCGCCGCCGCCTGGGCCGCCGAGCGGTTCGAGGCCGACTTCTACGCGATCGGCAGCAACGACCTCAGCCAGTACACCCTGGCCGCCGGCCGCAGCCACGCCAACCTGGCCGCCCTGCAACAGGCCGGCTGGCCCGTGGTGCTGGAGCTGATCGGCCACTGCATCAAGGCCGCCGAGCTCCGCGGCCGGCCGATCTGCCTCTGCGGCGAAGCGGCGACCGATCCCGCCAGGCTGGAGGATCTGCTCCGTGTGGGACTGCGGGCGATCTCCGTGCCGCCAACGGCCCTGGCCAGCGTCCGCCAGGTGATCGGCGCCCATGGATCCTGAGCCGGCCGCTGCCGGCAGCTGACAGGTCCAGTGACGGTGTCGATACTCAGCAGGTGGCCCGCAAGGGCTGGAACCCCACGCAGCCGAGCCGATGAAGAAACTGATCAACGGCCCCGATGCGTTCCTGAGCGATGGCCTCGACGGCATGGCCCTGGCCCACCCCGAGCTGCTGCTGCTGGATGGGCAGCGCCGTTTCCTGCGGCGACGCCAGCTCACCCCGGGCAAGGTGGCCCTGATCTCCGGCGGCGGCACCGGCCATGAACCACTGCATGGCGGCTTCGTGGGCTTCGGCATGCTCGATGCCGCCTGCCCCGGCCAGGTGTTCACCTCCCCCACCCCCGACCAGATGCTGGCGGCGGCCGAAGCGGTGGCCTCGGAGGCCGGGGTGCTCTACATCGTCAAGAACTACTCCGGCGATGTGATGAACTTCGCCATGGCGGCCGAGCTGGCCAGCGGGCCGGTGGCCAGCGTGATCACCAACGACGATGTCGCCGTGGAGGACTCCACCTGGACCCAGGGCCGCCGCGGTGTCGCCGGCACCCTGGTGGTGGAGAAGGTGCTGGGAGCCGCCGCCGAACAGGGGAGCGATCTCGACAGCCTGCGCAGCCTCGGCGAACGGGTGAACGGCCGCACCCGCACGATGGGCGTGGCCCTCAGCTCCTGCACCGTGCCGGCCATCGGCCGCCCCAGCTTTGATCTGGCCGAGGATGAGATCGAGATGGGCGTGGGTATCCACGGCGAACCGGGCCGGCGGCGGCAGCCCATGGCACCGGCGGACAGCCTCGCCGCCGAACTGCTGGGCAGCGTGCTTGAGGATCTCAGGCCCGAGCGGGGCAGCGAGGTGCTGCTGCTGGTCAACGGTTTCGGTGGCAGCCCGCTGCTGGAGCTCTACGGCATGGTGAGCGCAGCCCACCGGGTGCTGGACGCCGCCGGGGTGACGGTGGTGCGCCATCTCACCGGCTCCTATGTCACCTCACTGGACATGGCGGGCTGCTCCCTCAGCCTCACCCTGCTCGACGCCACGATCACGCCGCTCTGGGACGCGCCGGTGCAGACCGCAGCCCTGCGCTGGGGGCGCTGAAAGGCAGCCAGCCAGCCCGGCTCTGGCCAGGGCCAGCCACGCAAAAGCCCCCGCCGAGGCAGGGGCTGGAGCAGCCCGGGCTCGAATAGCCAGGGCTGGAGCGACCAAGGCCGGAGCGAAATCCGGCGATGATCAGCGGCGATCCGCGTCTGGGCGGATCGACTCAGCCTTCCTGCTTGATGTCCTGCAGGGCGGTGAAGTCCACCTGCACCGAGGGGCCCATGGTGGAGGTGACATAGAGCGTCCGCCAGTAGCGACCCTTGGCACCGCTGGGCTTCTGGCGATCAATCGTTTCCTGCAGGGCCTTGAGGTTGTCGAGCAGCTTGTCCGCATCGAAGCTCGCCTTGCCGAAGCGCACGTGCACGATGCCGGCCCGGTCGGCCCGGAACTCCAGCTTGCCGGCCTTGAATTCGTTGATGGCGCCGGCCAGGTCGGTGGTGACGGTGCCGGCCTTGGGGTTGGGCATCAGGCCGCGGGGACCGAGCACCCGGCCGAGCTTGGCCACCTTGGGCATCATGTCCGGGGTGGCGATCAGCAGATCGAAATCCATGGCGCCGCCAGCGATCTGATCCACCAGCTCCTCATCACCAGCGAGATCGGCGCCGGCGGCCTTGGCCTCGGCCACCTTCTCGCCACGGGCGATCACGGCGATGCGGATGGTCTGGCCGGTGCCGTGGGGCAGGGCCACGGTGGTGCGCAGCTGCTGGTCGGTGTACTTGGGATCGATGCCGAGGCGCACGTGGGCCTCGATCGTTTCATCGAAACGGGCATTGGCGTTGGCCTTGACCAGCTCGATCGCCTCGATGGGCTCGTAGCTGCGGTCTTCGACCTTGGCGGCAATGGCCGTGTAGCGCTTGGAGATTCTGGGCATGACGGGAATGGGGTGCAGGCGACCGAATGGTCTCCCCCGATGGGGTGAACGATTGGGGACAGGAGCACCACGGGGCCGAAGGCGCCTTGATGGTGGTGCGGGCCATGCGGCGAAGCAGCAGATCCGCCGATAGGGCAGAGCTGGCACTGGGCCTGGTGGCGCAGCTCAGTCGTTGACGGCGACGCCCATGTTGCGGGCGGTGCCCTCAATGATGCGCATGGCCGACTCGACGCTGCTGCAGTTGAGATCGGGCAGCTTGGTCTTGGCGATCTCCTCGAGCTGGGCCCGACTGATCGCACCGACCGAACCCTTGGCGGACGTGGCGGCACCCTTGTCGATGCCGGCCGCCTTGGAGATCAGCACCGAGGCGGGCGGCGTCTTGGTGATGAAGGTGAAACTGCGGTCTTCAAAGACCGAAATCTCCACCGGAATCACATAGCCGGCCTTGTCCTGGGTGCGGGCGTTGTATTCCTTGCAGAACGCCATGATGTTGACCCCGTGCTGACCGAGGGCAGGGCCCACCGGAGGTGCGGGGTTGGCTTTGCCGGCATTGAGGGCCAGCTTGATCACGGCTACGACTTTCTTGGCCATCGGCTGGGCTGAGAGACGCACACCCTTGCGGAGGTGCGGGACGGGAAAGCTCCTTGCGGGAGCGTGGACGGATTTCCCTGAGGGGGGAACAGGCGACCGTACACCCCGGAGGGGGAACGGAGGGCGCTGGACCCCGCAGGGAGTTTGCGGATCACCCAGCCCGGGGGCAAGGGTGGGCCGGTGGAGACCCCCTGGGGATGCCCCACCACAAGGGCCGTCCTCCGCAGGGAGACGGCCGCAAAGCTGATCAGTTCTGCTTGCTGATCTGGGAGAACTCGAGTTCCACCGGGGTTTCCCGGCCGAAGATCGACAGCAGGGCCTTGAGCTTGCTGCGCTCGCCCGACACTTCGATCACTTCCCCCTGGAAGTCCTTGAACGGACCGGCGGTGACCAGGATCTGATCGCCTTCGGCCAGGTCGACCTTGACCACGGGCTTCTTCTCGGCCGCCCGCTTGAAGATGCGACCCACCTCGTCGCGGCTCAGGGGGCGGGGCTTGATGTGGCCGCGGGCTTTGCCGGTGGCGCGGCGATCCTCCGCCCCGACGAAGTTGATGACGTTGGGGGTGCTGCGCACGGCCATCATCGTGTCCTCATCGAGGACCATCCGCACCAGCACGTAGCCGGGGAACACCTTCTCCTCGATCGACTGGCGGCTGCCATCTTTCTTGAGCTTCATCCCCGGGGTCTGGGGGATCTCAATCTCGAGGATGCGGCTGTCAACGCCGAGGGTGACGGCCCGCTGCTCCAGGGTGGCTTTCACCTTCTTCTCACAGCTCGAGGCCACCTGAACCGCATACCAGCGGGCCACCTGGGGCTTCTCCTTGGCCTCAGGGGCATCGGCCACGGCGGGATCCAGAACAGGGGCGGGATCCAAGGCCTCGGCAGGGGGCAGCTCCAGGCCCTCCTGAACATCCAGATCGCTGTCGGACACGGCACTCACGGAAGGAAACATCAACTGAACACCTGCAGGGAGACCCAGCGATAGAAGCGATCAAGGGCGGCGATCGCCGCCGCCGACAGCCCCACCATCAGGATCACGGCCACCGACTCACTGAAGAGCTGCTGACGGCTGGGCCAGACCACCTTGCGCAGCTCGGCGAGGGTGGCCGCAACGAAGCGACCCTCCACCGGCTCCTCGGGCGCGGACTCGGGCTCAGCGACGGGACTCTCGCCGACGGGACCGGTGACACCGGTGATTCCCGGACGTTCGGCGTCGCTCTGGGTGGATCCGGAAGGGGTGATCTGGGCCACGATTGAGGTGCCACTGGGAAGTGGCAGAGCCACGGTGGGGAAATCCGCCGGAGCCCTCAGGCTTCGACAAACGATCACCCTACCGGACGTGGCACCAGCCCGGCCCAGGAGCCCGTCGCAGCATGGCTCGCCTTCCCTAGAACGGCACGAAGCTGAGCTCACTGCTCCCCGCCGCTGCCGCCGCCACGCGCACGCCGCGGGCGCCGCTGAAGTGATCCGCCAGCAACTCAGTGGCCAGGGGGTTCTCGATGCGCCGTCGCAGCACCCGCCGCAGCGGCCGCGCCCCGTATTCGGGCTCATAGGCCTGATCCGCCAGTGCCGTCACCACCGCCTCATCCACCAGAAACTCCAGCTGCTGTTCGCGCAGCAGGGCCGCCAGCTCGGCCAGCTGCAGCCGCACGATGCGCTGCAGCTCGGCGGGCCCCAGGGGCCGGAAGCGGATCACCTCATCGATGCGATTGAGGAACTCGGGCCGGAACTGGCGCGAGAGGGCCTGCTCCACCGCCTGCTCCAGCTCCGGCTCCTGCAGGCTGCCGCGAGCGCGATCGAGGATGGCGCGGCTGGCCAGATTGCTGGTCATGATCACCACGGTGTGGCGGAAATCGACGGTGCGGCCCTGGGAGTCGGTGAGGCGGCCGTCGTCGAGCACCTGCAGCAGCAGGTTGAACACCTCGGGATGGGCCTTCTCCACCTCGTCAAGCAGCAGCACCGCATAGGGCCGGCGCCGCACCGCCTCGGTGAGCTGGCCCCCCTCCTCGTAGCCCACGTAGCCCGGCGGCGCCCCCACCAGGCGCGCCACGGCATTGCGCTCCATGAACTCGCTCATGTCCAGGCGCACCAGGGCCTCCTCCTCGTCGAACAGGGCCGCCGCCAGGGCCTTGGCCAGCTCGGTCTTACCGACACCGGTGGGCCCCAGGAACAGGAACGAGCCCACGGGCCGGGTGGGGGCCTGCATGCCGGCCCGGGCCCGCCGGATCGCCGCGGCCACCGCCGCCACCGCCTCGGGCTGACCGATCACCCGCTCCCCGAGGCGCAGCTCCAGATCCAGCAGCTTCTGGCGCTCGCCCGCCAGCAGCCGCTGCACCGGAATGCCGGTCCAGCGGGCCACCACATCGGCGATGTCCCCCTCCTCCACCTGCTCGCGCAGCATCGGCTCCGCCTCCAGCTGGGCCTCCAGTTCCAGGCGCCGCTGCTGCACCCCATGCAGCTGGTCGTATTCGAGCCGCGCCGCCTCCTCGAGATCGCCATCGCGCTCGGCCTCGGCGATCGCATGGCGCAGATCTTCGTCCTGCTGCAGCAGCTCGCGCAGTTCGGCCAGTCGCTCGCGCTCGCCGGCCCAGCGTTCCTGCAGCCCCTCCAGCTGGTCGTGGGCCAGACGCCGCTGCGCCTGCAACTGCAGCCGCTCCTCCACCGGGGCCGTCTCGGCCGCCAGCAGAGCCAGCTCCACCCGCCGCAATTCGGCCTCGGCGGCCTCCACCAGCTGGGGCTTGGAGGTGACCTCCATCTTCAGCTGCGCGGCCGCCTCATCGACCAGATCGATCGCCGAATCCGGCAGGCAGCGATCGACGATGTAGCGGGCCGCCAGCCGGGCTGCCGCCGTCAGGGCGCCATCGGTGATCGTGACGCCGTGGTGCAGCTCGTAGCGCTCCTTCAGGCCCCGCAGAATCTGCACGCAGGTGTCCTGATCGGGCTCGCGGATCAGCACCTGCTGGAAGCGGCGCTCCAGGGCCGGATCCTTCTCGATGCTGCGGCGGTAGTCCTCGGGGGTGGTGGCGCCGATGCAGCGCAGATCGCCCCGGGCCAGGGCCGGCTTGAGGATGCTGGCGGCATCGGGCCCGGAGCGCTCCCCCGCCACGACGTTGTGCAGTTCATCGATGAACAGCACCACCCCACCGCGCTGGCCGGGAGCGTCACCGCCACTGCCATCGGCCTGACGCACCTCCTCCAGCACACCCCGCAGTCGTTCCTCGAACTGGCCGCGGAACTTGGCGCCGGCGATCAGGGCGCCGAGATCAAGGGCCACCAGCCGCAGGCCCCGCAGGGCATCGGGCACCTCGCCGGCGACGATGCGCTGGGCCAGGGATTCGGCCACGGCGGTCTTGCCGACGCCCGGCTCGCCGATCAGCACCGGATTGTTCTTGCTGCGGCGCGACAGCACCTGGATCAGGCGCCGGATCTCCGTGTCCCGGCCGACCACCGGATCGAGGCTGCCGTCGCGGGCGGCGGCGGTGAGATCGCGGCCGAAGCGCTCCAGGGCTGAGCGTTCGCCCCCCGCCTCGGCCTCGCCGCCCTCCGGCTCAAGCCGCAGCTGGGACTCGGCGGCCGGCCCGGCAGCGGCCCGCGGCCGATCCCGAGGGGGGGATGACCCTGCGGCACCGCCGCCAGCCGCGTCGACTCGCCCTGGCGCAGCTGCTGCCGCTGCGGCTGACCTGGACGCCCCTGTCCTTCCCTGTCCCGTCGCCGGCCCCGCCGGCCAGCCGGCGGTCGGCGGCATGTCCCCAGGAGCCACCGGGGCGGCCACCGCAGGACGCCACTGGCGCAGCAGCAGATCTTCGCTGAGCCCCTCCTCGGCCAGCAAGACGGCCGCGATGCGGCGATCGTCGAGCAGGGCCAGGAGCAGGTGGGGCACATCGATCAGCCGGGAGCCCCAGGCGGCGCGGCGGCGATCGGCGGCCTCCAGCAGATCCTCCAGCGCCTCACCGATGTACAGGGTGGTGCCGACGCCCTCGGGCTGATCGGCACAGAAGCCCTCCAGCCGGTCCAGAAGGCGATCGACATCCAGCGGCAGCGGATCGATCCAGCTGGCGCAGCGCCGGTCCCGCAGCAGGGTGAGCAGCAGATGCTCCACATCCATCGCCCCATGACGCCAGCGCCGGGCCACGTCCTGGCTGGCGAGCAGCAGCTCCCAGGCCTGGTCGCTGAAGCGATCGGGATCGGTGGTGAGGCTGACCGTGGAGCTGGAGGTCACGCGGAAACACTTCAGTGGGGCATGGACTCAGGCCGGACTCAGGCCGTGGCCGGATCCGCCGGGGAGGTGGCCGGATCCGTGGGGGAGACGGAAGCGGCCGCGGCTCGCCGTTCGATCAGTTCGATGCGATAGCCATCGGGATCCTCCACGAAGGCAATCATCGAGGAGCCCCCTTTGACCGGACCGGGTTCGCGCACCACCTTGCCGCCCTTGGCACGGATCGTCTCGCAGGTGGCGACGATGTCCTCACAGCTGACGGCCAGATGGCCGAAGGCCGTGCCCAGCTCGTAGTGATCGGTGTCCCAGTTGTGGGTGAGCTCCAGCACCGCCGTGTCGCTCTCATCGCCATAGCCCACAAAGGCCAGGGTGTAGCGGTACTGGGTGTTGTCAGCACGGCGCAGCAGCCGCATCCCCAGCAGCTCGGTGTAAAAGGCGATCGAGCGTTCCAGTTCGCCGACGCGCAGCATGGTGTGCAGGAATCTCATGGTCATGGCGGGCTGATTCCTCATGGCGAGCGGAAGGTCATGGTGGGCTGAAGGCCAGCTCGGGCCCCCGCTCCGGTTGAAGCAAGGCGACTGGATCGGCACAGGACCGGTCCCACCAGGAAATCGTCACCCATTCTGACCAGCCGCAACGGCCGCATGATTGCGTCCTGACCGCGCAGCCCAAGGCGCTGCCCGATGCCGGAGCGGTGCCAACCGTCACATCAACATGGACCGGGGCGGCCCATAGGATCCACCGGACTGACACCTTTTTATTTCCGTGCTCGATTCCCTCGACCTCGTGATCGATTCGATCGTCGCCCGAGAGGTGCTCGATTCCCGTGGCACCCCCACGGTGGAAGCGGAAGTGTGGCTGGAAGGCGGGGCCAGCGGCCGGGCGATCGTGCCCAGCGGCGCCAGCACCGGCGCCCATGAGGCCCACGAACTGCGCGATGGCGGCAAGCGCTATTTCGGCAAGGGGGTGACCAAGGCGGTCGAGAACATCGAGGAGCGCATCGCCCCGGCCCTCTGCGGCCTCAGCTCCCTCGACCAGGCGGCCGTCGATGCGGCCATGAACGAACTGGATGGCAGCGACAACAAATCGGCCCTGGGCGCCAACGCCATCCTGGCGGTGAGCCTGGCCAATGCCCACGCCGCCGCCAAGGCCCTGGGCCTGCCCCTCTACCGCTACCTGGGTGGCCCGATGGCCAACCTGCTGCCGGTGCCGCTGATGAACGTGATCAACGGCGGCGCCCACGCCTCGAACAGCCTGGACTTCCAGGAATTCATGATCGTGCCCCACGGCGCCGGCAGCTTCCGCGAGGCACTGCAGATGGGTGCGGAAGTGTTCCACACCCTCAAGGGCCTGCTGCAGGATCGCGGCATGAGCACCGCCGTGGGTGACGAGGGCGGCTTCGCCCCCGACCTGGGCAACGACCAGGCCGGCGACATCCTGGTGCAGGCGATTGAGAAGGCCGGCTACCGCCCCGGCGACCAGATCTCCCTGGCCCTGGATGTGGCCAGCACCGAGTTCTTCAAGGACGGGCGCTATGCCTTTGGTGGCGGCAACTACAGCAGTGCCGAGATGGTGGATCAGCTGGCGGCGCTGGTGAGCCGGTACCCGATCGTCTCGATCGAGGATGGCCTGGCCGAGGACGACTGGGAGGGCTGGGACCTGCTGACCCAGAAGCTCGGCGCCAGCGTGCAGCTGGTGGGCGACGACCTGTTCGTCACCAACACCGCCCGCCTGCAGCAAGGCATTGAGCGGAACGTGGCCAACTCGATCCTGATCAAGGTGAATCAAATTGGCTCGCTCACCGAGACGCTGCAGGCGATCGATCTGGCCGGCCGGGCCGGTTACACCAGCGTGATCAGCCACCGCAGCGGCGAAACCGAGGACACCACCATCGCCGACCTGGCCGTGGCGACCAAGGCCGGCCAGATCAAGACCGGCTCCCTCAGCCGCAGCGACCGCGTCGCCAAGTACAACCAGCTGCTGCGCATCGAAGATGAACTGGGCAGCCAGGCCATCTACGCCGGCGTCGAAGATCGGGGCCCCCGCGGCAAGGGTTGAGCACCAGGGAGGGGGGAAACGCTGTCAACGGCGTTGGCCCCCAGCTCCTGCCGAACAGCAGGCCCAAGGGAGAACAGCGCCAGGCCGCTGAACAACGGCCTCGCCTGGCCTCAATGGCGCTGCTCAAGCGCTGTGCTGAGCGGCAAAGGCCGTCCGCACCGACTCAGCCTGCGACGCGGGTGCCAGCCCCAGCGGAGACCTTGCGACCTTGGTCCAGGCGACCCTGCGATCTCAATCGAGGCGAGCGGACTGGCCTCACCAGCCGCCGCCGGGCCAAACCTTAAGGAATCTGCAAGGTCCGTGCTTTCGGAAGCCTTGCTGCCCATCCTGAGGCGGTTCCATTCCTGTTCTCACTTCATGGCCCTTCTCGATGATCTGATCGGTGGCGTCGTCAGCGCCGTTGCCGGTGACAAGGCCCCGGCTCTGAACCAGTTCCTGCAGGCCAATGGCGGCGTCTCCGGGCTGTCCGAAAAGTTCCAGAAAGGCGGTGCCGCCGATGTCTTCTCCAGCTGGGTGGGCACCGGCGAGAACAAGCAGATCACCGCCGACACGATCAATCAGGTGCTGGGAAGCGCCCAGGTGCAGGAGTTCGCCAAGAAGATGGGCGTCGATCCCAGCCAGGCCTCCAGCTTCATTGCCCAGGCCCTGCCCCAGGTGATCGACAAGCTCACCCCGACCGGCCAGGTTGCCGACGCCGCCAGCTGAGCGCCAGAGGGCTGGCCCATGGCCCCGCCTCAGCCAGGACAGTTCAGTCGCCCTTCACTCCGGGCATCTGATCCAGCCGTCCATCGCGCTTGAGGCGGGCTTGGAGCTTCAGCCAGCCCAGTCCCACTGGAACCCCTAACAGCAAGGGCACCGCAGTGAAGGCCGGGCGATTGCTGGCCGCCAGCAGGGACGCCGCCACCGCCAGACCACCGAGAAGAAAGGACTGGCCGGCCGACTGCTGAGCCAGGGCCAGGCGCCGCAGCAGGCGATCGGTCTCGCCGGCGCGGATCTGCACCTGCAGATCGCCCTGCTCGATGCGCGCCAGGCTCTCGTCGAGCCGGCGCGGAATCCCGAGGGCACGGCTGCCCACCTCGGCCGCCTGGCGCGAGATTTCGTTGAACAGATCGTTGGGGCCGTTACCGCTGGCGGTCATCAGGGGCAGCAGGTAGGGACGGGCAATCGCCATCAGGCTAAAGCCCGGATCGAGGCTGCGGCCGACCCCCTCGAAGGTGGAGAGGGCACGCATCACGAAGATCAGCTCGGGCGGCAGGCGAAAGGGCTGGCCGTAGACGAGGTCGTAGAGGTCGGAGGAGAGCTTGCCCAGCACATTGGCGCTGAACGGCGGGGTGAGGGCCTCATTGAGCATCAGCCGCACCAGACGGCGCACCGGGCCGGTTTCAATGCCGCTGGCGATCACACCGGCCTGCTGCAACTCCTCCACCAGGGCAGAGGCATCGCGGCCGGCCGCCGCTCGCACCATGCGGCCGATGCGGCTGCGCAGGCGCTCGGAGATCTGACCCATCATGCCGAAGTCGTAGTAGATGAGGGCGCCATCGGCGGCCACGGCGAGATTGCCGGGATGGGGATCGGCGTGGAAGAAGCCGAAGCGCACCAACTGCTGCAGATAACTGGCCGCCCCCTTTTCCGCCACCGCCGAGGGATCGATGCCCGCCGCCAACAGGGCAGGCCGATCGGTGATCTTGATGCCCGGCAGGAAATCCAGGCAGAGAACCCGCCTGGAACTGAGCTCCCAGATCACCGCCGGAATGCGGATGCCCGGGTCATCGAGAAACTGCTGGCGGAAGCGGGCGGCATGCTCGGCCTCCAGCCGGAAATCCAGTTCCCGCAGCAACACCCGGCGGCACTCCTTGGCGATGCCGACCCAGTCCCGGCCCTGGCCCCAGCGGGGATGGCGCTGAATCGCCGCCGCGACCTGCTGGAGCACCTCCAGATCCAGGCGGAACAGGCGCTCGAGGCCGGGCCGCTGCACCTTGAACACCACCTGACGGCCACTGCGCAGGCTGGCGCGGTGCACCTGGGCCAGGCTGGCCGAACCCAGGGGCAGCTCTTCAAGATCGATGATCTCGGCACAACGATCGCCGAGCTCCGCCTCCAGGGTCGCCTGCACCACCGGGAAGGGGAAAGCCGGCACCTGATCCTGCAGGTGGGCCAGCTCCTCCACCACATCGGCGGGCAGCACGTCAGGGCGAGCCGAGAGCAACTGGCCCAGCTTGATGAACGCTGAACCCAGCGCCAGAAACTCCGCCGTCAGCCAGTGGGCGGTGCGGCGCTGGCGATCGGCCCGCTTTTCGGGGCTGTAGCCACCGGGGTAGCTCCAGCGGCGCCCGTCCCACCACAGACCAGCCAGCAGCCGCAGGGCCAGCCACCAGATCCGCAGGGACCGGGCCAGCCGCAACCACCAGGAGGACGGCGCCGTCAAGTGCTGGGCTGCTCCAGCCGGCGCGCCAGCTCGGCCACCTGGGCCCGCAGGGCATCGATCTGTTCCTGGGGTTCGGCGTTGGCGCGCGGCGCCGCTGGCGCTGGCGTCGTTGAAGTCGAGACCACCTCAGCGGCGGCCTCGCCGCGCTCCAGTCGTTCGGCTTCCAGTTCCACCTCCTCCCAGAACAGCTGCCACTCCTGTTGCAGCCGGGCCGGGGCGTCCTGGGCCAGCACCGCCAGTCCGGCGGCGGTGTCCGCCAATCCACTGCCAACGCGGGCAGCCAGACGGCCGATGGCGGCCTGGAGCAGGGACTGGGGCGCGCTCATCGACAGGCCGGGATCATCGCTGAACTGTGCCAGATCTAGGGGGTGGTCGGCGGATTGGCGACGGGAGCCTGGGCAGCGGGGGCGCTGGGCGTCGTCGGGGCTGGCCTGGCTGCGGGCGGCAGCGAAGGGGTCGTCAGCGGTGCCGGAGCGAGAGGCAGGGGCTCCTGAACCGGGGCGGGCTCAGCCGCAGGCGGCGGCGAGATCTCCTGCTGATCCTGGGGCAGGGCCTCGAGACGCTGGCCCTCAGCCTCGCCCTGAGGCTGCTGGCTCTGCTGCTGCTCACGGGCCGCCATCTCCGCCTGGCGCTTGGCGAGCTCGGCCGCATTGAGCTTCTGCTGGCGCTCCAGTTCGAGCAGGTCCAGGTCACCGCGGATCTGCCCCTGGCGATCGCCGTACTGTCGCCGGAGGCTGTCGAGCTCGCTGCCGGGGAAGGGCTTGACACCAAAGCGCTGGACCCCCTTCCAGCTGCTGGCGATCGGCAGATCCAGCAAGCGCATCGTCAGGCCGTAGCCGAGTCCGAAACACAGGCCCAGGCCCAGGGCCCGGTGCCAGCTCCAACGGCTCCGGCCCGCCTGGCTGCGCCGAACCGGGCCCGGGGTGCTGTTGGCGGATGGGGACTGGGACATCGGGGCGGTCAGCGAGGTTGTGGCCGTTCTCGTATCGCCATTCTCTCCCCTGGGAGGCAGCGACTCGCCTGGAGGGATCGAAGGACGCAAACGGCCGGATCAGGACAGAGCAGCCCTGGCCATCACCCGCAAAGGAGGAGAGCCTGGACAGCCAGGCAATGGAGGCTCGAAAGCCAGCCCTTTCCGATCAGGTGCCATTGGCACAGAGCCAGATTGCCCCTTCAACCCAGAACCGGGAGCCCGTGGACGCCAACCTCTTGCTCGCCTAGTTCCAACAATGAACGGAAAGCTGTTTTTGATCACAGAAATAGCTGGATTGCCCAGCCAAGCCATCACCAATGGCATGCAGCAACCGCAGGACCTGAGCATGCTCCTCCCACTCTTTCAAGACGACCAAATACTCCGCATAGGGAGCAGACAACGCGTAATCGAGAACCTTGAGACCATTGAATGAAGACAGGGATATACCCCAATAACGATAATCCCGCTTGACATCAACCTCGCCGATGGACGAGAAGATCTGCCCATCCACCTTGGCGCTGCAGGAGCCAACTTCCGCCGGCACGAAACTCAACGCACCCGGACATGTTGCCACCTCGACATCACGAAGGGAAAGACTTCGCTCATTGGCCAGAACACAATCCGATCGCGTCAGTAAAACCAGGCCAGTGGAGTAGAGGGGAATCAGCGCAAACCGATCCCGATCGAGATTGGCGATCATCGGATAGGGCGCACACAGCGCATCAATCACCCTGTCACCGAGCAATTGCAAGGCCGGAGCCACAGTGGTCGACATTTCAAGGGGATTGGATGTCCAGGAAACCGGCAGACCCTCCTTCAGCAGCCTATTGACCCAGCGATACATATGCACCCGCAGATCCCTGCCTTTGGCAAAGCGCCAGCATTGATGCACATGCCGCTCAAGATCCACATAGAGCAGATCTTCGGGAATGCTGGCAGCAGCGAAAAGCCAGCGAGACTCGGCCCACTTCCTGCTGACGGTTGATTGATTACAGCTTAATTGCTTCGCCGCAAGCCTGCCACAGCCGGCCCACTGGTAATAATCGACAATACGCAGAGAGCCACGATCGATCACCGGAACCTGGAGCCGGAATCGATGCCGGCGCAGCCATGTCTGTTCAGGTTATGCCATTCCCAGGCACGGCAAACAGGCCATCCCGAAACCGGAAGTCCCAAGGTGTGTGTGCGCTGACGGTGCAGCCAGAATCGCGGCTGGGCCGAAGGGCCGCGCTCAGGTCGTGTAATCGGCGTTGATGCGCACGTACTGATCGGAAAGATCGCAGCCCCAGGCCACCCCCTCACCGGGGCCCTCGCCGACCACCAGGCGGATCAGCACCGTGTCATCCAGCAGATAGGCGGCGGCGGCGCGCTCCTTCATGTACTGGCTGGCGGCGGGGCGATCAAAGGGCAGCGGCTGGCCGGCGGCCATCAGCTGGTGCTCGCCCAGCCACAGGGCCACCGCATCCGGATCGAAGGGCACCCCGGCCCGGCCGGCGGCGGCCACGATCCGGCCCCAGTTGGGATCGCGGCCGTGGATGGCGCACTTGACCAGGGACGAGCCGCAGACGGTGCGGGCGATGGTGCGGGCGGCGGCCTCATCAACCGCCCCCTCCACCCGCACCTCGATCAGGCAGGTGGCCCCTTCACCATCGCGGGCGATCGCCTTGGCCAGATGCTGCGACACCGCCGCCAGGCCGGCCTCCAGCGCGTCATGGAATTCCGGGTTCAGGGGCTCGCCGGCTGCAAAGGCCAGGAACGTGTCGTTGGTGCTGGTGTCGCCGTCCACCGTGATCGCATTGAACGAACGATCCACCACCCGCCGCACCATCGCCTGCCACACCTCGGCGGGCAGGCCGGCATCGCAGCTCAGATAGCCCAGCAGCGTCGCCATGTCGGGGTGGATCATGCCGGAACCCTTGGCCATGCCGCCGATCCGCACCGTGCGGCCACCCAGCTCGGCCTCCAGGGCGATCTGCTTCTCGACCAGATCGGTGGTGAGAATCGCCCGGGCCGCCGCCTCACCGCCCGCCTCGCTCAGGGCCGCCACCAGGGGATCGAGGCCCGCAATCAGGGTGTCCATCGGAATCGGCACGCCGATCACGCCGGTGGAGCAGATCAGCACCTCCTCAACCACCAGGCCCAGGCGCTGGGCCAGCTCCGCCGTGGCCGTCAGGCTGTCGATCAGGCCGCGGGCGCCGGTGCAGGCATTGGCCTGGCCCGAGTTGGTGAGCACCGCCCGGGCCCGGCCGCCCGTGGCCGCCAGCCGCTTGGCGCAGAGATCCACGCAGGCCGCTCGCACCCGGTTGAGGGTGAAGCTGCCGGCGCAGACCGCCCCGACAGGGGCCAGCAGCAAGGAGAGATCGGGCTTGCCGCTGGGCTTGAGGCCAGCGGTGATGCCGGCGGCCAGGAAGCCTTCGGGGGCGGTGAGACCACCGGCGATGGCCTGCCAGCCGGGGGGGAAGGGGAAAGGGCTCAAGGGCTCAACGCATCTGCCCTCATCCTGCCGAGGAGGGGTCCGGCTCCCGGGCTGGGCTCTGGACCCGGCGATGCTGGCGCCGATCCGTGCCGCTCACCAGCACCGACAGGGGCAGATGCAGTTCCACCGCCAGCCCGCCCAGGGAGGATTGGCCCAGATGCAGCACCCCGCCATGGCGGCGACAGAAGTGCTGGGCAATCGAAAGCCCCAGGCCCCGATGCTGGCTTTCCTGGCGATCATCGGCCCGGGGCAGATGGACCATCGAGAGCAGCTCCGAGGAACGCATGCCATGGCCATGGTCCTCGACCAGGATCAGCAGGGCATTTCGCGCCAGACGGGCTGAGATCTGCACCGGCGCCTGGCCGTATTCGAGGGCATTGTCGATCAGGTTGTTGAGGGTGCGCTGCAGGGAACCCCGATCCAGTCGCACGATCAGCCGGGGGGTTCGCACCTCAACGCGCCCATGGCCGTAGGTATCGGCGATGCGATGGCAGAGATCGTCCAGGGCCAGCGCCACCGCCCGACTCTCCAGCGGCTCGTCATCGGAAAGGGCCGCCAGCTGATCGCTGAGATTGCGCAGGGCATCGATATCGCCGAACAGCCCTTGAATCGTGCCGGAGTCCGCCTCGCCGTCCAGCCGCAACTGCTCCACCCGCAGGATCAGGCGGGTCAACGGTCCGCGCAGATCGTGCACGAGCCCCCGCAGCAGCGCCTCACGGGCCACCGCATTGCTGTTGAGCTGCTCCAGCAGGCGGTTGATGCGCAGACTCAACAGCCGCAGGGGTGCGAATCCCTCCTCCAGCACCAGATCAATCCGGGGCGCCGCCTCCTGGGGCAGTCCGCGCACCAGGGCGGCCAGGGGCAGCTCCACCCAGCGGCGCAGGTAAGCCAGCAGCCCGATCAGCAGCCCCAGCAGCACCACCAGGCCGCCCCAGAGCATCCCCCAGACCACGCCGCCGGCAGCCTGCTCCAGCAGCCACCAACTCAGGGGCAACAGCACCAGCGCACTGACCAGCGTGCCCACCACTCCGTATCGCAGCAAGCGCCAGCGATCCCCGGCGCTGAGATGCAGGGGCCGCTCCTGCCGGCGCGGAATCAGTGACAAGGGGCGGTTTCCAGATGGAGGCGATAGCCCAGTCCCCGCACCGTTTCGATCCGCACGGTTCCCTCCGAGATCGACTCCAGCAGGCGCCGCAGCCGTGACAGGCGCACATCGAGGCTGCGACTGGTGTTGGCATCCACCAGGCTGCCACTGGCCCCGAGCAGGTGATCGCGGCTGAGCACCTGATCGGGGGCCTGGCAGAAGGCCAGCAGCAGGGCCACGGCACCGCGACTGACCGGATAGTGCAGGCCGTCGGCCCCGGTGAGGCGGCACTGGGCGGGCTCGAACTGCAGCCTTCCCATCGCGAATGCACCCTCCAGCCGCTGGGCCTGGCGATGCCGCGGATGCTGCTGCAGCAATTTCTCGATGCGCAGCTGCAACTCCCGTGGCAGGAAGGGCTTGGCGAGATAGTCATCGGCCCCCACCTCCAGGCCGCAGATGCGATCGGCCGGGGCCCCCAGGGCCGAGAGCATCAGCACCGGAAAGCGCCAGCCCGCCTGGCGCAGGTTGCCCAGAACGTGGGTGCCGGGCTTGTCCGGCAACATATGATCGAGCACCAGCAGATCGGGTGCACCGCCATCGAGGGCCCCGAGCAGGTCATCGGGGCGATGAAAGCTGCGCGGCCGCCAGCCCCTGGAATTGAGAATCGGCTCCAGCAGGCAGCAGAGAGCCTTGTCGTCGTCGAGAAGCCAGATCTGGCATCCCATCAGGCCATCGTCGCCCGAGGGGCCAACAGCAGAAGGGGGATCAGATGGCGACATGGGCTGTCGCATCAAAGAAATAATCCTGCCCGTTCCACCTGCCCCTGTCCAGTTTTCAGGCTTCGCCGAAACAGGCCGATTATTCTGAACTCAGTCCTGCGACCGTCCCGATGGGCCGGACAACCTGCCGATGGACCATCTGTGGCAGGCGATCCGGCGGGAAGGCCTCGACATTGTCGAGTGGTCCGATGACGGATCCCTGGGCCAGGCCGACACGATCGTCTGGCGCTTCGATCGCCACGACAACGCCCTCAAACTGGGCTCCCAGCTGATCGTGCGTGAAGGCCAGTGGGCCGTGTTCGTCAACGAGGGCCGCATCACCGACAGCTTCGGACCGGGCCGCCACGTGCTGGCGACCCGCAATCTGCCGATCCTCACCAGCCTGCTATCCCTGCCCTTCGGCGGCGAGAGCCCGTTCAAGGCGGAGGTGTACTTCGTGGCCACCCACCTGTTCACCGATCTCAAGTGGGGCACCCGCCATCCCCTGATCGTGCGGGACCCGGAACTGGGACCGGTGCGGCTGCGGGGCTTCGGCAGCTTCACCCTGCGGGTCAACGACCCCAGCTGGCTGATCCGCGAGGTCACCGGCAACCGGGGCCAGGTCAGCCTGGAAACGCTCAGCGACCAGCTGCGCAACCTGATCGTCAGCCGCCTGGCCGACGCTCTGGGCAAGGGGAACCACTCGATCCTCGATCTGGCCGGCCGCTACGACGAGCTGGCCCGGGACCTGCGCCTGCGGCTGCTGGAGGAGGTGCAGGAGCTGGGGCTGGAGATCCCCAGCCTGTTGATCGAGAACCTCACCCTGCCGGCGGAGGTGGAAGCGGCCCTCGATCGCCGCAGCGGCCGGGTGATCAGTGGCGAAGGCCCGATGGTCGCCGCTGGCGAGACACTCAGCGCTGGGGACGGGCCGCCATTGCGAGCCACTGGCCTGGGGCGCCTGGCACCACCGCTGCCACCACCGCTGCCGGCCGCTCCGCCGGCGAGCCCGTGAACTGCCCCTGTTGTTCGGCACCGCTGCAGGACAGCGGCCCCCGCTGCTCCTACTGCGGCAGCTATCTGGACATCGACCTCGAGGGCTGGGCCAGGGCCGAGGTCCAGGGTCCGCGGGCGGATCTGCACTGCCCGGACGGCCACGGCCCGCTGGAGGCCATCCAGCTGAGCCATCCCTCCTCGATCAGCCTGGATCGCTGTCCCACCTGCCTGGGCCTGTTTCTCGAACACGGCACCCTGCAGCAACTGCTGCGCGAGGCGGTGGGCCCGGTCTGGGAGGTGGACACACCCCTGCTCAACAGCCTGGTGGAGTCGCCCCACAGCCAGCCTGGAGCGCTGCGCTACCGGGCCTGCCCGGCCTGCGGCGACATGATGAACCGCAGCCTGTTCGGCAAACGCAGCGGCGTGATCGTCGATCGCTGCCGCAGCCACGGCACCTGGCTTGATCCGGGCGAACTGCGGCAGCTGCTGGAGTGGACCCGAGCCGGCGGCGCGCTGCGCCACGAGGAACAGAGCGAGCAGGAACGCCTGCGGCAGGAGCTGCGGGAGACGCGCGAAGCAGAGGAACGGCGGCGCAGACTCGAAGGACTGGTGGCCCTTGAGACCAGTTCGCCGCAGCGCTCCCTGCTGGAGACGGATCTGCTGGTGCTGCTGGGGCGAGCCCTGCGCCAGCTATGGCGAGTCAGGGAGTAGCGATGACGATGGGGCGATGACGATGGGGCGAGAAAGGCCAGGAGCAGGTCACGAAATCATCTGCTTGCTGGAAGTCTGGACCAGTTTGCCATAGAGATCTTCGATACGAAGTGCCAGCTGGCGTAGCAGGCTTCGGCTGAATTCCGGCGATGTCTGCAACAAACTCTCGAAGCGATCCGACGGAAAGACCAGCAACTGCACGGGCTCATCATCGGCTCTCACCTGCGCCCGGCGATTGTGGTCTGCGAAGTAGGCCACTTCACCAATCGATTCACCAGCGAGCACCCTGGCCACAGGGATCAGCTGGCCATCGGGGCTATAGCCACGCAGAACCAGGCACTGGCCCTCCAGCAGAATCGCCACCAGGTCGGCGGGATCTCCAACCTGGAACAATCGGGCCCCGGGCTCCAATTGCCTCAGCTGACCCCAGCGCACCATGTTGAAGAGAGCCGCTGGCGACAGGCCCGACGCCAGTGGGACTGCCAGCAGGCGCCTGAGCAGCAACTGCTGCTCAGGACTGTTGTCGAAGAACAAGGAATCCTGGTTGTCAAGGCGCGAGCCGTCCGGCCGCCCCTGGCGCAGCAACGCCTCAGCCCGATGGGGTGATCGCTGGCTCTGCACCCACAACACCCATCGCGCCGTATCGGGATCCGGATCACTCCAGAGGCCATCGATCACATCGGCAGGATCCGGCAACTCACCAACAATCGCCTGATCACCGGGAGGCAGCCTCGGTGCGATGAGCTCGTGCCGAGGCTGCAGCGCAGCCAGCACCTTGGCAGGGCAATCGCGGAGCAGGTGTTCAAACCGCAGGCGCACAGGGTGCTCGGGTTGGATCGCCTCCAGGCCGGGGCTTAGCGCCACGTAACAACTGACAATGCGCCGGTCCATCACCGGCAGCAGGGGATTCAGCAGAGGCTCGAGCTCAGCCGCATTGGCCAGGCTCAGCCTGGCTGCCAACTGTTGGCTGAGAACCTCAACTTCTCTTTCCAGGTTGTTGATGGCGAAAGCAGAAGCTGGTCCAAATTGAGCCAGCAGCTCCTGCCAGCTGACATCATCGAGCCCGAACTGACGACGGATCTGCTCCAGGCTCTCCTTCTGACGCGGATTACTGAGAATCTCCTGGGCATTGCTGCTCCCCTGTACCAAAGTATGCAGGGCCTGAAAAGCAGCCTGCTGACGCAGGTTACGGCTGTCCAACTGGAGCTGGTCGAGATCCAGGATGCGGGGGTCACTGATGGCCAGCACCCGGATCGCCGCGTAATGATCCTCATCCACAAGGCCCAGGGACAGGCGTAGCTCCTCTAATTGCACCAACGACTCGGCTCGCTCCAATCGTCCCGTGCTGAACAGATCTTCCAACACGGAGCGATAGATCTGGCGCTTGGTCTCTCCCACCTGAGCCGGCAACACCTTGGCCAGGGTATAAACCTCCTGGGGAGAGAGATCATTCAGGCTGCGTCCTTCAAGGTGCTGCTCAAACTGGGGCAAGATCTTGGCCAGCTGCCTGCGAAGACTGTTGCTGGCGCTCTCGCGGGTGTAGGTGCTGCGATCTCGGAACCAGCCGCGATACAGCCACATGCCGCTGGCACCAAGCACCAGCGAGCGGAGCAACTGACCCGTCACGCCACCGAAAGCACCCAGGGAGGGATCGGCAAACCAGAAAAACCCATTGACGGCAACAAAGCTGGCCAGCAGGCGGGTTTGGTGGCGGGCACGATCCCGGGCGCCCTCGGCATGGAGTGCCTTGCTGAGGCGACGGCCCATCCAGCGATCGACGGCGGTGAAGATCGCCACCGAAAGGCAGCCACCCAGCACCAGCAGAATCGGCAACGTGAACAAGCGCGGCAAACCCAAGCCCAAACCGTGGGGCAAAGGCGCGAAAATCAGCGAGATCGCCCGGCTGTCATAGGCCCACATCCCACTACGCAGATAATCAACTCCGCCACGAGATTCGTCCTGAATCAAGAGGAAAAAAGCGACAACCAGGCCCGGATAAGAATACCAAGCCCAATGCAGTCCAGGTTTTCCAGATAGACCTTGCCAGTAGGCCCGCTCCGAATCGATATCCATGCATGGCGACTGGCAGGCAACACAGGCACTCATCTCCTTGCCACTGGCGCCGACGCTGCGGCACATCGATTGGGTCAGCGGCGAACCGGTCTGGAGTTGGGCAGCGGTGCCCAGCAGACTGCGCGGCCCGGTGATCAGGGTCTGCACCGGAGCCATCGGACAGAAGTACTGACACCAAGCCTTGCCGGCATAGGCCCAGCCAACCCCCAGGGCCGCCAGCGCCGTGAAAGCGAGGAACAGGCCCAGCGCCAGGGGATTGCTGTTGACCACGAGCAACCGCAGGCTCAGTCCGGCGATGAACAGGGTCCACTGCAGCTGGACATGGTGACGGGCCAACCAGGAGTTGGCTTCCACCTTCACCACATCCCGCCGTCCACCCTTGCCAACCACCGTGCGCTGCAGGCCCAGGGCGCGGAACAGCTGGGAAACAAAAGCCAGGGGACAGATCCGTCGCCAGATCTCATGGCTGAGCAACACCAGCATCAGCACACCCAGAGGCACCACGACCCCCCAGAACATCTGGTTGCCCTCGTGGTGATGGCACTGGCGCAGACCGCCGCAATGGTCAAGATCAAAAGGCCAGGGATCCCAGCCCGGCACGAGCATGGTGAGGATCAGCGCGCACCAGCCAGTCAGCAGAGCCCAGCGAGCCAGATGGGCCCTTCTCTCGGACCAATGGCTCAGCGCCTGCACAAGACGGATAGCAAGACAGGAGCCAACTACAGCATATTTGCGGAAAAGTGCGGCATTTTAGGTAAAGCGATTAACACCGTTGTGCCGGCCTCACCCCATCTGTCGCGGAGGAACCGCCGGCGACCCCTGCCTCCCATGGCAGCGGCCTGGAGTCGATGGACCCCAGGCCGCTGGCCTACGGTTTGACCGATCAGCAGCAGCGGCCATCGGAGCCGATGCTGATCAAGGGGAGCGCCGCAAGGCCACCACAGCCGCATCGCCGAGATGGCCGCCCGCACCCCATCGCCGCAGCCTTCGCCGACAGCGAACATGTCCCGCTCTCATCCAGCCTGCCGGAGACGGACCTGCTGGCGCTCCTTGGCCGGGCCCTCAGCCAGCGATGGCGAAACAGGCGTGACGCCGAGGGGAATGCAAGGAACAAGTGGCGTTGACGCCATGGCGATGAAGCAGCGCCGCATCGGCCTCACCGGCGGCATCGCCAGTGGCAAGAGCACGGTGGGCCAGCTGCTGACCGTCCACTTCGACCTGCCCGTGCTGGATGCGGACGCCTACGCCCGCGAGGCCCTGGCACCGGGCACGGCCGCCACGGCGGCGGTGCTGGCCCGCTATGGCGCGGCCGTGGCGGCGGCTCCGGCCATCGACCGGGCAGCCGTCGAACGGGCAGCCATCGACCGGCTGGCCCTCGGCCGCCTTGTTTTTGCCGATGCCGCAGAACGGCAGTGGCTGGAGGCGCTGATCCACCCCCTGGTGCGCCAGCGTTTCAGCGCCGAGCTGGCCCGGCTGAGCGAGGCACCGGTGCTGGTGCTGATGATCCCGCTGCTGTTCGAAGCCGGGCTTCAGGATCTCTGCAGCGAGGTGTGGTTGGTGAGTTGTGGCGAGGCTGAGCAGGTGCGCCGGCTGATCGAGCGCGACGGCCTCAGCGAGGCGGCCGCCCGGCAGCGCCTGGCGGCCCAGTGGCCGCTGGCCCGCAAGCAAGCGCTGGCCGATCGGCTGATCGCCAATGACGGCAGCCGTGAGGAGCTGCTGGCCGAGCTGGGGCGAGCCCTGGTCGCCAGGGCGGTCTGAACATCGGATCCGGGCTGAGGCGAGCGGCCCAGGAGCAACCCCTCAGCCCTGCAGGCGCGCCACCAGGATCTGATTGGCCAGCTTCGGATCGGCGCGGCCACCAGTGCGCTTCATCAGCTGGCCGACGAAGAAACCCTGCAGTTTGGTCTTGCCGGCGCGGAAGGCCGCCACTTCCTCGGGATGGGCCTCCAGCAGCTCCTCGACGATCGCCGTGATCGCCGCCGGATCGCTGATCATGCCCAGACCCCTGGCCTCGACGATGGCGCGGGCCGAACCACCCTGCTGCAGCAGTTCCGGCAGGATCTCCTTGGCGATCTTGCCGCTGATGCTGCCGTCCTCGATCAGGCCCACCAGCTCGGCCAGCTGGGCCGGCCGCAACGGCAGCTCGCCGTAGGCCAGGCGGTTGGCGTTGACATGGGCGGCGATGTCGCCGGTGATCCAGTTGGACACCGCCTTGGCATCGGCTCCGGCGGCCACGGTGGCCTCGAAGAACTCGGCCATCGGCCGCTCGTCGGTGAGCACGCGGGCGTCGTAGATCGAGAGGCCGAACTGCTCGACGTAGCGATGGCGTTTGGCGGCCGGCAGTTCCGGCAGCTCCGCCCGCCAGGCCTCGCGCTGCTGCTCGCTCACCTCGATCGGCCCCAGGTCGGGATCGGGGAAGTAGCGATAGTCGCTGGCGCCCTCCTTGCTGCGCATGCTCTTGGTGAGCTGCTTGCTCTCATCCCAGAGACGGGTTTCCTGCACCACCGGCTCCCCGGTCTCATAGGCCTTGATCTGGCGGGCGATTTCGTAGTCGATCGCCTTCTGAATCGCCGAGAAGGAGTTCATGTTCTTGATCTCCACCTTGGTGCCAAAGGGAGCGTCAGGCCCGCGCCGCACCGAGATGTTGACGTCACAGCGCAGGGAACCCTCCTGCATGTTGCCGTCGCTGACGCCCAGATAGCGCATGATCCGGCGAATCTCCGAGGCATATTCCGCCGCCTCCCGGCCAGTGCGCAGATCCGGCTTGGAGACAATTTCGGCCAGGGCGACGCCGGCGCGGTTGTAATCCACCAGGGAATGGCTGGAGCCATCGAGGCGATCGCTGCCGGCATGGACCAACTTGCCGGCGTCCTCCTCCATGTGCAGGCGCTCGATGCCGATCGTCTTGAGATAGGTGTCCTTGCCCTTTTCAGCCACCTCGACCTCAATCGCGCCGTCCTCGGCAATCGGCTCGTCGTACTGGGAGATCTGGTAATTCTTGGGCAGGTCGGGATAGAAATACTGTTTGCGGTCAAACTTGCTGTGTTCAGCCACACGCAGATTCAGGGCCAGGGAAGCCTTCACCGCATATTCGAGCACCTTCTGATTCAGCACCGGCAGGGTGCCCGGCAGGCCGCAGACCACCGGATCAATGTGGGAGTTGGGATCGTCACCGAAGGCCGTGGAGGCACAGCTGAAGATCTTGCTCTCGGTGCCCAGCTGCACGTGGGTCTCCAGGCCGATCACCGCTTCCCAGGCCGCCTGCGTTGCCGTGCCTCCAGCCATCCTCAAGTCACTCCAGCCAGCTTGAAGGGGCATCCTAGGAGCCTGAGATTCGCAGGCCAGCCAGGCCCCTTCGCCCATGGATCCGCTGCTTCAGCGCCTGGAACCGTTCTGGTATCCGCTGCTGCCCCTGCAGGAGCTGGGCTCTGAACCGACGGCCGTGACGCTGCTGGGGCGATCGCTGGTGGTGTGGCGCGGAGAGAACGGCCAGCTGGGCGTCCTGGACGATCGCTGCCGCCATCGCTCCGCCTCCCTCGCCGGCGGCCGCATCGGCGCCGAAGGGCATCTGCACTGCCCGTACCACGGCTGGGCCTTCGACACCGGGGGCCGCTGCCGGCTCCTGCCCCAGCAACCCGACCAGCCGATCCCGGAGCGCTGCCACACCAGGGCCTACAGCGTGCAGGAGCGGCACGGGCTGGTGTGGGCGTGCCTGGCGCCGGAGGCCCGGCTGCCGATCCCGGCGCTACCGATGGCCGAGGCAGGCCGCCAGCGGCGCATCGAGGGCTTCCACGAACGCTGGCAGTGCTCCGCCTTCCGGGTGATCGAAAACGGTCTGGACAACATCCACCACTACTTCGTGCACCGGGGGGTGCTCGATGCCCTCTCCCCGGTGCCGGACCCGATCGAGGGCGGCATCACCGTCACGGCGGACGGGCTGGAATTCAGCATCCCGCTGAAGGTGAGCACGACAGCGGCGCTGGAGGCCACCGTGGCGGACGGCAGCGCCAGCCTGCGGGTGGAGCGACACGTGCGCTGGCTGGCTCCCCTGGGACTCACCCTCGAGCTCACCTGGCCCAACGGACGGCAGCAGTGCATCGTGCTGTTCGCCGTCCCCCGCGACGCCCAGTCCTGCACAATCCTGCGCTTCTATCTGCGCAATGACCTGGAAGCGGACGTGAGCGCCGCCAGCGTGATCGCCTTTGAGCGCGCCCTGATTGATCAGGATCGCCGCATCCTGGAGGCGATGCCGGCGCAGCTGGATCCCTGGCCCACAGGGGAGCAGCTGATCGAGGCTGACCAACCGATCGCCCGCATGCGTCAGCTGCTCCAGAAGTTTCTGGCCACCAGCTCCTGAACGGAGGCCTTGGCGAAACCGAAATCGATCGGCGTGCCGGTCATCTGTTCGAGGTAACGGAAGAAGTGGTACACCGGTGCATCGTTGCTGGAGGCATAGCCGATCGGCAGTTCCCCTGGATCCAGAAAGCGCGCCTGGCTTTCGATGAAGGGCCGATCTTCCTCGCTGTTCTGGATCGATAGATCGCGCAGCCGGTTCAGAAACGGTGGAAACTCCAAGCCCCCCCAGGTGCGGCTGTCGATGTAGATGCAGCCGCGGGTCATGGTCGCCTTGGAGTCCTCCGGCACAAACAGCACGGCGATGTACAGCCCCTCGTCAAGCTTGTTGAGCCAGAGGTTCGGCGCTCCCCCCACCTTCCAGTAAGCCCGCAGGGAATCGCTGAATTGCTCATAGGTGACCAGCACCGAACGCTCCGCATCGTTGCGAACGACGTGCATGCCGCTGAGGGTTTCAGCGCCGAACCAGCTGCGCAGTCGATGCACCACCTGGGCGATGCCATGGACCTGAAAGCCATGGGTGTGGTCGATGCCGCTGGTGATCGTCAGGCCCCAGGGGCCACAGGGATAGCGGTACTCAAACAACGGATGGCAGCGGAAACGGCTCGGATCGTTGAGCTGCTCGAACTCCTGCGGCAACCGGATGGCCGCCCGGGCCGCCTCGACCTGCTCCGGCGCCATGGCGAGCTGGCCGCGGTCAGCGAAGAGACTGCGGCTCAGTGGCAGCCACAGGAACCCTCCCTCCTCCAGCAGCGGCAGGGTGAGCAGGGTCTGTGACTTGTCGTTCTCGCCATGCAGCGTGCGCACGCAGCGGCCCTGCTGGTTGAACGTCTGGGAATGGAACGGACAGCGCACGGTGTCGCCCTCCACCAGGGGCGGCTCGGGCCCGGCGAAGAAGGAGACGAGTCGATGGGGGCAGCGATCGATGTGGGCCGAGGCGAGCCCATCGGCACCCCGCAGCAGCAGCAACGGCAGCCCGAAGGCCTGCAGCGCCTTCGCCTGCTCCCGTCCCAATTCCACCGAGGCCAGCAGCGGCCAGGCCAGCGGCAGGCGCGACAGCCAGGGGCGACTGAGATCGAGGCTGGCCGGATCCCGCTGGCGCACCGACGGCTCGGGGGCTCCCTGCGCTGGCTGGTGGGTCATGGGCGACGCGAGCTGCAGTGGGGCGATTCTCCCTCAACCCTGAATACTGAGAGATCCCCCCTGCCCCGACGACGTTCTGGCGATGACAGCTGCCGCCACCCCGCCATCGCAACCCGTGCTGATCCTGGGCGGCGGCCTGATGGGCCTGGCGGTGGCCCATCAACTGGCCCGCCGCGGCCGCTCGGTGCTGGTGCTCAGCCGGCGCCGCAGTGAGGCCGCCGGCTTCGTGGCCGCCGGCATGCTCGCCCCCCATGCCGAGGGCCTCGGCGGCGCCCTGCTGGCCCTGGGGCAGGCCTCCCTGGGGCGGATTCCAGCCTGGGTGGCCGAGATTGAAGCCGACAGCGGCCTGGGCTGCGGCCTGCGGCCCTGCGGCATCGTCGTGCCCTTCGCCACGGCGGCCGAACGCGACGCCTACCCCACCGCCGCCTGGGGCACGGCCCTGGATCGCAGCGCCCTGGAGCGGGAGATTCCGGGCATCGGGCCGCTCTGGCAGGCGGGCCTGCTGTTTGAGCAGGACGGCCAGATCGACAACCGCCGCCAGCTGATGCGAGCCCTGGAGCGGGCCTGCGTGCAGCGGGGCGTGCGCTTCGAGGAGGGCAGCGAGGTGCTGGAGCTGATCACCACTGGGCGGACAAGCCCAGCGGCGGCATCAGCTCCAGCGGCAGGCACCAGCACCCCGCCGCCAACCCCCGGCCCCCGGCTGGAGGCCGTGCGCCTGCGCCGCGCCGATGGCAGCACCCTGTCCCTGCCCTGCCGGCAGGCGGTGCTCGCCTGCGGCGCCTGGAGCGCCCGGCTGCTGCCCCAGCTGCCGGTGTATCCCGTCAAGGGCCAGATGCTGTCGCTGCAGGGGCCGATCGGCGCCCTGCCGCGGGTGGTGTTCGGCCCCGGCACCTACCTGGTGCCGCGGGAAGACGGCCTGCTGGTGGTGGGCGCCACCAGCGAAGCGGAGGCCGGCTTCAGCGAGGGCCTCACCCCCTGCGGCCAGCGCCGACTGGAGCAGGGCATCGCCGCCCTGCTGCCGGCGGCGAGCGGCTGGCCACCGATGGAGCGCTGGTGGGGCTTTCGCCCCTGCACCCCCGACGAGGGGCCTCTGCTGGGGCCCGGACCGATCGGCGGGCTCTGGCTGGCCACCGGCCACCATCGCAACGGCGTGCTGCTGGCGGCGCTCAGCGCCGAACTGGTGGCTGGGGGGATCAGCGGCGAGGCGAGCCCAGGGGCTGGGGAGCACCTGGAAGCCTTCCGCTGGGATCGCTTCTGAACCCGATCGGCAGCCTGGGAGCCAAGGAGCAGGCGCAAGGACGCCCCAGGGGATGGCGACAGCGGGGCCGCGGGGCTTCAGCCCTCGACGCGCCAGCTCTGATCGGCGGGGGTCCAGTCGCTCAGTTCGGCGGCGGTGAACCAGAGGCCGATCTCGAACTCAGCGGTTTCAGGGGCGTCGGAGCCGTGGATCACATTGCGGCCGATGTTGATCGCCAGATCACCGCGAATCGTGCCGGGCTCGGCCTCCAGGGGCTTGGTGGCGCCGATCAACTTGCGGGCACTGGCGATGACGCCGTCGCCTTCCCACACCATCGCCACCACCGGGCCGCTGGTGATGAAGTCGACCAGGCCGGCGAAGAAGGGACGCTCGCGGTGCACGCCGTAGTGGCTTTCGGCCAGCTCACGGCTGGGGGTGAGCTGCTTGAGGCCCACCAGCTTGAAACCCTTGCGCTCAAAGCGGCCGAGGATTTCCCCCACCAGGCCCCGCTGCACGCCGTCGGGCTTGATGGCGATGAAGGAGCGTTCGACAGCCATGGATTCGGGACAGGAGGTTGGAGGGCCATCGTCCGCGCTGGGGTGGCCGCTTGGCAAGCGCGGGGCACACCGGATCGCGCAGCCCTATCCCAGTGCCGCCGGCGCCGGTTCAGTGCGGGCAACGCCAATCGGTGCGCTCAGGCCGAAATCAAGCGGACCGGGAAGCAGAGCACCGGCGGCTGGCCATCCACCGCCACGTAGCCCATACCCGCCTTGCCCAGCGCCGCGATCGCCTGATCCAGGGCAGCGCCTGGGAGCGTCAGGGCCATGGAAGCCGACTGGGGCGGCACCAGCGCCACCCGGCCGTTGGGCAGCTGCTGACGGCGGAATCCCGCCAGCAGCAACCCGAAGATGTGCTCCATCAGCAGCAACTCCTCGCTGAACGGGCGCTCGCCACTGAGATGACGGATTTCGACGGCGAGGCTGAGCAGCACGGCCTCGGGGCTGTCGTCCAGGCTGCGGCAGCGATCCGAGGACCGGCGCTGCAGGGAATGGCCGGCCGTGGGCCTCTGGATGACTGTCATGGCTTGATGCCCAACGACCAGAGCGCAACGGATTCATTTCAGCTCAAAAAATGCATCACCAAGCCATCCAGGCGGGTAACCCCCTCCCAATTGGAGGTGGCGCGGCATCCGGCTCAGCCCACAACAACGCCTCCAGCAAGGACGTTTGCGCCCTCCAGGCACTGGTGGCCCCAGCCGCCGCCAACAGACCCGAGTCCGTAAATCTGTTAACAGCCCGCAACCTGAACCAGGAAACGGGGACCGGACTGTCCAACAAAAGGCGCCCACCTCGAACCCCCCGGGCTGCTGGTCTCGGCGATCAGCTGCTGGGAGGTGGCGATGCTCGTCCAGCGGGGGCGGCTGGCCCTGAGCCTGGAGGTGGAGCGCTGGCTCGCCGTGGTGGCCTCAATTGCCGCCGTGCGCCTGCTGCCCCTGGAGCCCGCCGTGGCGGTGGCGGCCACGCGGCTGCCGGAGCCCTTTCATGCCGATCCCGCCGATCGCTTCCTGGTGGCCCAGGCCCGGGAGCTGGCGGTACCCCTGCTCAGCGCGGATCGAACGATCAGGGACTATCCCCATGGCCAGAGCCTGTGGTGAGCCGCAGCCATGGCCGAGTGAGCGGCCTGCGATTCGGCGCCTTCGGCGGGCGTGAGCACCAGGCCAGCCGGGCAGCGCCGCTCAGGGCGTGGTCGCAGCCGCAGCCCCGGCCTGGAGGGAGCCAAAGCGATAGCGCCAGCCCAGTCGCAAGCCCCAGCTGCTCAGCGCATTGCGCTCGAGGCTGCCGCTGCTGCGCCCCGGGGCCCCCTGGAACACCACCTCGCTGAACAGCTCACTGCGGGGGGAAGCCCGGAAACTGAGGCCGGCCTTGGCCTGATAGGCAAGGGTGCCGTTGCTGCCGCCACCGAAGGACTGGCTGCCACTGCGCAGGCTGATGGTGGTGGCACTGGTGTTGAGCGCTGAATAGCCGATGCCACCGCCGACGTAGGGCACCAGGCGGGCGTTGATCGGCAGGTCGGCGTAGAGGCTGGCGAAAACGCTGTTGCTGCTCACCACGGGATCGGCCACGGCCGCCGCCAGCGGGAAGGGGCCCACCGACCACTTCGACGACGTGATCGTGGCCTGGCGATGCACGTAGCTGAGCTCCGTCCGCCAGCGTCCGAAGTCGTAACCCAGGCCCAGATCGGCGGCAAATCCTGGATCCGCCAGCACCGTGCCCTTGATCGGCAGCAGCGGTCCCAGCTGGTTGTCGTTGTAGTGAATCGGCTGGGGCCAGCTGGCGCCGGCGCCCAGGCTGACGTACGGGCCCTTCGGATCGGCCGGGCCGGGGAGCGGCGGCAGCGGCTCGGCGCCAGCCCCTGCGGCCTGGAAACCGGCCAGCAGCCCGGAAAGCAAGCCGGTGAGCACCAGGGGCGCAGCGGTCAGCCGCAGGCAGACAGATGCTGCAGGGGGCATCAGGAATCTCGGCGGCTGACACCGGTAAACCTATGCGGGAAGGGTTTAATCCAGTCCGCCCAGGGTGTCAGTGAGCCATCTGCCCGAATCGAACACCTAGATTCGGTTCCACCCAAACCGCCACATCCCAGGCCTGATGGTGCTAGCCAACCCCTCCGGCACCACGGCCGTCCCGATCACCAGCAACGACTCCTGGAGCGCCAGCGACAGTGCCGCCCTCTACGGCCTCGATCGCTGGGGTGAGCCCTACTTCTCGGTCAGCCCACGCGGCCACGTGATGGTGCAGCCCCGCGGCGAACGGGGCGGCGCCCTCGATCTGGTGGAGCTGGTCAAGGAGCTGCAGGGCCGCGACCTGACGCTGCCGTTGCTGATCCGCTTCGACGACATCCTCGAAGATCGGCTGGAGCGCCTGCACACCGCCTTCGAGCGGGCGATCGCCCAGTACGGCTACGCCGGCCGCTACCAGGGCGTGTTCCCGGTGAAATGCAACCAGCAGCGCCACGTGGTGGAACAGCTGGTGGAAACCGGCAGACGCTGGCACTTCGGCCTCGAGGCCGGCAGCAAGGCGGAACTGTTGATCGCCCTCTCGCTGCTTGAGGATCCCGAGGCCCTGCTGATCTGCAACGGCTACAAGGATCACCGCTACATCGAAACGGCGATCCTGGCCCGCCGCCTCGGCCGCAAGCCGGTGGTGGTGATCGAGCAGGCCGACGAGGTGGAGCGGATCATCGCCGCCAGCCGCGACCTCGGCGGTGCCCCCCTGATCGGCATCCGCGCCAAGCTCTCCAGCCGCAGCACCGGCCGCTGGGGCAGCTCGGTGGGGGAGCGGGCCAAGTTCGGCCTCTCGATCCCCGATCTGCTGGCCACGGTGGAGGCCCTGCGCCAGGCCGATCTGCTCGACGATCTGCGCCTGCTGCACTTCCACATCGGCAGCCAGATCAACGACATCGCCGTGCTCAAGGACGCCCTGCAGGAGGCGGGCCAGATCTATGGGGAGCTGACGCGCCTGGGAGCGCCGATGGGCTACCTCGATGTCGGCGGTGGCCTCGGCATCGACTACGACGGCAGTCGCACCGCCAGCGCCGCCTCCACCAATTACTCGCTGCAGAACTACGCCAACGATGTGGTCGCCACCGTGCGCGAGTGCTGCGAGCCCCATGGCATCGCCGTGCCGACGCTGGTGAGCGAGAGCGGCCGGGCGATCGCCAGCCACTTCTCGGTGCTGGTGTTCGACGTGCTGGGGGCCGGCGCCCTGCCCGGCGGGGTGCCGGAGCCGGCCGCCGGAGAGCCGTTGATCCTGCGCAACCTGCGCGATACCCAGGCAGCGATCGTGGCCAACGGCTCCGGCGGAGCAGCTGGCCGTGAAGCTGGGGACACCCCTGCCGCAGCCCCCTCGGTCGAGCGACTGCAGGAGGCCTGGAACGATGCGCTCAAGTTCAAGGACGACGCCCTGGCCGCCTTCCGCCTCGGCTACCTGAGTCTGCCGGAGCGGGCCAGGGCCGAGCAGCTCACCTGGGCCTGCTGTCAGGCGATCGCCTCCCAACTGGAGACGATGCCAGCCGGCACGGCGATCCCCGAGGAGTTGAAGGCCCTGGCCTCAGCGCTGGCCGGCACCTATTACGCCAACCTCTCGGTGTTCCGCTCCGCCCCGGACACCTGGGCGATCGATCAACTGTTCCCGGTGCTGCCGATTCACCGCCTCGAGGAGCAACCCACCCGACTGGGCAGCTTCGCCGATCTCACCTGTGATTCCGATGGCAAGCTGGCCCGCTTCATCGATCGCGGCCACAGCAAACCCCTGCTCGAACTCCATCCCCTGCGGGACGGGGAGCCCTACTGGATCGGCCTGTTTCTGGCCGGGGCCTACCAGGAGGTGATGGGCAATCTGCACAACCTGTTCGGCAGCACCAATGCCGTGCACATCCGCCTGGCCGATGGCGGCAGCTATCGGGTCGATCACGTCGTGCGGGGTGACACCAATGCCGAGGTGCTGCAGGCGATGGAGCACGATCCAGCCCAATTGCTGGAGAGGCTGCGCCTGGCCAGCGAGGCCGCCATCGGCCGCGGCAGTCTGGCGATCAGCGATGCGCGCCGCCTGATGGCCCATCTCAAGGCCAGCCTGGAGCAGACCACCTACCTGGAGGGCTGAGTCGCAGGACTCCTCGCCGCCGCGATCCAGCCCGGGGTTCTGCGGTTCAGCGGCGCGGCGCGGCTGAGCCATCGCCGGCGACGGCAGGATCTGCAGCGGCGGGGTCTGCAGTGGCAGGATCTGCAATGGCAGGGGCAGTGGCGGCGGGAGAAAACACCTCGATCTCGCCCAAGCCCTTCACCGGCTGGACGCCCAGAGACACCGGGGCGCCCAGGGCCGGATCGAGGCGCTCGGCCGTGGCGCGATCGAACAGCACCGGGGTCTGCAGGCTGCGGGTCAGCCCCTCGAGCCGGGCGGCCAGGTTCACCGTGTCGCCGATCACCGTGAACTCCATGCGGCGGGGACTGCCGATCTGACCCACCACCACCTGGCCACTGGCCAGGCCGATGCCGCTGTCGAGGCGAGTGAGGCCCTGGCTCTGCCAGCTGCGATTGAGTTCCGTCAGGGCCTGGCGCATCGCCTGAGCACAGGCCACCGCCGCGCGGGCCTCCACCAGCACGCCGCGGCCCACCGGCGAGCCGAAGACCGCCATCACCGCATCGCCGATGAACTTGTCGACGGTGCCGCCGTGGGCCGTGATCACCTCCACCATGGCGCCGAGGTAGGTGTTGAGCTGGCTGACATGCAGTTCGCTCTCGCCGGCGAGGCTGCGCTGGCGGGTCAGTTCGGTGAAGCCCTTGAGATCCGAGAACAACACCGTCACATCGAGCAGGCGGCCGCGCAGGATGCCCTGGGCCGCCTCGGGATCGGCCAGGATCTCAGCCACCACCCCCGGAGCGACATAGCGCTCGAAGGTGCGCCGCAGGCGGCGCCGTTCCCGCTCCTCCAGCAGATAGGCGTCACCGCCATGCAGCAGGGCCAGCAGCCCCAGGCCGGCAGCCGGGGCCAGCAGCGGCAGCCAGAGCTGACGCTCTCGCAGAGCCAGCCCGGCGATCGCGACCTGCAGGATCAGGATCCCGGCGATGACGCCGAGCCGCCAGACCAGAGAACGGCGGGCCAGGGCCAGGGCCAGGACCAGCCCGGCCGCCAGCAGCACCGGCAAGACGGCCAGCAGGGCCCGCTCCCGATTGCCCTGCGGCCAGGGACGCAGCCCATCCCCCTGCAGGGAGTTGGCGGTGGCGGTGGCCAGCAGCTCCAGCCCCGAGAGCGAACCGAAGGCGGTGGGGTAGCCATCGTCGCCCTGGGCCACCACCGGACCCAGCACCACCAGGGAGCCGGCCAGGGCCGCCCGCTGCGGATGCCGCAGCCAGCGGCTGGGATCCAGCACCTCCCAGGCCGGCAGGCGACGGAAGCTCCCCTCCGGTCCGTAGACATTGAGCGCGGTCAGCTCGTCCCGCTGACGGCTGGAGCGACCGGCCCTGTGCAACAGGGTGGAGGAGAGCGAGGGGAAGGGCTTCACCCCCTGAGCCGGCAACAGGCCACGCCCATAGGCCTCCGGATGCAGCAGCCGCTCCCCCGGTGCACGCAACGGTGTGTTGGTGAGGCCAAGGGCGTCCTGACCGCCGACGGCCGCCATGAACGGCTCCGGCCGCACCAGGGTGAGCGCGCCGGAACCCTGTTGATCGGACGACTCGAGCATCTCCGCCGCCAGGGCGACGCGGCCCGGATGGGCCCGCAGGATCGCCGTCATCGCCGCATCGTCGGCGGGGCCGTTGCGGCTCGGGCCCTCGAACACCACATTGATGGCCACAGCCGCGGCGCCCGCATCCAGCAGCCGGGCCGCCACCCTGGCGTAGGCAGCCCGCGGCCAGGGCAGCGTGCCGATTCCCCTGGCCCAGTCCGGGATCTGACGGCTCTGCTCAAACCAGCTCCCCTGCTGCAGGGTGGCGTCATCCACCGCCACCACCAGCACCTGGCGGGGCGGCCGGCGCTGGCCGCGAAGCACCAGCAACTGATCTTCGAAGGCCCGCTCCCAGACCCGCCAACGGGGGCCGGGCCAGCCCGCCGTGGCACCGCTCCAACCCACCACCAGGGCACTGAGCATCACCAGGGTGACGGGCCGCTTCAACGCCTGGCTGGGTCTCACGAGCACCCCCGATCCCGAACAGGCCCAGCGTCCCTGGAACAGCGGGAGCTGGCCATCACGGGTTGGGGAGCCAAGGGTGTCATCACAGCTGCTGTCATCGCGTTCAGAAGAAGCGCGGCAGGCTGATCGGCAGCGAAGGCAGCGTCACCGGCAACGACGGCAGCGACACCCCCGGCACATGGGCGCGCAGGTAGCTGTCGAGGGCCTCGGCGGCGGGCAGGGGCAACCGGAACCCCTCAAACAGCGGGCCGGAGAGGATGCTGCTGTAGTCCCCCGAACTCAGGGCCAGCAAGGTCAGCACCACCCCCTCGGGCGACAGGCGCAGGCGCTGGCCCGCCTGGACCGTGGCCGGAGCCGCGCCGGTGGGCTGGCCATCGCGCAGGGGTTCCACCTCGACCGAACCCTCCAGCACGGAGAGCTCGGAATCGCCGTTGTCCTTCACCTCCAGCAGGTAGTTGGTGCCGCGCACGCTCAGGCGAGCGGAACGGGTGCAGCCGCTCTGCTTGCCCGACACCAGAACCTGGCCGCGATCGACCAGAAAACAGCCCTGACCCAGCCGCAACATCGAGAAGCGGTTGAGCCGGCCGACCGCACCGGCCTCAAAGCGGATCTGGCCACGGCTGTTCTGGGTGCTGAGCTGCTGGGGCGCCTCGGCCTTCTCCTTGACCCTGGCCTGCTTCTGATCGATGTAGAACTCCTTGCCATCGAGAATTTCCTGCACTTCAGCCGATTCGGCCGCCCGGGCCGCCGGGGCCAGCAGCAGCGTCAGGACCAGAAGGCCCGGCAGCAGGGCAGCCCTGGAACGTTGGCAAGAAGTCCGGAAAGCCGACGGCATGGCGAAGCACCTGCAGAGTCCCATTCTGGGCGCACCAGCCGGGCCATCACTCGGCACAGAAACGCACCAACATCGTCAGGCGATCCAGGGGAGGAGGCAGTTCGGCCGGATCAAAGGGGGGCGGCGCGGCATCGGCGGCGACGGCCCGCATCATCATCGGTCGAATTTCATTGCCATCCAGCACCACCTCCAGAGGGCGCAGTCGGGGAGCACCGATGACGCCGGCCAGCTCCCGGGCCTGAGCCTGGGCATCGCCATAGGCCCGGCGCAGCAGCTCGCGACGGACGCTGGCGTCCTGGGACGGATCGGCCTCGGTGCTGACCGGCGACAGCCGCACCCCGGCCAGGGCCCCCACCTGCCGGATCAGCGGCTGCAGCCGCTGCGGCAGCAGCCGACCCGTGACCTGCAGGCTGGCCTGAACCGCCGCCGGACGCGCCGTCTCGGCCGGGCGCTGCCAGGTGCTGGGGGAACTGGCCCGGAACTCCTGCACCTCCAGCCGCTGCAGGGCAGAGCGCACGGCCGCCAGCCGTCGCTGCAGCTCGGACAGGGCGCCATCGGTGTCGGCGGCCTCGGCCTCCAGCGCAAGAGAGAACTGCAGCCGGCGGATCGGGCGGGGCTGCTCGGCGCTGCCGCGGGCCTCCAGCTTGGTGCCCTCACAGCGCAGCTGCACCTCGGCCCGGGCGGCCAGCCCCGGCAGCAAGACGGCCGCCGCCAGAGCCGCGGCAGCCGCTATCTGCCCTGCTGCAACAGCCGTCTGCCCTGCAGCAACAGCCATTGGCCCTGCAGCAACAGCCGGTGGCCCCGGAAGCCGGCAACGGCGGAACAGCACCTGCAGGGCAGGAGCCTGGCGGACGACGAACATGGCTGCCGATGGTCAGTGTCGCTTCCAGCCTGCCCGCGCTGGCTCCCAGCCGCCACGCCCCAGCTGCCAAAACGGCTCCGCAACAGCGGCCATGACCGGCAGGATGGGGCGAACCGAGCGCCAGCACGGGTGCCATGCATGTGGTCGAGATCTGGATCGAGGCGTTCGCCGCCATCACAGCCCTGCTGCTGATCCGGCGGATTGCCCTGGGCCGTCACCTGCCCCTGCCGCCCTTGCGGCTGCCGCTGGTGGCGTTGTTGACCTGGGCGGTGATGCAGAGCCTGCCCCTGCCGCCCCTGGCAGCCAGCTACCGGCTCTGGTATTCCATTTCCGACGACCTGCTGCTCACCTATGCGGCGATCCGCCTGCTGATCTGGGCCCTGCTGGAGCTGCCGGGAGGCTTGCGCTGGTGGAGCCAGCCGCCGGCGCTGCTGATTCAGCTGCTGACCCTGGGGAGCTGGAGCCTGGCCACCGTGATGATGGTCCGCCAGTCGACCCACTTCGATCTGGTGGGCCTGGTGACCACCTCGGCCGTGCTGACGGCCGTCATCGGCCTGGCGGCCCAGGAGCCACTCAAGGATCTGTTCTCCGGTCTGGAACTGCAACTCGATGACGACTTCGTCATCGGCGACTGGCTGGAGGTGCCCGGGGGATTGCGGGGCCTGGTCACCTCGATCACCTGGCGCGACACCACCCTGCGCACCATGGATGGCTATCTCCTGGTGGTCCCCAACAGCAAGATCACCGCCGAGATTCACACCAACCGCTCCCGCTACGGCTTCTCCGGTGATCGCTTCACGATCGGCCTGGACTACGACTTCCCCCCCGCCCGGGCCCTGGCCCTGCTGGATCAGGTGGTGAGACAGCATCCCAAGGTGCTCGCCGATCCACCTCCCCGGGTGCGGATCAAGGCCTTCGACGAGAGCGCCATCACCTATGAGCTGCAGGCCTGGCAACGGGAGCCGGGGGACCAGGCCATGGTCGACCTGCGCAGCGATCTGCTCGAACAGATCTGGTATGCCCTCAAGCGAGAGGGCCAGACCATTCCCTACCCGGTGCGGGAGCTCGCTCGGCGGCGCTCGGCCGTCCCCGCCGACCTGGCCCAGCCGCCCGACCCGGAGGCCTGCTGCCACGCCCTGGCGGGTCACGGCGTGTTCGCTGAACTGGATGATGCCCAGATCCAGCAACTGGTGGCGGGCAGCCAATTGCTCGCCTACGGCCCAGGCGAAGCCGTGGTGGTGGAAGGGAGCGAAGGGGAATCGCTGTATCACCTGCTGCGCGGGCGCGTCGAGGTGATCAAACAAGTGGCGGATGGCCGCACCATTTCTGTGCGGGAACTGCAACCTGGCGACGTCTTCGGCGAGATGACGCTGTTTCTCGATGCCCCCCGCAGTGCCACGGTCAGGACGCTGCAGGAATGCCTGCTGCTGCGGGTCGGACGACCGATCGTGCGCGAACTGCTGCAGGCCAATCCCGCCCTGCTGGAACGCCTGGCCGGCCTCGTCGGCGCCCGGCAGGCGGAGCTGGAGAGCCTGGGCAAGGAGCAGATCGAAGCCCAGTCCAACGTCCTGATCGAAACGATGAAGACCCTGTTTCTGGCCGTACGCGGCGGCTGAGGGCGTTTCAGCCACCGCGCACGGCCAGCGGTGGCGACCAGATCAAACAGTCCGGCACGATCACCACCCAGCGCCCGAAAGGGATCAACCCATCAGAGCTGTTCGGCAGAGCGGCAAGGGGGATCGATGCCCATCAATTCGATTCACAGCCACGCGATCCACATCCGGGAGAACCGGAGCGCGTCTCAATGAATCCAGCCTGGCTCCGAAGCCAGCGCGATGGCAGCGAGAGCCCAGAGGACCTTGCAGACAAGGTGGAGACTCTGATCCATCCGCAGGCCCCAGAGATTGCGGCATTTGGCGATGTCAATGCCGATATGGGCGATCCATTCGGCCAGCCCAAGCAAGGGAATGCCGGTGATCACGGCCACCAGAAAAGCGTGGATCCCGCCATGGGCGGTCAGCCACCATTGCCAACTGAGGGTTTGGCCGCAACCGGGGCACTTCTCGCGGGCCATCCTGTCGCCCTGAAGGCCAAAATCACCGACGAAGTGCCCCATCGCCAGCAGCAGGAAGAGATTGAAGGCAGCAGAGAAGTCGAGCAAGCAAAGGCCACACCATCCATGGCCACCCTAGACACTGGCGGTGGATTCAGCAGCCCATTGCTGGGGCCCCAGGCCCAGGGGCACGGCCCGAAGGACAGGCCCCCTGCCGAAGCCCAGCCCATCGCCAGCCGGGGGATCGACCGAGCCGAATCCCCCCAGCAAGACAACCGAGACGGCGAAATCAATCCTCTTCGTCAGCGGAACCTGCAGGAATCAGACGAATCTGCTTGCGGCCGAGCTTGATCTCAAATTCATCACCAGGCGCCAGGTCAAGCATGGCGGTGTAGGCCTTGCCCACCAGGAGATTGCCATTGCCCTGCACGGTGGCCACATAGCTGAGCTTGCGGCCGCCCTTGCCTCGGCCCTGGCCACCGCCATCGCCCAGGCTCACACCTTTGGCTTCAAGGAGGGCCTCGTAGAAGGCGGTGAAGTTCAGACGCTCAGTGCCATCCTTCTTGGTGCTGACGTAACCACAGCCACGGACGAGCTCAGATTTAGAGACGTCACCGAGTTCCTTGACCTTGGCGAGCAGATCGGGGCCTTTGAGCATGATGAAGTCCTGAAAACAGTTCCGCCGAACTCTATCGAACAATGGGGCACGTTGCATCATGGTTCTCTGGCTGAAACCAGGAAGTTGACTCCTTACCCTCGCCAACCCGTTCACCCCCGGATGACGACAGCTCCGACTGGATGGAGGGCTTGCACCATGCCATCGTCAGCCTCTGGCCAAGAACAAGCCAGGCGAATCTCGCCCCTATCGAACGATCAGCGATCCATCTGGATTGAGTGATCGGCTCAGCTACAGACCCAGGAGCCCACGCCCCCGGTCAGGCCGCCGCCAGCAATGCCTGCAGGTCCTGCTCGGCAGCCGCCAGGGCTCCATCGAGGGCCGCCGCATCGCGGCCGCCGGCCTGAGCCAGGTTGGCACGACCGCCACCTCCGCCACCACAGAGCCTGGCGATGCCGCCGATGAAGCCACCAGCCTTGGCACCAGAGGCGATCACGGCGGGCCCGAAGGCCGCCACGAGCACCACCTTGCCGCCATCGGCGACATCGGGCTGACCGCCGAGCACCACCGCCGCCCCGGCGCCGAGCTGCTCCTGCAGGCCCTGGGCCGCGCTCTGCAGGCCGGCCCCTTCCACCCCATCCAGCCGTCCCACCAGCAGCTGGAAGGTGCCGATCGGGCGGGCCCGGGCCGCCAGGACTGCCGCCTTCGCCACCGCCAACTCCTGCCGAACCGCCGCCAGGGCCTTGCCGCTGGCCCTGAGCTCCTCCTGCAGGGACGCGACCCGCTCGACGATCTCACCGGGCTGCACCTTGAAACGATCGCCCAGCTGGCGCACCACCTGATCGCGTTCCTTCAGATAGGCGAGCACCGCCGGCCCTGCCACCGCTTCGATGCGGCGGATGCCAGCGGCCACGCCGGTTTCACTGACGATCTTGAACAGGCCGATCTCGGCGGTGTTGGCCACATGGGTGCCGCCGCAGAGCTCCATCGACACGCCCGGCACCTCGACGACCCGGACCCTCTCGCCGTACTTCTCGCCGAACATCGCCACGGCGCCCGCCGCCCGCGCCCGCTCCAGGGCCATGTCCTGCACCTCGAGCTCGTGGGCCTCGGCGATCCAGCCGTTGATCAGATCCTCGATCTGCTCCAGTTCGGCCGGCAGAATCGCCCGGGGGCAGTGAAAGTCGAAGCGCAGCCGATCGAAATCCACCAGGGAGCCAGCCTGGCCGATCGCCGGATCCACCACCTGCTTCAAGGCCGCCTGCAACAGGTGAGTGGCTGTGTGATTGGCCTGGGCCCGGCGGCGGCAGGCGCGGTCCACCCGGGCCTGGAGCAGATCCCCCACCGCCAGCTGGCCCCGCTCCAGCCGGCCGCTGTGCACAAAGACACTGCGGTTGCGGCTGACGCCATCAATCCTGACGATCACGCCCTCGGAGCCACCGGCACCAGCGCCGCTGAGCAGACCGCGATCGCCCACCTGGCCACCGCCTTCGCCGTAGAAGGGTGTGCTGTCGAGCACGAGTTGCACCGCGTCTCCGGCATGGGCTGAGGGGGCCGGTTCGCCGTTGACGACCAGAGCCAGCACACAACAGGGATGCTCCAGCTCTTCGTAGCCGCGGAACTCCGTGGCCGGGTGCTCGGCAGCCAACTGGTCGATTGCGTCCTGCAGGGTGAGATCGATGCTCACCGCCGCCGCCTTGGCCCGCTGCCTCTGGGCGTCCATGGCCGCCTCGAAACCGGCCAGATCCACCGTCAGGCCATGTTCCTGGGCGATCTCCTCGGTGAGCTCCAGCGGGAAGCCATAGGTGTCGTAGAGCTCGAAGGCCTGGGCGCCCGTGATCCGGCTGGGACGCGCCGCCAGCACCTCGGCCAGCAGCTTTTCGCCCCGCTCCAGGGTTTCGAGAAAGCGGGCCTCCTCGCGGGCCAGTTCCGACAGAATCGCCTCGCGCCGCTCGAGCAGCTGGGGAAAGGCCTCGGCCATCAAGCTGATCGCCGACTCCCCCATCGCCGTTAAAAACGGCTTGTCGATGCCGAGTCGACGACCATGGCGAACCACCCGCCGCAGCAGACGGCGCAGGATGTAGCCACGGCCGAGATTGGAGGCGGTGACGCCGTCGCCGATCAACTGGGTGATGGCGCGGCTGTGGTCGCCGATCACCTTGAGGCTGGTCTGGCCCGGGCCATCGAGAGCCTGGTAGTCAACGGCGGCCAGGGCGGCAGCGGTCTCGATCAGGGGATAGATGAGATCAGTTTCGTAGTTGTTGGCCACCCCCTGCAGGATCTGGGCCATCCGCTCCAGCCCCATGCCCGTGTCGATGTTGCGGTTCGCCAGGGGCGTGAGCGTGCCGCCGGCGTCGCGGTTGTACTGCATGAACACGAGGTTGTAGAACTCGATGAAGCGGCTGTCGTCCTCGAGGTCGATGCCGTCGTCGCCGAGCTCCGGCCTGAAGTCGTAGTAGATCTCCGAGCAGGGGCCGCAGGGGCCGGTGGGGCCTGAGGCCCAGAAATTGTCGGCTTCATCCATGCGCACGATGCGCTTCGGGTTCACCCCCACCAGGTCCCGCCAGATGACGGCGGCTTCGTCGTCCTCCCGGAAGACGCTGACCACCAGGTTGGCGGGATCCAGGCCGAACACCGCCGTGCTCAGCTCCCAGGCCCACTGGATCGCCTCGGCCTTGAAGTAGTCACCGAAAGAGAAGTTGCCGAGCATCTCGAAGAACGTGTGATGCCGCGCCGTGCGACCGACGTTCTCGATGTCATTGGTGCGGATGCACTTCTGGCTGCTGGTGGCCCGGGGTGCCGGTCTTGGCGCCTGGCCCAGGAACACGGGCTTGAAAGGCAGCATGCCGGCGATCGTCAGCAGCACCGTCGGGTCCTCGGGCACCAGGGAGGCACTGGCCATGCGCCGATGGCCGCGCTGCTCGAAGAAGTCCAGGAAGGCCGCGCGGATCTCAGCGCCGGTGCGGGGGCGGACGGCGGTCATGGCGGAACGGCGGGTTGGGAAGGCGGCGGGCAGGCCGAAGGGATCCATGATCCCCCAGCGCCTGCGCCAGTCGGCACGGCGCCCGGACACGGGCAGCGAACACAATCCCCGCAAAGGAGCGGAAGCAAAGGGCCGTGACTCGGCATGATCAGGGCACCTTGAGCGGTCCCGTTCATGCCGTTGGCTGAGGTGGCCCCGGATCAGCGCGGCGCCATGCGCCTGCAGTCGATCAGTTGGGGCCTCGGCTCGGCCCTGGTGGCCCTGCTGATCAGCTGGGGCCTGGCCCTGGCTGGCGCCGTCTCCCTGCTCGCCGGCCTGGAAACGGCCCTGCGCTCGGCGGGCTGCGGCTTTTTCTACGGCCTGCTGGCCTTCCATCTGCAGCGGGTCGACCCCGACGACTCCCATCTGCAGGCGGGACTGGTGGGGGCCATCTGCGGGCTGCGCAGCCTCGGCGCTCCCCTGGGCATGGCCGCCCTCGGCACCGCTCTGAGCCGGGCCCCCCTGGCAGAAAGCCTGCCCTCAGCGATGATGTTGGCGGTCAAGGGATGGCTGCCACTGTGGCTGCCCCTGATCGGCAGTGCCCTGGTACTGCACGGAGCCCAACGGCTGCTCCCCGTCCTGCGTCCATGACCCTGCGGTCAGGCCGGAGCCAACGGTTGAGCAGCTCTGCGCCATCCGGCTGTCACTCGCGATCGCACGGTTTCTTGCGACCCCCCATCTCGAGACCCCGTATCTCGCGACCATGAGCCTGCTGCACGCCACCTGGCTGTTTCCCCCCGCTGGAGCGGGAGGTCGCCTGCTGCTCTGGGCCGATACCTGGCGCGTGGCCGAACCGACCACGCCCGAGCGCGGCGCCCCCGACCACCCCTTCAGGCTCGACGAATCCGCCCTGGCGGACTGGCTGGAAGAGCACGATCTCTGGGCTGAGGCGCTGCGGCCGGCCAGTGCCACGCTGACCCTGCCGAGCCGCACCCAGGCAGCCAAGGGGCGCCGCAAGAGTGGCGCTGCCAGCTGGAGTGGCCTGCCCTTGCAGGCAGGAGAACCGATCCCCAGGGAGCCCGTGTGGTGGCCCTGGCGGGTGGAGGGCCTGGCCCTCGATCCCGCGGCGGCGGCGGAATGGCTGAGTCGCCTGCCCCTGTCGGGGGAGCATCCCGAACTGGCCGACGATCTGCGCTGGTGGACCCATCTGCAGCGCTGGGCCCTGAGCCTGATCGCCCGCGGCCGCTGGCTGCCCCAGGTGGAAGAGGGCGAAGCCCGCTGGCTGCCCCTGCTGAACCGGGAGGGCGATCGCCGCCGGCTGGAGGAACTGGCGATTCGCCTGCCCCAGGTGGCCTGTTGCGCCATGCCCGCCGATCCCTACGCCGAGGCGGCCCTGGCCTGCCGCCGGCCCGGCAGCGGCAGGTTGCGGGTGGCGAGCCTGCTGGAAGCCCTGCTGGACGGCCAGTTGCGCTCGGGATTCAGGCCGGCGCTGGGTGAACTCGATCCCCTGCTGGAGGCCTGGCAGAAAGCCCTCGGCCCCGGCGACGGCAGGCTCGGCCTCGACGAGGAGGAGCAGGAACGGCTGGAGATCGCCACCCACCACTGGCGCGAGGCGGTGGCGGGCCGGGTGGCACCGGCCAGAGCCTGCCTGGAACTGTTCGCGCCGCCGCCGGAAGCGGATCTCTGGGAGTTGCGCTTCAGCCTGCAGGCCGAGGCCGATCCCAGCCTGAGGATGCCGGCCGGTTCGGTCTGGGCCCGGGGCGACACCCCCCTGCAGCTGGGCGAAGTGGAGGTGAATCAACCCGGCGAACTGCTGCTCGAGGGCATGGGGCGGGCTCTGCAGGTGTTCGAACCGATCATCCGAGGGCTGGATTCGGCGGCGCCGGAAACCATGGAGCTGACGCCGGCGGAGGCGTTCGTGCTGGTGCGCACGGCCGCCAGCCAGCTGCGCGATGTGGGCGTGGGGGTGGTGCTGCCACCCAGCCTCAGCGGCGGCCTGGCCAGCCGGCTGGGGCTGTCGATCGAAGCGGAATTGCCGGCCGGCTCCCGGGGCTTCAGCCTCGGTGAAGGCCTCGACCGCAAATGGGAGCTGATGATCGGTGGCGTCACCCTCAGCCTCAAGGATCTCGAGCGCCTCCAGGCCAAGCGCAGCCCCCTGGTGCAGCACAAGGGCGCCTGGATCGAGCTGCGCCCCAGCGATCTCAAGAACGCCGAACGCTTCTGCGCCGCCGACCCGACCCTGAGCCTCGACGACGCCCTGCGCCTCACCGCCACCGACGGCGACACCCTGATGCGCCTGCCGGTGCATCGCTTCCTCGCCGGCCCGCGCCTGCAGGCGGTGCTGGAGCAGTACCACCAGCAGAAGGCGCCCGATCCGCTGCCGGCGCCGGAGGGATTCTGCGGCCAGCTGCGGCCTTACCAGGAGCGGGGGCTCGGCTGGCTGGCCTTCCTGCACCGCTTCGACCAGGGCGCCTGCCTGGCCGACGACATGGGCCTGGGCAAGACGATCCAGCTGCTGGCCTTCCTGCAGCATCTCAAGGCGGAGCAGGAGCTCAAACGTCCGGTGCTGCTGGTGGCCCCCACCTCGGTGCTGACCAACTGGAAGCGGGAAGCGGCCGGCTTCACCCCGGAACTGGTGGTGCGCGAGCACTACGGCCCCCGGCGTCCTGCCACCGCGGCCAAACTCAAGCAGGCGCTCGAAGGCGTCGATCTGGTGCTCACCAGCTACGGCCTGCTGCAGCGGGACAGTGAACTGCTGGAGACGATCGACTGGCAGGGGGTGGTGATCGATGAGGCCCAGGCGATCAAGAATCCCGCCGCCAAGCAGAGTCAGGCCGCCCGCGACCTGGGGCGACCCGGCAAGCAGGGCCGCTTCCGCATCGCCCTCACCGGCACGCCGGTGGAGAACCGCGTCAGCGAGTTGTGGGCCCTGATGGACTTCCTCAACCCGCGGGTGCTGGGGGAGGAGGCCTTCTTCCGCCAGCGCTATCGCCTGCCGATCGAGCGCTATGGCGACATGAGCTCCCTGCGGGATCTCAAGGCCCGGGTGGGTCCCTTTCTGCTGCGGCGCCTCAAGACCGACAAATCGATCATTTCCGACCTGCCGGAGAAGGTGGAGCTGCGCGAATGGGTGGGCCTCAGCACCGAGCAGAAGAAGCTCTACAACCAGACGGTGGAAGCCAGCCTCGATGCCATCGCCCGCGCCCCTCTGGGCCAGAAGCACGGCCAGGTGCTGGCGCTGCTCACCAAGCTCAAGCAGATCTGCAACCATCCCGCCCTCGCCCTCAAGGAGGCCCAGGTGGACGGCAACTTCAGCGCCCGCAGCGCCAAGGTGCAGCGCCTCGAGGAGATCCTCGAGGAAGTGATCGAAGCCGGCGATCGGGCCCTGCTGTTCACCCAGTTCGCCGAATGGGGCCATCTGCTCAAGGCCCATCTGGAGCGCAAGTGGCGCCAGGAGGTGCCCTTCCTCTACGGCAGCAGCAGCAAGACCGAACGCCAGGCGATGGTGGATCGGTTCCAGGACGATCCCCGCGGCCCCCAGTTGTTCCTGCTGTCGCTCAAGGCCGGTGGCGTGGGCCTCAACCTCACCCGCGCCAGCCACGTGTTCCACATCGATCGCTGGTGGAATCCGGCGGTGGAGAATCAGGCCACCGACCGGGCCTATCGCATCGGCCAGACCAATCGGGTGATGGTGCACAAGTTCATCACCAGCGGCTCGGTGGAGGAGCGCATCGATCGGATGATCCAGGAGAAATCGAAGCTGGCCGCCGACATCATCGGCAGCGGCGAAGACTGGCTCGGCGGCCTGGAGATGGGCCAGCTGCGCGAGCTGGTGGCCCTCGATGAGGAGGCCTGAAAGCGATGACTGCAGGCCCGAACCGATGACTGGACCTCTCAAGCCGCTGGCGGATCGCCGCAGCCGGCTCCTGGCCCACAACGCCGGCACCTGGGTGGGCCAGTTCGTGCGACTCGATGCCAGCGGCGTCGAACAGAATCGCTTCGACAGCCACCTGCTGGTCACGGACCTCGATGGCCTGATCGAGGCCAGCCTCACCAATCGCGACAGCGGCGAGGTGCGCCGCATGGCCTTTGGCGAGCCGCCCGCCGAAATGCAGATCAGCCGCGAGGGGCACTGGAGCCTCGGCCCCGACCGCATCGGCCCCTGGCCCTGGGTGAGCGAACTCTGCCTGGTCCATGGCGAGCAGCGCCGCCGAGCTGTGGTGCGCCTGGGTAGCGATCAGCTCGAGAGCCTGGTGATCGTCTGGGAAGGGCGGCCGGAACAGGCGGATCCAGCCCCGGCGGCACCGCTGCGGGCCAGGGCGGCGGCGCCTGTCGGCCTGGCTGCCGCCGGCGAGCAGGGACTGACGATCTGGACGATCGCGGCCGGCCTGGAGATCGTGATCCCGGATCGCCGCCATCCGGGCAGCGCCCAGGCGCTGGCCCTGCGCTGGCAACCCCAGCCGGGCCTGCAGCTGGAGATCCAACGGGCCTACGACCCCTACGGCAACCTGCTGGGCCCCGGGGTGGCAGGCGGGGCAGACTGGCCGGGAAGCGCGGCGCCATGACCATCACCCAGGCCATCACCACCCAGCTGGGCCAGCAGGGCCTGGGGCAGCAGCCCTGGTGGGTGGTGCACTGGATGGAGCTGATCAACTCCTACCGCTACAAGAAACGGCTGGAGCGCGCCTGGGACTACGCCCGCTCCGGCAACGTGCTCTCGATCCGCTTCGAAGGGCGGCGCGTGCACGCCCGGGTGCAGGGCACCGAAAAGGATCCCTACAAGGTGAAGCTCTGGCTCGACGTGCTCAATGACGAGGACTGGGGCTACGTGCTCGAAGCCCTCAGCCAGAAGGCCCGCTGGTCGGCCCAGTTGCTGGCCGGGATCATGCCCGAGGACATCGAGCGGGCCTTCGCCGCCAGCGGCAAGCGCCTGTTCCCCTTCAAGCTGCAGGAGGTGCGCAGCGAGTGCAGTTGCCCCGACAAGGCCAACCCCTGCAAGCACACCAGCGCCGTCTACTACCTGATGGGGGATCGCTTCAGCGAAGACCCCTTCGTGCTGTTTCAACTGCGGGGCCGCACCCGCAACCAGCTGCTGGCCGACCTGGCCGCCCGCCGCCGCGCCGGGATCGCCACCGCCATCAGCCAGGCCCCCCATCCGCTCCATGCCGCCATCGGCGATCCGGTGCGCTGGTGGCGCTACGACGCGGCCCTCGACCCCGACCTGGTGGTGATCACCCCGGCGCTGGAAGGGGAACTGGGTCTCGATGGCGCCGGCCCCCTGCCCCTGGCGATCGACCCGCGCTTCCCGGAGGCCAACCAGTTGTTCCTGGAGCGGCTGCACCAGCAGGGAACGGCCATGGGCCAGCTGGCGATGGTGCGGGCCATGGCCGCCGGCGCCGAGAACGGCGCCGGCGAGGCCACTGCCAGCGAGGCCACTGCCAGCGAGACAATCCCCGGCGAGGCCAGCGCCGACAAGATCACCGCTGCGGGTAACGGAGCCGGAAAAGGAACAGGCAAAGCGGCGAGCAGCGGCCGCGGCCGGACCGGCGGTCCGTGATCGAGGCGCCCTGGCTGACACCCGCGTCCATTGCCCTGGCCGGCTCGATCCTGGCGTCCCACCAGCGGGCCTTCGGCCACCCCCTGCTGGCGGGTTGCGCCGCGGAGCGATCCGCCCGCCAGGGCGCCCAGGAGCTGTTCGGAGCCACCGCGGCGGTGCTCGCCCACGACGGTGCTGCCGACCCTCGCCTGATCTACGCCAACGCCACGGCCCTGCGCCTCTGGCGCCGCGACTGGGACGCCATGGTGGGCATGCCCTCGCGCCTGACCGCGCCCGCCGACCAACGGCGCTCCCGGTCCGCCGCGCTCAATCAGGCCCGCGCCCAGGAGGCGATCAGCGGCTACAGCGGCATCCGCGTCGACAGCACTGGCCGCCGCTTCCAGATCCAGGGTGCCCGGCTCTGGAGCCTGCGCGACGGGGACGGACAGCTCTGCGGTCAGGCGGCCAGCTTCGAGAGCTGGTGGTGGATCTGAGCCGCCTCTGAAGCGGGCCCGGCGCCGGAGCGCAGCCAGCCCGATCGGTTCTCGCGACAACCCTGGTGGGGCAGCCGAACCTGGGGGTGGGCGCCGAACCGGGGCGGACGGTTCTCGCCCTCCGCCGGCTGGTTCGGGGCCGGCACATTGGCTCTGCGGGTGCATCCCCGCCCCCATCCGAGGCCATTGCCATGCTCACCCTGCGCCATTCCCCCTTTGATCTCTTCGATCGCCTTGAGCAGCAGTTGCAGACCGCCGAGCGCGTGCCGGCCGCCGAGGTGATCGACACCCCCCAGGCCTACGAAATCACCCTGGAACTGCCCGGCGTCGACAAGGACAGCATCGACGTCAAAGCCACCGACCGCAGCCTGATCATCTCGGCCGAGCGCCGCGCTCGCCAGGAGACGACGAACGACAGCGGCAGCAGCGAAAACAGTGGCCGCGAGAACAGTGGCCGCGGCACCCTGCTCAGCGAGGTGCGCTACGGCACCTGGAGCCGCAGCTTCCGCTTCCCCGGCGGCATCCAGCGCGAAGGACTGGAGGCCCAGTACCGCGACGGTCTGCTGACCGTGAAGGCCCCCAAGGCCCAGTCGATGACCAGCGTCAGCGTCAAGGTGGAGGGCTGATCACCAGCCGGGTTCCACCTCCGAGCCCCCCCGCACGAGAGACCGAGAGACTCCGCCCCGGCCGCCTGCGCGGTCGGGGTTTTTGCTGGTCAGGGCAGCTGGTCCGATCGGAGCCGGATGCACGGCCGGGCCAGGGGAAAGGGGCTCGGGCTTGGGGGCCGTGAATCTCCGGACCTGCGAGACGACCGCCGTGGGCGCTGGGTCTGGCGGCCCGCCAACGGCTGCGGCGACCAGTCCCTGGTGGTTCGCCAGCACACTTGTCGCCCTGCTTACAGTCTCGCCAGAGCAGCCGCAGAGACGCAGGCCATGACCCTCGCCGCCCCCCAGGCCACCAGCGACAGCCAGAGCGCCGCCGGCCGGCTGAGCCTGCAGTGCGAAGCGATCGGCCCCGACACCACCACAATCCGCTCGCTCGACTGGGATCGCAGCCGCTTCGACATCGAGTTCGGCCTGCGCAACGGCACCACCTACAACGCCTTCCTGGTGCGGGGTGAGCGCACGGCCCTGATCGACACCAGCCATCTCAAGTTCGAGGGCACCTGGCTGCCGTTGCTGCAGCAGCAGATCGATCCCCTGGCGATCGACCATCTGATCGTCTCCCACACCGAGCCGGACCATTCCGGTCTGATCGGCCATCTGCTCGACCTGAACCCCGAGATCGAGATCGTGGCCTCGAAGGTGGCGATCCAGTTCCTGGAGAATCAGGTGCACCGGCCCTTCAAGAGCCGGGCGGTGAAAAGCGGCGAGGAGCTGGATCTGGGCACCAACCCCACAAGTGGCGTTTCACACCGCTTCGAGTTCCTCAGTGCCCCCAATCTGCACTGGCCCGACACGATCTTCTCCTTCGATCACGGCACCGGCATCCTCTACACCTGCGATGCCTTCGGCCTGCACTACTGCTCCGAGGAGCTGTTCGACAGCGATCCGGGCGCCATCGCCCCGGACTTCCGCTTCTACTACGACTGCCTGATGGGCCCCAACGCCCGCAGCGTCCTGCAGGCCCTCAAGCGCATGGACGCCCTGCCGCCGATCAGCACGGTGGCCGTCGGTCATGGCCCCCTGCTGCGCCATCACCTCGGCCTCTGGCTGGGGGACTACGGCGACTGGAGCCGGGATCGCAGCAAGGGCGAGGCCTATGCCGCCGTCTGTTACATGAGCCAGTACGGCTTCTGCGACCGGCTCAGCCAGGCGATCGCCCGCGGCATCGGCAAGGCGGATGCCCAGGTGCAGCTGGTGGATCTGCGCGCCACCGACCCCCAGGAGCTGGCGGCCCTGGTGGGCGAAGCGGCAGCGGTGGTGGTGCCCACCTGGCCCGCCAGCCCCGACCCGGAACTGCAGGCGGCGATCGGCACCCTGCTGGCGGCGCTGCAGCCCAGGCAGTGGGTGGGCTGCTACGACGCCTTCGGCGGCAACGACGAGCCGATCGACACCCTGGCCAGCCAGCTGCGCAGCCTGGGCCAGAAGAGCGCCTTCGAGCCGCTGCGCATCCGCCAGGTGCCAGGGGCAGCCGATTACCAGCTCTGCGAAGAAGCCGGCACCGACCTGGGTCAGCTGCTCACCAAGGCCCGCACGATCGCCGCCATGAAGGCCCTCGACGGCGATCTCGACCGGGCCCTGGGCCGGCTCGCCGGCGGGCTCTATGTGGTCACCGCCCGCCAGGACGACGGCGGCACCGAGCGCAGCAGCGCCATGGTGGCCAGCTGGGTGAGCCAGGCCAGCTTCGATCCGCCGGGCCTCACCGTGGCCGTCGCCAAGGACCGGGCGATCGAGGCCCTGATGCAGGTGGGCGATCGCTTCGTGCTCAACATCCTGCGCGAGGACAACCACCAGCAGCTGCTGCGCCATTTCCTCAGGCGCTTTCCCCCCGGCGCCGATCGCTTCGCCGGGGTGGAGGTGCTCAGTGGCCTGGCAGCCGGCGGGCCGGTGCTGGGGGATGCCCTGGCCTACCTGGGCTGCCGCGTCGCCCAGCGGCTGGAAGGCCCTGACCACTGGATCATCTACGCGGTGGTCGAGGAGGGCAACGTCGCCGACACCCAGGCCAGCACCGCCGTGCACCACCGCAAGGTGGGCAACCACTACTGAACGGCGCCCTGATCAATCTCGAACACGCCCTGGTCGTTGACGTCCAGGATGTAGACGGGCAGCTTGAGGCGATTGCCGGTGATGGCGTCGATGCTGATCGTGCCGGTCTGGCCCTCATAGCCCTGGGTGTGGCGCAGCGCCTTCAGCACCGGCTCATAGGCCGTCGTGTCGAGTCGATCCACATCCCGGGCCCAGAGCTTGAGGGAGTCGTAGGCGAAGGTGCCCCAGACATCGGGCTGCACGTTGTAGCGGGTGATGTAGTCGGCGGTGTAGTCCTTGGCCGTGGGCAGCTCGCCGGCTGCGGGGACACCACTGAAGACACCGCGTTGGCTGGCCTCCAGACCCGCTGCCTGCACGAAGCCGGCATCGACATTGGCCAGGCCGAACAACACCGGCAAGCCGGTCTGCCGGGCCAACAGATCGCTGGCGATCTTGGCGCCTTCGGGGAAGTAGGTGCTCACGTACAGCACATCCGGCGAGCTCTCCAGGGCGCTGGACACGACAGCGCTGTAGTCGCTGAGGCCCTCGACCACCGCAATCCGCTGCACCTCGACGCCATCGGCCTCAAGGGCCTGCTGATCGCGGTCCGCCATGCCGGCGGTGTAGTCGGACGGATCGACCAGCATCGCCACCCGCTGGGGCTGGAAGGACTCGATGTAGGCGATCTCCGTCGGGGCGATCTGATTGTTCTTGGGCTGGATCGTCACCCCGTCACCATCGGTCTGGTTGGTGGAGGTGAGGTGCAGGGGAACCACCCCCAGCTCTTCGTAGCGGGGCAGGTTGCGAATCCCCACCGAGGAGTTGTAGGGGCCGACCACCGCCACAGCGCCGCGGGCGGCGGCCCGGTTCGCCACCGGCAGAGCCTGCGCCGGATCGGCCTGGTCATCGGCCGGCACCAGCTGGATCAAGTGCCCATTGACGCCGCCGGCCCGGTTGACCTGCTCGGCCGCCAGCCGGGCGCCGCGCAGGATGTCCTGGCCCGTGCTGGCCTGGGAACCGCTGAGGGGCGCTTCGACGGCCACCTTGACCGGATCCCGCAGCAGGGCGACTCCAAACTGGTCCAGGGCGTCATACCAGCTCAACGAGCCGGCGGCCTCAAAGCCGTAGCGGGACGCCCAGGGATCGGACGCCGAGCCCTGATCGGCTGGCGACAGAAAGGGGCTGCGGGAAACATAGACAAAGACGTCCTCGATGCTGAACTCTTCCAAGCCGAACATTTCAAGCCGATTCGCGATAGCTCGCGAGCCTAATCAGCTGCCTGCCTTTGCCAGCACGGGTTTCTCGGCTACGTGCCAGCCATCGGCATCATTGATCGCAGCCAACCCAACCAGCCCCGGTGACGCCTTGCCTGGCTTGCAGGGATCTGAACCGGTTCTCCCTAGAGTCAGACTGTCACCCGCTGCTGGCTGATGGGCCTGTCCGGACAAGACCGCCGTGTCATCCGCCTGCCCGTCGATCCGGGGCTCACCTGCCTTCGCTGCCTCAGCCCGCGGCGGCTGCGCTTCGAGGTGGAATACGGCCTGGAGCGCGGCACCAGCGCCAACAGCTTCCTGTTCGACGCCGGCAGCAACAGCGCCGGCCAGAACGTGCCACCGGTGTTGGTGCACCCCCCCGGCGCCTCTTTCGCCGCGCCCTACCTGGAGCAGCTCGCCGCCCTGGTGCCCGCCGACGCCGCCCTCAAAGTGGTGGTGGGCCATGTCAACCCCAATCGGGTGGCCCTGTTGCGGCAGCTGGCCAGCCGCTGGCCGGGCCTGATGCTGGTCGCCTCCAACGCCGGCGCCCGGCTGATCGAAGAGCTCTGGAACCAGCAGAAGCCTGCGGCTGCTCCTGGGGAAGGTGCTGGCAGCGGTTCGAACGCCGATTCGAGCGAGGGCAGGGCCAGCCAGCCAGTCAGCCCCCCGATTCCGCCGCTGCCCACCATCGATGTGGTGAAACATGAGGCCTGCCGCAACCTGGCGGCGGGCCATCGCCTCTGCCTGATTCCCGTGCCGACGCCGCGCTGGCCCGGGGCCCTGATCGCCTTCGAGGAACGCACCGGCCTGCTGATGAGCGGCAAGTTCTTCGCCGCCCACCTCTGCAGCGAAGACTTCGCCGAAGCCAATCGCGACAGCACCGAAGAGGACCGCCGCTACTTCTACGACTGCCTGATGGCGCCGATGGCCCGCCAGGTCGAGAGCGTCGTCGACCGCCTCGATGACCTGCCGATCCGCACGATCGCCCCGGGCCATGGCCCGGCGATCGCAGAAAGCTGGCGCAGCCTGCTGGCCGACTACCGCCGCTGGGGAGCGGCCCAGGGGCGGGCCAACCTCTCGGTGGCGCTGCTCTATGCCAGCGCCTACGGCAACACCGCCGCCATCGCCGATGCCCTGGCCCAGGGGGTGGCGCGCACCGGGGTGCGGGTGGAGAGCCTCAACTGCGAATTCGCGCCAGCCGAGCAACTTCTTGACACCATCCGTGCCTGCGATGCCCTGCTGATCGGCTCCCCCACCCTGGGGGGACACGCGCCCACACCGATCGTCTCCGCCCTGGGCACGGTGCTGGCGGAAGGCGACCGGGCCAAACCGGTGGGGGTGTTCGGCAGCTTCGGCTGGAGCGGCGAAGCGATCGATCTGCTGGAGAGCAAGCTGCGCGATGGCGGTTTCAGCTTCGCCTTCGAACCGATCCGGGTGAAGTTCAGCCCCGATCTGGCCACCCTGCGCACCCTGGAGGAAACGGGCACGGCCCTGGGCCGGAGCCTGATCAGCGAACAGCGGCGCGGCCAGCGGCGCAGCGCCGCCGGCGGCCTCAGCGACAGCCTCAGCAATCCGGCCGTGCAGGCCCTGGGCCGGGTGGTGGGCTCCCTCTGCGTCGTCACGACCCGCAAGGGGGAAGGGGCCGCCGGCCTCAGCGGCGCCATGGTGGCCAGCTGGGTGAGCCAGGCCAGCTTCAACCCGCCAGGCTTCACCGTGGCGGTGGCGAAGGATCGCTCCGTGGAGAGCCTGCTGCATGTGGGCGATCGCTTCGCCCTCAATGTGCTGGCGGCCGGGCGGGAACGGGAGCCGATGAAGCGCTTCCTGCGGCCCTTTCCCCCCGGTGCCGACCGCTTCGCCGACCTCGAGACCCAGACCAGCCCGGGGGGGCAGCCGCTGTTGCCTGAGGCCCTGGCCTGGCTGGAAGCCAGCGTCAGGCAGCGGATGGAATGCGGCGACCACTGGCTGATCTACGCCCAGGTCGAGCACGGCGGCCTGCTCGATGCCAAGGCCACCACGGCCGTCCACCAGCGCCGCAACGGCGGCAGCTACTGAGCGGGCCCGCGGCGCTGCTCCCGCCACCACCACAGGTGCTGCCGTCGCCGCTTATCCATACTCACTCCGACTTAGTGTAAGATCCGGCCATTGTCCTTCTGCTGGTCAGCATGGATCTCAGCAACCCCGGTACCCTCGCCAATCTCGAGGCCGCCTTCGGCGGCGAGAGCATGGCCAACCGTAAATATCTGTTCTTCGCCGATGTCGCCAAGCAACTCGGCAATGCCGAGCTGGCCAAGCTGTTCCGCGACACCGCCGCCCAGGAAACCGAGCATGCCTTCGCCCATTTCCGCCTGCTGCATCCGGAACTGGTGATCGCCGATGCCGCCAGCCTCAGCGACGAACAGAAGCAGGCGATCCTGAGCCGCTGCCTCGAACTCGCGATCGAAGGTGAAACCTACGAGTTCACGACGATGTACCCGGAGTTCGCCGCCCAGGCCCGCAGCGACCGGGACGCCGGCGCCGAAGCCGAGTTCAACGGCCAGACCGCCGAATCCCAGGACCACGCGGCCATCTTCCGCAAGGCCGCCAGCAACTTCGGTTTCCTGACGCCGATCGAGCAGCACCATGCCGAGCGCTACGGCGTCGCCCTCGAGTCCCTGCAGGGTCAGGGCACGGCCGGCCAGTCCGCCGATGCCCTCGCCGGCAAGTGGATCTGCAAGGTGTGCTCGATGATCTACGACCCCGCCATCGGCGACCCCGACTCCGGCATCACCGCTGGCACCCCGTTCGAGGCCATCCCCGAGGACTGGATCTGCCCGATCTGCCAGGCGCGCAAATCCAGCTTCGTTCCCTATCACGAACCCGAGCTTCTGGCAGCGGCCTGACCACCATTCCTGAGGGCGGCTATATGTCGCCCTCAGGGCAGTCTTCTGCTTTGTTTGCGAGTGAAAACGGCGCCATTTAAAACGCCTGACAAAAGCCAAGCGATGATCGCCCTTGCGGCACGTTCGGATTCAACGCCTTGAATCCAACTCAGCGCCCCATGCAAAGGTCAGGGTCTGCCTGGCCGTTCAGGCAGCGTGAGGCGGCGTCGGCGTGAAACCACCACCCGCCTGGAAGGACAGCACCAGGGTGGCCCAGTGATCGGGGCGGGCCGGACGGCTACGGCGGGCACGCCGGACCCCGAAGGGAACGCGCACGACGTTGGTGCCCTCAACCCTTGTCGTGGCGTTCGGTCCGCCATCAGAGCCGTTGCCGTTCATGGTCCCCAGAGTGGTGAATGGCGAGATGCCCGGCAGCCTGAGAGGCGGCAGGCACCGGAATGATGAGCCATTGCTTCGCGAAATGGTACCCCAGGAACCTCTAGGCGGCCACTTCCGCAGCCGCCACATCCTCAACGGAGGGGCAGCTGCAGACCAGATTGCGATCGCCATAGGCGTTGTCGATGCGGGCGACCGCCGGCCAGAACTTGTTGGCCCGCTGGCCAGGGCCGGCGGGGAAGGCGGCCTGGCTGCGGCTGTAGGGCCGGTCCCAGTCGTCGGCCGTCACGGCCGCCAGGGTGTGAGGGGCCCGCTTGAGGGGGTTGTTCAGGGGATCGACCTGAGCCGATTCGATCGCCGCGACTTCGGAGCGAATCGCGATCATCGCCGCGCAGAAGCGATCGATCTCGGCGAGCGATTCACTCTCGGTGGGCTCGACCATCACCGTGCCGGCCACCGGCCAGCTGACGGTCGGGGCATGGAAGCCGAAGTCCATCAAGCGTTTGGCCAGATCGTCCACCTCCAGTCCGCAACTGCGCTTGAGCGGCCGCAGATCGAGGATGCACTCGTGGGCCACCCGGCCAGCGGCGCCGCGGTAGAGCACCGGGAAATGGGGATCGAGCCGTTCGGCGATCAGATTGGCGCTGAGCAGGGCCACCTGGCTGGCGAGGCGCAGCCCGCTGCCCCCCATCATGCGGATGTACATCCAGCTGATCGGCAGGATGCCGGCACTGCCCCAGGGAGCGGCGGACACCGGCCCGATGGCGCTGGCGGAATGGGCCGGGGCCAGGGGATGGCCGGGCAGGAAGGGCAGCAGATGGGCCGCCACCCCGATCGGCCCCACCCCCGGCCCGCCGCCGCCATGGGGAATGCAGAACGTCTTGTGCAGGTTGAGATGGCAGACATCGGCGCCATAGAGCCCCGGTTTGCACAGCCCCACCTGGGCATTGAGATTGGCGCCATCGAGATACACCTGGCCGCCGTGGTCGTGCACCAGCTGGCAGATGGCGCCGATGCCGGTCTCGAAAACACCGTGGGTGGAGGGATAGGTGACCATCAGGGCCGCCAGATCGGCGGCATGGGCCGCGACCTTCGCCGCCAGATCCACCTGGTCGATGTTGCCGTGCCGATCGCAGGCCACCGGCACCACCTGCATGCCGGCCATCACGGCGCTGGCGGGGTTGGTGCCATGGGCGCTGGTGGGGATCAGGCAGATGCGCCGGTGGCCCTCACCGCGGCTGCGGTGCCAGGCCCGGATCACCAGCAGGCCGGCATATTCCCCCTGGGAACCGGCATTGGGCTGCAGGGAGACGCCGGCAAAACCGGTGATCGCCGCCAGCCAGCCCTCCAGATCCGCCATCAGGCGGGCATAGCCAGCAGTTTGTTCGGCCGGCGCAAAGGGATGGAGCTGGGCGAAGCCGGGCCAGCTCACCGGCACCAGCTCGGCGGCCGCATTCAGCTTCATCGTGCAGCTGCCCAACGGGATCATCCCGTGCACCAGGGAGAAGTCCTTGCTGACCAGCTGCTGGATGTAGCGCAGCAGCTCGGTTTCACTGCGATAGCGCTGGAACACCTCCTGGCGCAGCCAGGGTGCGGTGCGCCGCGGCAACGCCGCCAGGGGATCACTGTTCTCAGCCAGGTCGAGGGCACCATGGAGGGCGGTGATCGCCGCGTTGGCCTGATCGGCATCGGCTGCCAGGGCCGCCAGCAACTGCTCCAGTTCGGCAGGGCTGCTCAATTCATCGAGGCTGATCGCCAGGCTGTCCGGCGCTGGAGTCGTCGACGCCAGATCTGGTGAGGCCGGAATCTGGCCCTCAGCCGCCTCGCCGGATTCCCCGTGGCGCAGGTTGAAACCGGCCCTCGCAGCCCGATCCAGCAGCTCCGCCATGCCATCGCCCCGCAGCACCAGGGTGTCGAAGCCCGGGCCCGGATCCACAGGCAAGCCCAGGACTGCCAGGGCCGCGGCCAGGGCCTGGCGCAGGGCCAGGATCCGCGCGGCGATCGCCGTCAGGCCTTCGGCACCGTGATGCACCGCGTAGAAGCTGGCCATCACCGCCAGCAGCACCTGGGCCGTGCAGATGTTGCTGGTGGCCTTGTCACGGCGGATGTGCTGCTCCCGGGTCTGCAGCGCCAGGCGCAGGGCGTTCTGACCCTCGGCATCACGGGACTGGCCGACCAGGCGGCCCGGGATCTGGCGCTTGAAGGCCTCCCGGGTGGCGAAGAAGGCAGCGTGGGGGCCGCCGAAGCCCATCGGCACCCCATAGCGCTGCAGGCTGCCCACGGCGATGTCGGCCCCCAGATCTCCGACAGGGGCCAGCAACACCTGGGCCAGGGGATCGATCGCCACCGTGGCGATCACCCCGGCAGCCTGGGCGGCCGCCAGCAGGGGGGCCGGATCCCAGAGGCGACCGGCCGTCCCGGGCAACTGGATCAGCAGGCCGAAGGCATCCGCCGGCAGGGCCTGCTCAACCTCCATGGCACCGGCCGTGAGCCGGGTCGCCAGAGCTTCGGCCTCGATCAGCTCCAGGCTGATCTCCAGGGGCTCGGCCCGGGTCCGCAGCACGGCCAGCGTCTGGGGCAGCACGGCTTGATCAACCAGAAAGCGCCGGGCGCCCGGCCGCTTGCCAACGGCCAGGGCCAGAGCCATGGCTTCGGCCGCGGCCGTGGCCTCATCGAGCAGAGAGGCATTGGCGATCGGCAGGCCCGTGAGCTCGCTGACCAGGGTCTGGAAGTTGAGCAGGGCTTCCAGCCGCCCTTGGGCGATCTCCGCCTGGTAGGGGGTGTAGGCCGTGTACCAGCAAGGGTTCTCCAGCACGTGACGCTGGATCAGGGCGGGGGTGGCCGTGCCGAAATAGCCGAGACCGATCAGGCTGCGCCTGGGCTGGTTGAGGGCAGCGATCCGGCCCAGTTCAGCCAGGGCCTCGGCTTCGTCGCAGGGTTCGGGCAATCCCTCTCTCGCCGTCTCGGGGGACAGCAGGATCTCGGCTGGAACAACGGCTGCGGCCAGGCTTTCCAAGGAATCCAGCCCCAACTCGGCGAGCATCCGCTGGCGCTCGAGCTGATCCGGTCCGAGATGGCGAATCGCAAAGGATGCGGTCACAGACACCGGTCGGTCGGTGGCGGGATCCTAAGGACCTGGCCAGGAGGGCGGCTGATGACAGCCTCGCGGCCAGACCCCAGCCCGATGAGCCGAGTCCCCTGACCCTTTCCGCAGCAGTTGGAGTGGCAGTTGGAGTGGCCGCTGGTGTGGCGGCCTGAGGGCAGCGTCAGTGGCCCTCCACCTTGCCGCGATAGGTGGCCGCATCCATCAGGGTCTGCGGCTCAGCGGCGTCCAGGGGGCGCACCACCAGCAGCCAGCCCTCGCCATAGGGGTCGTTCTGCAGCTCCTCCGGGCTGGCCAGCACAGCCTCATTGCGGGCTTCCACCACGCCGCTGATCGGCGCCAGCAGATCTTCGACGGCCTTCACCGATTCGACGCTGCCGAAACCCTGGCCGGCGCTGATCGAGGCCCCCACCTCGGGCAGCTCCACGAACACGATGTCGCCCAACTGATCCACCGCGAAGGCACTGATGCCGATCCGGGCCCTTTCCCCCTCCAGCCGAACGTATTCATGGCTGTCGGCATAGCGGCAGTCGTCAGGGAAGGTGAGCGCCATCGCCGGGGAGCAGCAGGTCGGGGTCGGCGTTCAGTCTGCTCGATACCCGCCCAGGCCTGCAGCCGGCCTCAGGCCTGGGCTGCAGCGGCCAGTCCCAGCCCCGCCACCGCGTCCAGGGCCACCAGGGCCCGCTCCAGGGCCAGGCCCACGTGGCCGTGATGGGTGCCGCCCTGCACATAGAGCACATAGGGCTCCCGCAAGGGGCCATCGGCGGAGAACTCGCTGGTGCTGCCGTCGATGAAGGTGCCGCCGGCCATCACCAGCTCACTGGCGTAACCGGGCATCGGCGCCGGCACCGGATCGAGATAGGCCCCCACCGGCGAGCAGGACTGAAAGGCGCGGCAGACCGCCTGCAGCGGTGCGCTCGCGCCGAGGCGCACCGCCTGGATGACGTCGCTGCGAGGGGCGAGCGGGGCTGGATGGACCGGATAGCCCAGATCGGCGAAGACCGTGGCCACCAGCTCGGCACCGATCAGGGCCTCCGCCACCATCTGGGGCGCCAGGAACAGGCCCTGAAACAACAGGCGGTTGCAGTCAAAACTGGTGCCGCCCTCGCTGCCGATGCCGGGCGCCGTCAGCCGGCAGCAGGCCCGCTCCACCAGATCGGCCCGGCCCGCCACGTAGCCGCCGGTGGGGGCGATCGTGCCACCGAGGTTCTTGATCAGGGAGCCGGCGATCAGATCGGCGCCCACGGCCGTGGGTTCGCAGTCCTCCACCAGCTCGCCGTAGCAGTTGTCGACGAACACCACGCAGTCGCTCTGCAGCGCCTTGACCCGCTCCACCAGCCGGCCGATCTCGGCCACCGACAGCGAGGGTCGCCAGCTGTAGCCGCAGCTGCGCTGAATCAACACCAGCCGCGTCGGCACGGCCAGGGCCTGCTCCAGTGCCTCGTCGTCAACCCGACCGGCCGCCGTCAGCGGCAGCTCGTCATAGAGGACCCCGAACTCCGCCAGGGATCCCTGCCCCTGGCCCCGCAGCCCGATCACCTCCTCGAGGGTGTCGTAGGGGCGACCGGTGATCGAGAGCAGGCGATCGCCCGGCCGCAGCACCCCGAACAGGGCGGCCGCGATCGCGTGGGTGCCGGAGACGAACTGCAGGCGCACCGCCGCCGCCTCGGCCTGCAACACCCGGGCGAAGACCCGATCGAGGGTCTCGCGGCCGAGATCGCCATGGCCATAGCCACTGACGGAGGCGAAGTGGTGCACCCCGAGGCGCTCGGCCGCGAAGGCCGCCAGCACCCGCTCCAGCCGCGGGGCGACGCTGGCCGTGCGGGCGGCGATTTGAGGGGCGCACACGGCCAGGGCGGCAGCGACCCGATCCCGGGCCCAGCTCGGACGATCCACGCTGGTCATGGCGAAAGCAACGGCGACCCCGCGTCATCGTGGCCCTTGGCCGCTCCAATCGGCGAGCGATCAGCGGCGGACGCCAATCCCGACGGCACGGGGGCAGCCAATCCCACCGCTAGATTCCTGCGTCCGTACCGGTGTGCCGCCGGCGTTCCCCGCCCGACCGGAAGTCGATCCCGCGCCATGACCGGTCCCCACAGCCTGATGATCCCTCCGGGTCCGGACCCTCTGGAGTCCTCGCCCTCGGTGCGCCGCGAGGCCGCCCTCCGGCTGGGGCTGACCATCGCCCGCGATCCCCTGCCGCCCCGCCAGCGCAAGTTCAAGACCGGCACCACCGCCTTCATGCTGGCCATGCATGTCGGGGCTGTCGTCGCCCTGCTGCCCCGCTTCTGGAGCCTGCAGGGGCTGATTGTGCTGGCGGTTCTCTATTGGGTCACCGTGCTGGGGGTGACCCTGGGGCTGCACCGGCTGGTGGCCCATCGGGGCTTCGATGCCCCCCGCTGGCTGGAGCGGCTGCTGGTGCTGATGGGCGCCATGGCCTGCCAGAGCGGTCCGATCGAGTGGGTGGGCCTGCATCGCCATCACCATCTGTTTTCCGATCAGCCCAACGACCACCACGACGCCGCCCGGGGCCTCTGGTGGGCCCACAGCGAGTGGATGCTCCATGACATCCCGGCCCTGCGGGAGATCCACCGCTTCACCGGCGATCTGGAGCGGGATCCCTTCTATCGCTGGCTGGACCGCTGGTTCCTGCTGCTGCAACTGCCACTCGGGGTGGCGCTCTACTTCTACGGCCAGCGAGCCGGCGTGCACGGCGGTGGGCTGGGGCTGGTGCTCTGGGCGATCCCGCTGCGGCTGGTGCTCGTTTATCACGTCACCTGGCTGGTCAATTCCGCCACCCACGCCTTCGGCTATCGCAACTTCGACTGCCCCGATCGCTCGCGCAACTGCTGGTGGGTGGCCCTGCTCAGCTTCGGGGAGGGCTGGCACAACAACCACCACGCCCACCCGGCCAGCGCTCGCCACGGGCTGCGCTGGTTCGAGTTCGACATCACCTGGCAGCACATCCGTCTGCTGCGGGCCCTGGGCCTGGTCCGCCGTCTGCGGGTGGCCCGGCTTCCCTGACGATCCAACAACGACCAAGTGCGACCCATGGGATCCGAGTCAGCCATGCCCCGATGGGAATATCAGGTCATCCACCTCAATGTGGAGGGGTCGGCAACGCCGCCGGCAACGCCAGGCACGGGTCAGGCCCCGGCTGCGGGACCGGCCCCAGCAGCCGACTCCAGCCCGTCCAAGCCTGGGACGGTGTTTTCCCAGGAATATCTGCGGAAAGAATTTCCCGGCTTCTACACGCCGAATTCCTCCGGCCAGCAGCATCCCGCCCAGCAACTGCAGGGTTTCCTCAATGGCGTCGGCCAACAGGGCTGGTCCCTGATCGGGGTTTTCCCGCTGGGGCATCTGTTGATGATGATTTTCCGCCGCCGTCTGAGTGCCGCAGCGCCCAACGACGAATCCACGCCCGTCTCAACGGCCGCCCCAGCCGATCCAGGCACTCAGACCAGGACGGGGAGCCTCTCAGGCCCTGACCTGGAAGACCTGCTGAGGCGCATCGAGACCCTTGAACAGCGCCTCGATCCCCCCGCCCAACCCTGAGCTCAGGCGCCGCTCTCCTGGCCAGCTCTGGCAGGGGCCCGTCCATAGACGAGGGCCGGCCGCTGCCGCATCAGCTGCCTGGTTCCACCAGCTCTCGCCGAATCGCGGTGGCCAGATCGGTCTGCGGGCGATCGCCGCTGAAGCCCAGACGCCGGGCCCGCTTGCGCAGCAGATCCAGGAACTGATCCGGCCCGAGTTCCTCATCGCCGGCGGCCCCCAGAGCCGCCAGGGTGAGGCGCAGGTCGGGCAGTTCGGAATCGAGGTCCGTGGCGGTGTAATCCATCTGGCCAGCCATCACGGCGGCGAAGCGCTCGCGCCGCTGGCGCCGGGCGACCGGATAGGCCGCCAACAGCTGCTCGCGGCACTGGCGCCAGGGCCGGCCGGCGGTGAACAGGGTGGCCAGGGCCGCGGACAGGGCGGCCGCCTCGGCATCGTCAATGCGCAGATCAAAGGCCGGCGGCGGCGGGCGCAGGCCGACGAACACCTCCAGCAGATCACCGGGCCCGAGCTCCCGCTCGTCGGCAGCGCGCACGGGCAGGGCCGAAGCCGCCAGGGCCTCCACCAACTCCGGCTGCCCCGCCAGCAACAACGCGGCCCGCTCCCGCGGCAGCTTGCCGCTGGGGGCCTGCTCCGCCAGCCAGCGATTGATCCCACCCAGAGCCAGGAACACCTCCGGGCCCGGCGAAGCCAACTTGCCGTTGCGCAGCATCGACAGCTGAGAGTTGTGGACGCGACCGAGGTGGAGGGCCTCCGCCAGGGCCGGCAGCACCCGATGGGACCAGCCATTGCGGGCATGCCAGACCCTGATCAGATGGGCGAAGGCCACTCGGCCCGATTCGATTTCGCCTCCGTGGCTCAAGTGATCGGGATCCGTATTGCTATGATCTTACCGTTCGATACGGAGTCGGTCCTACATGACCGCGACGCGTTCCTCCCGCCCAGCCCGCCGCCCTGGCCCCCAGGCCCAGCACACCCGCCGATCGGCCACGATCACCAGCGGCCCTGACGCCCTGCGTCGCGCCCGGGCCCTGCACACCAACCGCGACGGCGACCACCTCGCCACCGGCGGCAGCGGCAAGAACTGGACGGTGATCCTGTTCATGGCCGCCATCCACCTGCTGGCGATCGTCGCCCTGCTGCCCCAGTTCTGGAGCTGGCAGGGCGTGGCCACCCTGGTGATCCTCTACTGGGTCACCGCCTGCCTCGGCGTCACCATCGGCTATCACCGCCTGCTGAGCCACCGCTCCTTCCGCGTGCCCCGCTGGCTGGAGCGCTTCTTCGCCACCTGCGGCGCCCTCAGCTGCCAGCACGGCCCCATCGACTGGGTGGGCCTGCACCGGCACCACCATAAATTCTCCGATACGGAAGCGGATCACCACGACAGCAACAAGGGCTTCTGGTGGAGCCACATGGGCTGGATGCTGGAATCCGTGCCCGCCATGGCCGCCGTGCCCCGGCTCACGGGCGACCTGGTCGCCGATCCGTACCACCGCTGGTTGAACCGCTGGTTCCTGATGCTGCAACTGCCCCTGGCGGGCCTGCTGTTCTGGATCGGCACGGTCACCGGGGCCGGCGGCTGGGCCCTGGTGCTGTGGGGCATCCCCCTGCGCCTGGTGATCGTCTATCACGTCACCTGGCTGGTGAACTCCGCCACCCACTGCTGGGGCGCAAGCGTCCACGACAGCGGTGATAACTCCAAGAACAACCCCTGGGTCGCCGCCTTCACCTTCGGCGAGGGCTGGCACAACAACCACCACGCCTATCCCCATTCGGCCCGTCATGGCTTCGGTCCTGGCCAGCTGGACATCACCTGGCAGCACATCCGGCTGCTGCGCGCCCTGGGACTGGCCAAGGACGTGCGACTGCCCCGGGCCGCCGCCGTCGGCAACGATCCCCGGGCCATGTCGTAAGTTTGTTAATCGGATTTCAGTCGGGCGACCGCATCGGGTAAGACATGGCCAAGCGTGTGCAAGTGGTGCTCAGCGAAGACGTGCTGAGCCTGGGTAAGGACGGCGATCTTGTCGAGGTCGCCCCCGGCTACGCCCGCAACTTCCTGGTTCCCACCGGCAAGGCGGTGCCCGTCACCGCCGCGGTACTGCGCCAGGTGGAGCATCGCCGGGCCAAGGAAGCGGCTCGCCAGGCCGCCCTCAAGGCCGAAGCCCTGGACTTCCGCACCGCCCTCGACACGATCGGCCGCTTCACCGTCAAGAAGCAGACCGGCGGCGATGACGTGCTCTTCGGCACCGTCACCAACGGCGACGTCGCCGAGGCGATCGAAGCCGCCACCAAGAAGGCGGTCGACCGCCGCGACATCACCGTTCCGGAAATCCATCGCACCGGCTCCTACAAGGTGCAGGTGAAGCTGCACCCCGACGTGGTCGCCGAGATCAACCTGGAAGTCGCCAGCTTCTGAACAGCGGCTCCACTGGAGCCTTGCAGGGCCCTGGGCACCCCATCTGGTGGGGAGCCCAGGGCCTTTGCACTACCGGTGGTGGTGGAGGGCTGGCCAAAACCGCCTCCCCAGGTCAGGATGAATCTCCCCTGTGCCGGCGGAGCCCAGCTCTGCAGGTGACAGCGTCGCCCGTGGCGCTGGCCCCAGCGGCCCCTGCCACCAGAAACCAACCGCGTTGCCCCCACTGGAGAGCAGATCATGGTGAGCGTGCCGCTGGGGAATCCCACCCAGGCCGCCGAAGTGAACCAGAACGCACCGACGCCAGGGGGCCAGGCCCGGCGCCGGCGTCAGGGAGGGGACGGCGAATTCGAGGTGTTGCCCGATTCCCTGCCGCCCCAGAACCTGGAGGCCGAAGAGGCGGTGCTCGGCGGCATCCTGCTCGATCCCGATGCGATCGGCCGGGTCGCCGATGTCCTGCAACCGGAAGCCTTCTACCTGGGGGCTCACCGGGAGATCTATCGCACCGCCCTGATGCTGCACAGCCAGGGCAAACCCACCGACCTGACGGCGATGGGGGCCTGGCTCGCGGATACGGGCCAGCTGGAGAAGGTGGGGGGCTCAGCGCGGCTGATGGAGCTGGTGGAACGCACCCTCTCCACCGCCTCGATCGAGCAGGTCGCCCGCCTGGTGATGGACAAGTACCTGCGGCGGCAGCTGATCCGCTCCGGTAACGAAGTGATCCGGCTGGGCTTTGATCAGAGCAAGCCGATGGATCAGGTGCTCGATGAGGCCGAGCAGACGATCTTCGCCATCAGCCAGGAGAAACCGAGCAAGGGCCTCACTCCCACCGCCGAGATCCTCACCAGCACCTTCGAGGAGATCGAGAGCCGCTCCCTGGGCATGGCGGTGGCCGGCATCCCGGTCAACTTCTACGACCTCGATGCCATGACCCAGGGGCTGCAGCGCAGCGACCTGATCATCATTGCCGGCCGGCCCGCCATGGGCAAGACGGCGATCACGCTCAACATGGCCAAGAACGTGGCCCAGCTCCATGGACTGCCGGTGTGCGTGTTCTCGCTGGAGATGAGCAAGGAGCAGCTCACCTACCGGCTGCTGGCGATGGAGGTGGGCATCGAAAGCAGCCGGCTGCGCACCGGACGGCTGCAGCAGGACGAATGGCCGCTGCTGGGCCAGGGCATCAACAGCCTCGGCCAGCTGCCGATCTACATCGACGACAAGCCCAATGCCGGCGTGCTGGAGATGCGCTCCCTCTGCCGGCGGCTGATGGCGGAATCCGGCAAGGAGCTGGGCCTGATCGTGATCGACTATCTCCAGTTGATGGAGGGTTCCGGTTCCGACAATCGGGTGCAGGAGATCTCCCGCATCACCCGTGGCCTCAAGCAGATGGCCCGGGAGCTGAACGTGCCGGTGGTGGCGCTCTCGCAGCTGAGCCGCGGCGTTGAGGCCCGCACCAACAAGCGGCCGATGCTGAGCGATCTGCGGGAATCGGGCTCGATTGAGCAGGACGCCGACCTGGTGCTGATGATCTACCGCGATGAGTACTACAACCCCGAAACCGCCGATCGGGGCATCACCGAAGTGATCGTCACCAAGCACCGCAACGGGCCGGTCGGGGTCTGCAAACTGCTGTTTGAACCCCAGTTCACCCGCTTCCGCAATCTGGCGGCGCCCTGATCGCGGCGATCGCCAGAGAGAACGCCGGCTTGCTCAGCCAGCCGCCAGCGGCACCGGCACCGGCTGATCACCGGCCTGGTTCACCAGGGTGGTGGCGTTGCGATAGAGCCGGGGGGTGGCCATCAGCAGCTGCCAGGCGCGGGTGGCCGGCAATTGCTGGTAGCGATCGCCATAGCGTTCGATCAACAGACGCCGGACCATCGGGTAGTAATCCGTGTTGAGGCCAGGAAAGATATGGTGCTCGACATGGTGGGAAAAGTTGAGGTGCAAGGCATCAATCCAGCCCGGCACCTGCAACGACAGGGTGTGGAGCAGCGGATCGTTGACTTCGCTGAGCGGTGAGAGGAAATGGTTAGTGAAGATATAAGCCATCGCCCCGGCATAGCCCAGCCACAGCGGCAGCACATAGCCCAGCAGCAGGGGTAGCGGCGCCGGGCCGATCGCCAGCAGCACAGCCCCATGGCCGATCGCAATCAGGGCCAGCTCCAACACAATGCGCCGGCGCTCCTGGGGGCTCACCGAAAACCGGGCCGGAGCGGCCGTGTTGCCACGGCCCTCGCCCTGCAGCACCGAAAGCAGTGTGCGCAGATTGTGCACAAACCAGGAACCACCGACACCGATCAGCAGCCCCAGAGGCTTCACCTCATTGGAGGGCACGAACTGATGCTGAATCCAGGAACCCCAGCTGGTCTCCTGGCTCTCCAGATAACAGCGATCGGGATCAACCAGGGCATTGGTGTGGCTGTGGTGTTCCCGGTTATGGACCGCCTGCCAGAGGGTGGGCGGCATCCACAACACCGCCAGGCCAAGCAGGCCCACCAGCCGGCGCCAGCGGGGTTGGCGCAGGGCATTGCCGTGCAGCAGGTCGTGGGAGGCGAACAGCAGCACAACGATGCTGTTGCCCATCACCAGGGCAAAAGGCAGAAACAGGGGCAGCCACGGCAGCGGCCAGCGGTCGAGCTGATGGGCCAGGACCCAGCCCAGCGCCAGGATCGCCAGGTTGATCAGCACCAGCGCCAGCCGATCCGGATTGGTGCGGAAGGCCTGCGGCGGCAGCAAGGGCCGCAGCTCCCGGGCGTACACCTGATAGTCCTGGACATGGGCGGATCCGGCGGCGCTGCCGGCGGACCGCGATGCTGCGAAAGCGATGACAAAAAGCCTCAGGCATCCCACTGCAGCACGGCGGGATCCCGAGCCCTGGCGGGAACCCTGGCCTTGCGCAGCCCGGCGCAATGGTCTCGCCGAAGGGCCGCCGCGGAGCCCTCGCTGGCCTGGGGGTGAGTCCGCTCCTGCCCTCAGCCCTGGGGCCAGGGACAACCGGCTCCCGGGCCTCGCTGCCGCTGCACAATGCCGCCTTGCCGACCATCAGGGACCAGCTCTGTCACTCCCAGGCCCCCGGCCAGGCGGCGGGCCATGGAGAATCGGTCGATGGTCCTCAGCAGCTCCGCCACCGAACGCTTTGATCTGATCGTGGTCGGCGGCGGCCACGCCGGCTGCGAAGCGGCGCTGACCGCCGCCCGGCTGGGCCTGAACACCGCCCTGTTTTCGCTCAACCTCGACCGCATCGCCTGGCAACCCTGCAACCCGGCCGTGGGCGGGCCCGCCAAGAGCCAGCTGGTGCACGAGGTGGATGCCCTCGGCGGCGTCATCGGCCGCCTGGCGGATGCCACCGCCCTGCAGAAGCGGGTGCTGAACGCCAGCCGCGGCCCGGCGGTCTGGGCACTGCGGGCCCAGACCGACAAGCGGGCCTACGCCCGCCAGATGCTGCAGTTGCTGCAGCACACCCCCAACCTCGCCCTGCGGGAGGCGATGGTGACCGATCTGGAGGTGGAGCTGCACGACGGAGACCAAGGGCGTGACGGCCCGACCGAGGCCGCCCAGGCTGACCAGCCGGCCAGCTCCCAGGCCGGCGGCCCCATCGGCCGGGTGATCGGGGTGCGCACCTACTTCGGCAGCGTCTACGCCGCTGAGGCGGTGATCCTCACCACCGGCACCTTCCTGGGCGGCCGCATCTGGGTCGGCAGCCAGTCGATGCCGGCGGGCCGGGCCGGTGAACAGCCCGCCGAAGGCCTCACCGAGGCGCTGCAGGCCCTGGGCTTCAGCACCGATCGCCTCAAAACGGGAACCCCCGCCCGCGTCGATCGGCGCAGCGTCGCCCTCGATGCCCTCGAAGAGCAGCCCAGCGACGCCCACGACCGCTTCTTCTCCTTTGATCCGGCCGCCTGGGTCAGCGGCGAGCCGATGAGCTGCCACATCACCCGCACCACCGCCGCCACCCATCAGCTGATTCGGGACAACCTGCACCTGACGCCGATCTACGGCGGCTTCATCGACAGCAAAGGCCCCCGGTACTGCCCCTCGATCGAAGAC
>CAIJRN010000024.1 GCA_903823115.1 uncultured cyanobacterium
CCGGCTGCCAGGGACGGAAGGACTTGGGCTTTTGCATGCCCCATTCTCTCGCCTGAATCCATTGCTGTCACAGGGATCTGGGCAGATATGTGGCCGTCTGTGGAGAAGGGGCGCGGTGATCTATGCGCAACAGGCTCCTAGGCCAGACTCCGCCGGTTTCTCAGATGTGTGCGGTAGCAGGGGCCATCCAATGGTCAATAAATCGAGGCCTACAGCTCCCCTATTGGTACTTTGGCAAAATGAACTATCTAGTTCCTCTTTACATGCAAAGTCGGGAAAATATTACACAGGCCCCAGATCTCATTGCGCCAATTCAGGCTAGCCCTGACATGTTATTGGTTCGTACAGTTTTGCTGCCTCATATGCCATACCCAAATGCTCGGGTTTCAGTGCGACGGCATGATCAGCTCCCCAACTGGCTGCTTGACGCCTGGAATAGACACGCCGATGCTGCGACTACCAGCGAGATCGATGATCCAGAGGCTGTTGCTTCTGCAGGCGGGAATGGTGTGTAACACTGCCATGCACTTGACCCGCCTCCGCAGATTTACTCAACCCTCTGAAAAGCTTTTACTTCGGCTCAGTGCGGCCAGGTGATTGCAAGCGTTCAATCCTGCGCAACAACCTCCATCGCCACCACCCGCTGACCGCAAGCTTGCACAATCTTCCTCCTCCGCTCTCTGTTGATCCACGGCAGCTCGCCAGCGAGAGTTCTCAGCCACAGCCATTTCTGCTCCCGCGCATGCAGCTCATCAAGCCAGACAGCCGTCTGGTCCCCCTTCCCCCTGGCTCAAGCCCTGAGTCTTCAGCTCACCAGAATGGTGCTCTCGAGCCCTACCCATGACCCCTGTCCCCGGCGTACCCCTGGGCTTCGGCCGACAATCCTCCTCGCCCAGGCCCGCGGCGTGCCCTTGTGGCGGTGGTGCCTACGGCAGCTGCTGCGGGCCATTGATTGCGGGAGAGCAGTTGGCGCTCACGGCTGAGCAGCTGATGCGGTATAGATACACCGCCTTCGCTCTTGGGGTCAGGGATCCAGAGGCGATTGACCATCTGCTGCGCACCCATCCCGAAACAGGCCAGACGGCACCGGCTCGTCGGAAGGCTCTGAAGGAAAGCTGCCGCACCATCCAGTGGCTCAGCCTCAAAGTGCTGGATTGCCAGAACGGCGGCCCGCTCGATCAACAAGGAACAGTGACCTTTGAGGCCCGCTGGCGCGATCGCGATCACCGAGAAGGCGTGCTCAGGGAGTGTTCCCGTTTCGGTCGAGGAGAGTACGGCGAGTGGCTTTATCTCGAGGCACTCAGCCTCGGTGATGGACTCGCGGGCTGAACAGGAAAGCGGTTTTGGCTGTGGCCGGTTCACCGGTTCACGCCAGATGATCCGGCCTGGCAGGCCGTAGGAGACGGGAAGCTCCCAGTTCAGGCAGTTGGCCCGGGGTACCAGTTGCAGCCGGGGGAGAGAAAGACGATCGCCGCTGCGTAGGGCCTCCTGGCGGTCGCCCTCGCTGGGCCAGCTGTGCTCGGGAGGCAGGACCAGCACCAAGGCTGCGCCGTCCCGCAGGACGAGCAGGTCTGCCGAGGCCAGGAACACCCCCAGGTCCGTACCGCGTCCGTCCACGTCGGTCAGCACCGACGCCAGGGTGGCTGGGAGGTTCAGCCAGCTGCCGCGGCTGAGCATCCCCGCGTAGGTGCGCAAGGCATCGCGGAAAAAGCCCGAGGGCCGGGCAGCAGCCAGCCGGCGCTCGTAGGCCCCTTGGGGCTCCCGCTCCCCCTGGGGCAGGTAGACCTGCCGCCGGCTGCTGCCGTCAGTGTCGGAGAGCAGGTTCCAGCAGTCGGACGCGATCTGCAGGGAGGGTTGCAGAACTGTCAGGCTGGTGTGCTGGGTCCATGGGGAAGAGGGGGCTTGATACACGCGCAGCGGACCGGGCTGCTTGCTTTTGCCACCAGGGTTGTTCAAGCTTGTGTCGCAGAACAAACAAGTGGTTCTCAGTCCCGTGAACCATGGCTATCCCTGATGGAGTTGGCCGAAGGGTCCTTGCGTGCGTGTGAGTTTCAGCCTTCGGCCTTGGCATGGCCGAAATGGTTCTCGGAAAGGAGTGGTAAGTGTTCCGTGTTTTCCAGAAGCATCGAAGGAAGAGTGAGGTTGTCAGTTTAGTTCCTGCCCTGGACATCTCTTGCACCCACGACGACGACACCGGTCATGCCATTAAGCGCAAATTCGCTATTTCACTTCACCAAAGAAAAGGATTCTCTTTACGGAATCCTGAATGACACGTTTAGGCCTTCCTATTGCAGGGAGGATTTGTCTATTGGTGGAAAGCAGTACTCAATAAGAGCTCCTATGGTGAGTTTCTGTGACATTCCATTATCGGAAATCAAGAGCCATATTGAAAAATACGGATCGTACGGGATTGGCTTATCGAAGAAATGGGGTAAACGCAAAAACCTCAATCCTGTCCTTTATGTTGAGCAAGATTCGTTTCTCTCTCGAAGCTACGAAAGAGCACTCAGTCGCTTCGTCCTAGGGGAAGCACAAGCAAAGGAAGTAACCGATCCAGACAGTCTTGCAGTGCTCGATGTACTTAGATATATCAAGAACTATGAGGGCAGTCTCACAAGAAGCAATGGAGAGCACGATCCTATGTACCGATTCTCTGACGAGCGAGAGTGGCGTTATGTGCCCGAAGTCAGCGCAGACTGTGACATGATTCTTGAAGATAGGCTCTTCCAAAAGGAGGAGATACGCGAGATGGCTATGGAGAAGATCTCTCGGTTGCGTCTAAGTTTTGCTGCGGACGACGTGCGCTACATTGTCATTGAGAAAGATAGTGAAATCAATGATCTCGTGGGATATCTCAGACAAATCAAGAACCGAAGGTACTCCCCGGAAGTGGTTGATCGCCTCACAACTCGGATTCTGACGCGTGCTCAGATTATGGAAGACATTTAGAAGTTATCTCACTGCAACCTAACATCAAGATACAGAAGACGGGCTCGAGGGCATCCGGCAATGTCAAGATCTCTGCCCACTTCTGATCTTGAGCGTTAGCAGACTATTCTAGTATGGTTAGCACAACAAGCGTGCGAGTAGCCACTGCTATGCTAAGCGAGCTGCTCGGCTGCCAGACTCTATGGGAATCGGTTTATAGTTGATTAGTCCATCAGTTTCATTCGAAATAAATGCAATGGCAACACTAACGGTAGAGGAGATTAAATTCCTCGTCTCTCAAGACATAGCAGTTACTCAGGTCTTTGATGCATCGTCTTGCAAGAATACTGTGGATCGCGAATCTCAGATGACAGATCTGGATATGTGGTTCTACTTCGGTGGTACAACATGTCGCAAAGCCGGCCATAGACTAAGGTCGAAGGCGAGTCACTGCATACAGTGTGACACCTCGAAAATTGCATTTACAAAACGATATTTCTCAGCGGGACATATTTACCTTGCGTACTCACGTGATCAAGTGCTAGCCAAGATTGGATTCACGAAAAATGATCCAAGCATAAGAGAAGGCACTCTCTGCAGGGACAGATATGCAAATGCCGTTGACTGGAGTATTGAGAGATCTGTTTTTCTTTCAAAGAATGCTGGACGAACTGAGTTCGAGATTCACTCCCGCCTACGGAGATATTGCTCTCCGACATTGTTTGAAAGATTTCCCGGACTATTCGTTGAAGCAAGGGAAATATTCTCATGCTCGCTGGAAGTTGCATTGCAAGCATTTGACGAGTCCTTTGTCAGATAGCAAGTAAATTGCAACACTCTTTGAGCGCCAGGGCGCCAGCGTTAGGGAGCCATGATTTTTAAAGTATCATGATTAATGATATTTGCGCAAGCAAGATAATGCGGCATGAATCTATCAGCTTTCTGGCAGCAATTCAGAAGCATATATTCATCCAGTCCTTCTTGGCTCCGCGTTGCTCGAAACAGCCCTTGCGCCTCATTTCGTTTGTCGCAGTGATTGCAAATCCAAATTTGATCGGCTCTTGGTTGCCCAGCATAATCTCGCTAATTAATGCCTCAATAATCCATATTTAGGCGACAAGGGAGAGGTCGTCGGTACTGGCGAGTAAAATTGTCTCCGAGGCATGTTTCAAAATCGATGTAAAATCTAACATGGTAATTCACCTGAGCCGCCACAGATGAACTGTGCCATTCGAGTTGCTTTCGCTGCATCCTTCTGCGGCCTAGTAATGGCAAACGTCACTCCTGCTCCACGACATCCATCGCCACCACCCGCTGACTACAAGCCACCACAATCTCCCTCCACCGCTCCGCATTAACCCCCAACCGCCCCGGCACCTCCGCCGCTGGCGTACCCAACCTGAGCAACTTCTGCCCCCGCGCATGCAGCTCACGCCAGGAGGCCGGCACCTTGATCAGAAAACCCTTATCCCGCAGGTAGTGATACACCTCGCCGTTGGCATAGGTGCGGGCAAAGGGTCGGAAGCAGCCCCGCTCAGGTGAGTAGCGGCGAGCGGCCTGCAGGATGCCGAGCATGGCGATCTGATGCAGATCCTCCCGTGGGTGTCCGGTGCGGCGAGCGATGTTGGCCGCCACCCGTTCGGCGATGTCCTGATGCTGCAGGGCCAGGGCATTGGCGGCGGCATGGGGATTCACCGGCCGATGGCGCCGCGGGCGGGCCGGTGTGGCGACGGCGTGGGTCTGGGGCCGATGCGGCGTGGTGGCCTGCGGCTGCGGCTGCGGTTGGGGCTGCTGATCCATGGCCTACCGGGAGAACACCATTGGCAGCGGTGCCGAGCTGTGGCCCCGCCCGCGCCAGTACTGCGCCTCGATCCACAGCACCCCCTGGGTGAAGGCATCCACCTGGTCGTCCACACCTCCGCGGGGTGAGAAGGCCAGCAGCTCCTCGATCAGCGAGTCGGACTTGCGAGAGAAGCGCACCTGGCCCGCCTCCACCAGCGGAGCGACGGCATGGCCCCTGGAGGCCTTGCTGCCCTTGGGCGTGATGGCGATCAACCCAGGCACCTGGCGCTTCAGCAGCTGGCAGACCGCCGGCCCATTGGCGGCGTCCTCGATCAGCACCGCATGGGGTCGGAGGCCCTGGCGTTCCAGCGAGGCAAGGGAGGCCAGTAGGAACTTGATCACCCCCGGCAGGTCCAGCCGCTGCCGGTGGGCCCAGAGCGCCTCGATCTGGAGCTCCGCCCAGGGGTCCTGAGCGCCAGCAGCCTCAGGGGTATGCGGCCCAGGTCGCTGAGCACCAGCAGCACTGGCCGCCAACGCCAGCCCCAGGCGCCGCGCCTCCATCGCCAGGTGGCGCTGGGGTTCCAGCAGGCCCAGCAACGCAAAACCACAGGCGTCGTTGTCCTTGCCGTCCTTGAAGCTCAGATCGCAGCTCAGCACCAGCGGGGCGTAGCGACGGGGCTGGCCCGGAGCTGTGGGCAGGGGGGCCTGAATCCAGGCCTTACGGAACAGCAGGCCCTCGGCCGGACTCGGCCGCTGCTGGTAGAGCGCATTCCACCAGTAGGAACCCAATCGGGTACGGATCCGTTGCAGCACCGCCAGCGGCACCCGTTCGGGGCAGAGGGCCTCGCCGGGTTGACGCCAGTCCGGCACCCGCGTGCAGGTGGGTGGGATCGGCATCGCGATGCTGATCGGCTCCGCAATGGCCGGCAGGTTGAGCACCGTCCAGTGCTCGGGGTGCTCTCCGCCCTCGGGCCCTTGGCCCTCCTGGGCCAGGAGCCAGGCGGTCATGTCCTGGTGGTCCCAGCGGGTCTGCACCACCACCTGCGCTGCCGGTAGCCACTGGCCGGTGCTGCTCTGGCCGGGCTCGGCGCGGGTGAACCAGACGCTCTTGAGCCAGTCGATCAGCCGCTCGCGTTGCAGCGAGCTTTTGGCGTCTTCCGGGCCCTTGTAGGGGTCGTCGATGATGCCGAGGTTGTAGCCCTTGCCTGTGAACGGCCCGCGCACGCCGGCAGCGATGCAACCGCCCCGTTGGGGCGTCAGCCAGTTAACGACAGCAGCCGAATCCTTGGACAGAGCGTGTCCGGTGATCCGGTAGTAGTGGCGGGCTTCCCTTGAGTGGGCATAGGCCAGCTCGGCCGAGTACGAGGCGATCGCGCAGAACAGCTGCGGATGGCGGCTCACCCAGTAGGCGGGAAACAGCCGTGAAACCAGAGCCGATTTTCCAGCTCTTGGTGGACAGCAGACGATCAGGCGCGTCAGCTCCCCATCGGCCACCTGCTGGAGCAGATCGATGAGCAGCTCCGAGAAGCGGCTGAACTGGAAGCTGGGGAAGGCGGCGAGGATGAAGTCCTTGAACAGCAGCCCTTGGCGCGTAGTTGTCGCCCGGTCTGGGTCGGGAACACCCAGCAGGCCCCAGTCGGCCCAGCGGTCTGTGGCTGGATCGAGCAGCAGGCCGCCCTGGTTGGAAAGCAGAGCAGCCGGTGGCTGCAGGGTGGAGGCGATGCGGCCCATCAGGTTTTCGCTTCTGGTGGCTTGAGGGGGGCCCGCAGGATGCCGCCGATCTCGGCAATCACCCGGAAGGCACCCACTGCCGCAGAGAACTGCTCGGCGTCCATCGCCCGACGGGCGCAGTCGTAGAGGGCATAGATGTGCTGGGCCTGATGTTCGAGGCGGTTGCTGATCAGGTCTTCCACCATCCGCTGGCGGGCGGCGTCCAGATAGGAGCGGACCGTGCGGGTGTTGGTGACCCCCCAGCTGGCTCCGGCGTTTTCGTAGATCCGCAGCAAGGGCATCCGCTGGGCGATCCACAGCTGCGCCTCGGCGATGCGCCGCTCCACCTCCATTGCCGTGGGCCTGGGCGCCACCTTGCCGCGACGGCGTAGGCGGGGTGGATTGCCCTTGCCGACGGGCCTGGTGGGATCGACGCCGGCCGAGGGGATGAAGGCCCGGCCATCGGCGTCCTGTTCCAGCGGGGCAGAGCGCAGGGCCTCGATGACCTCGTCGGCAGGTGGCGCTTGCTGGACAGCCATCAGCCGGACAACCAGAGCCGCGGGGACACATCCAGGGAGTTCGCAGGTGCCATGAGTGAGTTTTGTTTCAGCGAAAGCATAAGCGCTTTGTCCGCGCTCGCCTACCCCCCGACCTGGTGACCGCTCTGGCCGCAAGCCAGCCGCTTGCCGGCAGGCCCCGGAACGGCTGGAACGGCGCCGGAACGGTCTGCGTTCCAGCCAGATCGCTTGCCAGAGCTGCGATCCCACGGTGGTGGAACGGATGGAACACTAAATAGAGATATAGATATAGATAGAGGCCTCAAGCTGCATACCAATTGGTGGACCTATTGGGTTACCGATCAGGCTGATCCCTTGCCGAGGCTCAGGTGCCTATTGATCTAGGGGATGTCCTTGCTGAGCGTTCCACCCGTTCCAACCGTTCCACCCATTGCAGCGCAATGGATCTGGGCATTTGGAGGGCGGAACGCCGCGTTCCACCTGGATCCAGGCCACCGCGAGGTAACCGACTGGCATCTTGGGCAAGAACGGCTGCGCTGCAGTGGATCTGCGCTATCGAGCCGTTCAGAGGCTATCGATGGGGATGGCGCAGGCCCTGGCCTTGGAACCAGCTCCCTTGAAGCGCACCGAGTTCGTGGTGGGCTGCGCTCCCGGCAATCTGGAAAGGATCGTGCTCCAGCTGGAGGCCCACGGGGTGCCGTCGAGGATGCGGGCGATCGCCTCGGCGGTGTTGCTCACCAGCAGATGGCCCTCCTGGATGCGCATGCCATGGCGTGAAAGGATGTCCTCGGCATGGCGAGCGCTCACAGGATCAAGGCCGCCCGGGGTGACGACCGTCTCGACCAGCTCGCCGACGTTGCGTGTATGGATCCGGTCCTCGGTTTCCACCCGCAGTTCGTATTGCAGGATGCGATTGAGACAGCGCCGTTCATCCGGCAGGCCGATGCTCTGCTGAAAGGTGCTCCAGTCACTGCCAGCGATCAGGGCCTGGGCCTGCGCGGCTGTCGGGACTTCACTGGACTGCAGGGCCCAGGCGCCGGCGAGCAGCGTGCCGTACTGATCCCCCTGATGCTGGGAGCCGAAGTGGGCCGCCGCCACGCGGGAGAACACTCGCACCGCCTGACGGATCATCGGGATCAGCACCACGGTTCGGGCGATCAGGCGCCGGCCTGTCTCGGCGGTGATCTGCTCCTCGAGGTCACGGTCGAGCTCGTCCCAGTGGTGTTGCCGTGCCGGCGGCTGGAGGTGATCCGGGGTCCGCAGGGTGAGCTGGGAGAAGCGTCGTCTGTCGGCGCCCTGCCTGAGGGCGGTGGAAACGCTGCTGAGCAGAAACATCGAGCGAACGCGGAACCGCTGCACCTCCCCCGCGGCAGAGCCCTTGCCGATCGAGGCCCTTGTCTCGCTGGAGGCGTAGCGGGCCAGGGCAAGGATCTGCTGGATGCGTTGCTGATCGGCTTTCTCGTTGCTTTCGGCCTCGTCGATCACCACCGGCAGGGCATCGGAGCGCAGGGCCTGACGGATGAAGGCCTCGGTGGTGTTGCCCACCACCGGCAGAGCGAAATCCCCCAGCAACACCCCCACAAAGCGCTCCAGCAAGGTCGACTTACCCGAGCCTGCGGCGGCGGTGAGCCAGAGGTGGGGGCGCCAGCTGAGCGCCCCGGAAATCGGCGCCAGGGCGACCCAACCTGCAAGCAGGAGCGAGGACGCCGGGATCTCCCAGTGAAACCGCTCGGCGATCGAGAGCACCACGAAGGCCTCCTGATCGCTCATGGGAGTGGCATCACCGGGCCCGTGGATGGCCGCTCCGCGCTGGTAGTGAAAGCGTGAGCGGAAGGGCTGGGTGATGGGCTGGCTGCGGCCATCGACAACGAGGCGATCACCGAGGTGGAGCACCGATTGCCCTTCATCGGCCCAGGCGCCGCGACCGCGCAGGCATTCCAGATCAAAGATCCCAACGGCGGCTTGCTGAGTGAAGAGATCAGAGGCGGCGGCAGTCCAGTTGACCCCCGTCTTGGAGGGGAAAAGGGTCTCCCAATAGGCGATCGGCGCCAGGCGGCAGAGGTTCATGCCGCCGTGGGAGGAGGAAGCCAGCCGCACCACCTGGCCGGTGGAGCGGGGCTGGTAGTAGTAGCCGTCCCCATCGAAGCCGAGGCAGAGAAATGGCCGTTCGCCTGTGGCGTGGGCTGCCCGCGGCGCCGCTGTTGCACCAGGGGTGAGGCCCGGAATTGCCGGAGCGGCGGAGCAGTCAACTGCGGCGTGATTCATCCGCCGATGAGCGGCCCGGGCAGCCCGCAGGATCACGCTGAGGCGCTCCTGGATCGAGCCGGGGGCGTCATCAACCGAGCCGCCTGCGGGGAGAGCAGCCCAGAGCTCGGCGGCCGGTAGATGGAGCAGCGGCAGGGCGGTTTCTGTTGCGGCCTTGATCACCTGCCGGGCCCGCTTGAGGCCCTGCTCGTCGTGGTCCGAGATGTAGACGATGCCGGCGACACCGGCCTGCCGCAGGGCGCGGTAACGCTCCAGGATCTGGGCAGTTCGGTGGGCGTGGCCGGGCTGGGTGGTGGCCAAGAAGCCGGCGGCGATCACCAGATCGGCACACTTCTCTCCCTCCAGTTCGATCAACCAGTGGCCGGAGGCCTGCAGCAGAGCCGGCCACTGATACATGGGCCAGGAATCAGGACCAGCGCCGCGCTGCCAACCCTCCTCGGTGCGGTGGTTGGCGTAGAAGACCTTGCCGCCGGGGCGATCGAGACGGCTGATGCGCTGGGACGGGGAATAGGCGTACGGGCTGCCGGCGGGAAGGGGCGGATGGTCGCCATCGAGCACGACCAGCCGCAGGGCGGGCAGCTCAGGAGCTGATTGCCGAGAAGCCGGGAGAGCAGTGGAGCCAGGCCCAGTCGCCCCCGGTTGCCGCAGGCCCAGGCGGGCCTCGATGCGGCGGGCGGCAGTCGCAAAATCCCAGCCGGTCAGACGCAGCAACAGGTCCATGCCACTGCCGCCACCGCCGCTGCGTTCCCGGCCGCCGCACTGGTTGCAGAACCAGCCGCCGGGACCGTCGTCGCGGTCCCAGCGGTAGCGATCGGTGCCGCCGCAGGAGGGGCAGGGTTGATGGCGGTCCTGCAGTTGCTCCGGGCTCAGGCCGGCCAGCTCGATCAGCAACCGCGGCCACTGACCCGATGCGGCCTCCATCAGATCGCCAGCCATCAGCAGCGGTGATCCGGCGTGGTGGAAGGCTGCGGATCGTGGTGGCCGGGATGGTTGCAGCGCTCCGAGCGCATTACCTGCACCAGGGTGCGCCGCACAAAGGAGGCGCGGCTTTCGATGCCATCGGCGTTGTGGTCGATCCACTCGACGACGGCGTAGGGGAGCTGGAGCTGGACGCGCTTCATGGTGGTGGTGCAGTGCTACCGCAAAAGCCTAGCGGCAGTTTTCGCAAGCCCTAAAATCTGGCGTACTGCTGTCGGCGTGCCGTGACCATCGCCCTGCGTCCCTACCAGCTGGAGGCTGTGCAGCGGGTCCGGCTTGCCTTCCAGGAGGGACACCGCGCCGTGCTGTTCGTGCTGCCCACCGGTGGCGGCAAGACGGTGGTGTTCAGCTACATCGCCCAGCAGGCGGCAGCACGTGGCAACCGCATCGCCGTGCTGGTGCACCGCGTCGAGTTGCTGGAGCAGGCCTCCCGCTCCCTTGCCGCGCTTGGCGTGGAGCACGGCCTGATCGCCTCAGGCCGCTCGATGAACCTGCGGGCGCCGGTGCAGGTGGCCTCGGTGGGGTCTCTGGTCAGGCGCTTGGAGGTGCTGCCGCCCGATTTCTTCCAGTTGGTGGTGGTTGACGAGAGTCACCACGCGAGCGCATCCACTTGGGGGAAGGCACTGGAGCACTTCAACACCGCCAAGGTGCTCGGCGTCACGGCGACACCATGCCGCAGCGACGGCCAGGCACTTGGTGCCTGGTTCACAAGCATGGTGCTCGGCCCCACGCCCGCCTGGCTGACCGACAACGGCTACCTGGCTCCGGCCCGGGTTTATGCCCCTCCGATTGGCTTCTCGGCGAAGGGACTGCGGCGACGAATGGGGGATTTCGATCTGCGCCAGGCCGCCGGTGCCCTGGGCGGCAGCCGCATCCTGGGCGATGCGGTCAGCCATTACCAGCGCCACCTGGCGGGCCGCACGGCGATTGGCTTCTGCTGCTCGATCGCCCATGCCGAGGCGGTGGCCGAGGCCTTCAGCGAGCGTGGCGTAAAGGCGGCCAGCATCGACGGCACCAAGGATGCGGCAACGCGCAGGCAGCTGCTGGAGCAGCTGAGAAGCGGTGAGCTGCAGGTGCTCACCAGCTGCAGCCTCATCGGTGAGGGGGTGGATGTGCCCTCGGTGGGAGGCTGCCTGCTGCTGCGGCCCACCCAGAGCCTGGCGCTGCACCTGCAGATGATCGGCCGCTGCCTCAGGCCCCAGCCCGGCAAAGAGGCGGTGATCCTCGATCACGTCGGCAACATCGAGCGGCTGGGCCACCACCTCGATGTGCAGGAGTGGAGCCTCGATGGAATCAAGAAGCGGGAGCACTCCAAGGCCCCGTCGGTCAAAACCTGCCCGCAGTGCTTCTGCGCCATGGCCAGCACGCTCAGCCTCTGCCCGGAGTGCGGCCATGCCTTCCGGCCGGAGCGCCAGAAGCTGGTCACGGTGGAGGGTGAGCTACGGGAGATCAGCCAGCAGGAGCTCCGGTGCAGAAAAAAGCGAGAGCAAGGAGAAGCCCGCAGCCTTGAGGATCTGATCGCGCTGGGCACCAAGCGCGGCCTCAAAAACCCCAAGGGCTGGGCACGGCATGTGCTGGCGGGACGCCAGACGCGGGGCCACTGGAGCCGGGTGGCATGAGCGAGCAGGAGCTGCAGCAACGGATCCGGCTGGAGCTGGGCACCGGTCCGGTGCGGCTGTGGCGCAACAACGTCGGCGCCCTGCACGACCAACGCGGCCGGCTGGTGAGCTATGGGTTGTGCAAGGGCAGCAGCGACCTGATCGGGCTGCGCCAGGTGCTGATCGGCCCGGAGCACCTCGGCCAGACCCTGGCGGTGTTCAGCGCCATCGAGGTGAAGGCCCTAGGGGGAAGGCTGCGGGAGGAGCAGCGAGCGTTCCTTGCCCTGGTGGAACGCTGCGGTGGCCACGCCGGTGTGGCCAGGAGCACGGCAGAAGCTGCGAGGGTGCTGAGGCTGAGCTGAATAGGCCGGCGAGGATTGCCGCTGTCCCCTCCAACCGACGCCCCAAATCAACCTGTCACGAAGCCAACGCCTAGGGCTAGCCCTTCGCCAGTGAGGCGGCATACTTTTAGGGTTCCCAAACGGTAACCCCTTTGCAGAGCCTGCCGCACCAGCTCGATGCCGCACGCGTCCAGTTCGGCAAGTTCCTGCGCAACTGGCGCAAGAGCAACGACTGGTCGGTCACCACGGCCCAGGACTGGGCCAAGGCCTGTCCTGCCCTGATCCCCTGGGCCCTGCGGGTGGCCGGTGGCCAGTGGGGGAACCTCGAGAACGGCAAGGTGATGCAGCCCCAGCCCAGCACCTTCCTCCAGCTGGGGGTGCTCAACGAATGCCTGGCCCAAAAGGAGCGGGGCACGATCCGGGACAAGCTGCTCAGGGAGCGGGTGCAGCAGGCCCGGCCGGTGCTCCACGGCGATGGGCGGCCCTGGGGCGCCGAGGACTGGTTCGCCTGCTACATCGGCAAGTTGGAAGGCCCCGCTGACCTCTGGCCCCGGCAGGAGGAGATCGATGCGGAGGCCGAAACCAAACGGCTGCGCAGCCTCTTTGATGCGGCCGTCGAGCGCAGTGGCCTGCGGCCGGTTTCAGCCGCGATGCAGGTGCTGCGGCTGGCGGGGGACCTACCGATGGAGCAGGTGGTGGCGATCGAGAACGCCCTGTTTGCCGGCGAGCGGCTACCCACCAGCACCGTGGCCACGGCGCGAATGGCGCTGCACAGCTGGGTGGGGGAGGTCGCTGGCGACCTGTTGCCGGCCGAGGCAGAAGCAGAGAAAGGCTGATCACCCGTCGAGATGGGCTCTAAGCCAGCGGCTGCAGTCGCAAAAGCAACACTTAGGGCAATTATCCACAAATACCCTTAATTGCCTTAGGCGTTCCCGAAAGAGATGTACTCCAGGTAACGTTGGCCGACCCTCGATCCAGCCAATGCCCCAATCCGAACGTGGCTCCCCGTCGTCCGGCACCCCAACCAAAAACCTCCCACCGCAACACCACAAGACCTGCGGCTGCGAGCTAACGCACTACACCGCAATCCAGGCCGCCTTCTCCCGTTCCCTGGTCGAGTGGCAGCGGCAATGGAATCGCATCACGGCCGAATCGCTGCTGGCTCTCCCCGAGCACGGCATCGCGATCAGTTACCGCCAGAGCCTCTGCGGCGGTTATGTCGCCACCCTGTTGCACCGCGATGGCGGCGGCATCGATTCAGGGCTCTGCCCCAGTCTTCTCGAGGCCCGCTCGATCGTGCTGGGCCAGGGCCTGGAGGACACGCCATGAGTGCCATGACTTTGGCGGACTATCACCGCCATCCCGCCTGGTCTCCCACGGCCCTCAAGGCCGCAGTGACCGGCACGATGCGGGCCTGGAGCCATCGTTTCGGGGCGGGGGCCGCCCCGTTTGTCCCCAGCGCCGACATGGTCAAAGGCGATCTGGTCGATGCCCTGCTGACGCCGCCCTTTTCCCTTGATGGGCGCTTCCAGGTGTTCAGCACGATCGCGCGCAACACCAAGATCGGCGCCGCCAATTGCGCAGAAGCCGAGGCCGCCGGACTCACGCCAATCAGCGTCGAGATGCTCGATCAGGCCCAGCGCATCCGTGATGCCCTGCGCGCCGATCCGGTGGTGGGCGAGGTGCTGGCGGCGCTGGATCCAGCGCTCAGCCAGCAGCCCCACTTCTGGGAGGACCAGGAGGGGCGGCCCTGCCGCTGCTTGCCCGATGTGGTCACCACCGATGGGCGGCTGTTTGACCTCAAGAAGACCCGCAGCGCTGTGCCGCGCAAGTTCTACTGGCAGGCCAAGGACCTGGCCTATGACCTTCAGATGGCCCACCTGGCCCTGGGCCACGAAAACCGCCATGGGCAGCCGCCGGCGGAAGCCGGTGTGATCGCCTTTGAGTGGCCCACCGATCCGGCCGCCCCGATCGACTGCAGCCTGCTCATCTTGGATGGGCAGGACCTGCAGAAAGGTCTGCAGCGGCGGGAGGAGGCCTTCCGGCGGATCGCCGAATGCCAGACCACGGGCAGCTGGCCGAGTCACGGACGCCAGGCATTTCGTCCTGTCTCCCAAGATTTCAGCCTTCCCGAAACCGTAGCAATCGATTTGGATTCCATTGAGCTCTTCTGATGAACGACACCACGTCCAATCCCGCAACAGACCCGTCCTCCTCCTCGGCCCTGGCAGCACCGGGGGAGGTGCTGCAGGTGTTCAGCGGCATCGCCGCCTTTGACGCCGCCCAGCGCATGGCCCGGGCCCTGTGCTCCTCCTCCCTGGTGCCCAGGGATTACCAGGGGCAGCAGGGCCTGGCCAACAGCCTGATCGCCCTGGAGATCGCCGCCCGCATGCGCCTCTCGCCGTTGGTGGTGATGCAGAACATGACGCCGATCCACGGCCGGCCGACCTGGAGCAGCAAGTTCCTGATCGCCACCGTCAATGCCAGCGGCCGCTTCTCGCCGCTGCGCTTTGTCTTTGACGACAAGGAGAAGCCAACCTGTTGCTATGCGGTGGCCACCGATAAGGCCACCGGTGAGGTACTGGAGGGGGAAACCATCACCCTCGAGCTGGCCCGCAAGGAGGGCTGGTGGAGCCGCAAGGACCGCAACGGCAACGAGACCAGCAAGTGGCAGACGATGACCGGCCAGATGCTGCGCTACCGCGCTGCCGCCTGGTGGTCCAACGTCTACTGCCCGGAGATCGCCCTGGGGTTGATCACCCAGGAGGAGGCGCTCGACATCGAGGCGGTCACGGTCCGAGAGGCTGGCGGGGCCGGCGTCAGTGGGACTGAAATCCAGGCCCCGCCTCAGGCGGTTACGGCGTGGAGCCAGGCCGCTGAGGAGTCTGCTGGAGCCAACGCCACGGCGCCGGAAAAACCCGGCGTCCAGCGTCCTGCAGCCAGCTCCCGAGCTGCCGCTGTACCCGAGCTTTTACGCCATCGCGAAGACGAAGTAACTCTGCAGGATGCCCAGAACAGGGCCGATGGGTGCATCGAGTCGTCCCATGGGGGTAGCGCTCAGGCACCTCAGGAGGTCATCGACGCCGAGATTGTGGACGCCAGCAGGGCTGTATCGGAGCCGGCCGCCGCAGCCGGGAAGAAAACCGAACAGCAGGAGGCCCTATCGCTGCTGGCCAGCGAGGCAACTGCCGCACTCACCCAACCAGCACCGCGGCGATCCAGGAGCCAGGCCGCTCAAGCCACGGCTCCAGGCCAGACTCCAGCTCAAGCTCCTGCCGCAGCTCCAGAGCCCACACCTGCAGGCGAACCCCCACCGCCAAAAGAGATCAGCACTGGTCCCACCGAGCAGGAGAACCAGGGCCCGGCGCCTGAGCCAGATCCGGTGGAGAACGGCCTCCGCCAGATCCCACGCATCGCCACCCTGCTGGAGCTCGACAGCGCCTACGGACGGGTCAACCAGCTGCTCAGCGCGGGCCAGATCAACGACGAGAACGCCGAGCGGCTCTGGAATGCGATCTCCAGGCGTCGCCTTCAGCTCGAGGACGGCGAGAGCGCCCAGCAGAGCGCGGAGGCGGGAACATGAGCACCACCGTCTACCTGCGCCACGCCCACCGCTTGCTGGAGGCGGCGTTGATGCAGGCCCAGCAAGAGCGTGATCGCGCCGTCTTTGAGGTGGCCCGTGGTGAGCGGAGCCTCCAGCAGCTGCTGCGGCTGGTGGAACGTGCAGCCCTCGTGCGGTTCCTGGCGCTGCAGACCAGCGCCCTTCTCAACCCGGGCGCAGAGGCACCGGATCCACCGCACTTCCAACCCGGTGATCACTGGCGCGGCGAGGGGGGCCTCTACCGGGTCGAGGCCTGTCCGCTCATCCCCAGCTGCGTGCGGCTCGTCCCCCTCGCTGGTGAATCGAGAGCGCCGCTCTACCGCCATCCGCGCAACACCCGCCACTTCCAGAGACTCCAGCCATGAGCACCTCCCCGCAGAAACCGCGGCCGCTGCGCCAGCGGATCGGCAACCACAAGAAGACCATCGCCATGAACAACGACACCTTTACGCGGGTCGATGCCTTCGCCCGCAGGCACAACATCACCTGGAGCGGAGCGCTGCACGAACTGGTGCGCACCCATCCGCTCATCGGCCTGCCGTCCCTGCTGGCGGTCCAGGAGCGCATCGAGGCCCGCAGCGGCTCGGCGCTGGAGGTGGAGGCATGAGCATCAATGTGATCGTGCTGGTCGGCCATGCCGGCCGGGATCCGGAGCTGCGCTTCTTTGAGAGCGGCAGCTGCGTCTGTGAGTTCAGCCTGGCGGTGAACCGCCCGCCCCGGGATGGCCAGAACCAGGATCCTTTGTGGGTGAACTGCAAGGCGTGGGGCAAGACCGCCCAGGTGGCAGGCGACTACCTGCGCAAGGGCAGCAAGGTGGCGATCGTCGGCCGGCTTGAGATCGAGCAGTGGAGCGACCGCAGTAGCGGCGAGGTCCGCAGCAAGGCCCTGGTGGTGATCGACCGCCTGGAGCTCTGCGGCAGCAGGAACGGCGCCGATGGAGGCTTCAGCAAAGGAGCCGCTGGGATGGCTGCAGCTGCTGCGCTCGGCGCGGCGCAGCCCAGTACGGCGAGCAGCGAGTGGAAAAGCGGCCCCTCCGGCGGCACCCCGCTCAGCGACGAGGAGGTGCCCTTCTGATGACCAGGCATCAACGCGACCTCCGGCTGCCCACCTTCCCCCGGCCCTATCCGCTGAGGCGACCATCCAGACCCGTGGCACCCGAACGGCTGCAGCCCCTGCTGCTGCTGGTGCTGCTGCTTCAGTGCCTCACCCTGTTGCTCCTGGTGGCGGGGCCAGCCCCGGGCCACCTGCATCCGCCAGGTCTGCCATCGATCTCGCAGCCCGGCCTCGAGAGCGTTCCCGACAACCAAGCCACTTCATCGACGTTGTTCCGAGGTTTGATCGCATGAGCGCTTACCCACATGAGGGCCACCAGCCCCACGAGCCGGGCTCTCCCTCCACAGCGACGAGCAGGAGAGGCAGGAGAAGCAGCCCGCGCTCGCCGGCCTGCCTTTGGATCAGCACCGGCGAAGCCAGTGCCCACCTCGGGATCAGCCGCAAAACGCTCTTCCGGCTGAAGAAGGGAGGGATCCTCAAGCAGCAGCGCCACTGGGCAAGGAAGAATCCGGCGTCACCCTCCTCAGACCTGCTCTGGCATGTTCAGCGCTGCGAGATGGCCCTCGGCCGCCTGTGAGTCGGGGCGGGGGCTGATCGTCAGCCCAGGCCGGCGGCCTTGAGCTTTCGCGCCATCTCGATCAGCTCCGGCGTGACTCCATCAGGCAAGGCAGCAGCTGGCCTGGGGGCGGAAGCCACAGGCGCTGCAGAGGTCAGGCGCTGAGCACCACGGCGGCGAGGGGTCGGGATATGGACTCCGCCCTCATCCAGCGCCAGCAGTCGGTTCATGCCCTCCAACCGATGCAGGGCCTGCTCCTCCACCAAGTAGCGGCGAGTGTGAACTGCCTCGCTGTGGCCCATGGCCATGGCTTTGAGGGTGGTCGACCAGGTGGTGGTTTCCTTCGCCCGCAGAGCCCAGGCATGGCGCAGGTCATAGACCTTGCAGCGGTCTTGGATGGCCTTGGGCTTGGGGCGACCCGGAATCGCGCGGGGCTGATGCCAGCCGTACAACTTCACGGGCAGCTCCCGATCCTCACGGGCACTGTTGCGGAACCAGTGGCTGAGCACCCGGCTCAGAGACTCGTTGTTGTGGAACTGCAGCACCCCGTCGGGGCGCTCCGTCGTGCGGATCGGATGGCTACGCCGCAGCTGGTCGAGCATGGCGCGGGCGTGCTCCAGATCATTGAGTCGGTAGCGCTCGAGCCAGGCCTCAGGCAGGGCCAGAGCAAAGCGATGGCCGGTCTTCGTTTCGCTGCCATGACTGATGGAGCTGAACGAGCCCACGCTGATCATGCGGGGATTGGCGTCGATCTCGCCTGGCAGGGCATCGACATGCCAGATCTCGTGGTTGCGGAGGCCGTAGGTGGCCACCATCGCCATCACCCAGCCGCGAAACGGATCGAGCGCAACCAGTTGATCCAGCCAGGACTCAATTTCGTCGGTTGCGGGGATGTAGCGCGGTTTGGGAGCTTTGCCCTTACCGGCGGTTGTCTTGAGCCCGGCCAGACGCTCCTGCAATTGAGGAGTGGCGATGTTGATCCCCTTCTTGGCCAGGTAATTCACCATCTGAATCACCTGATAGAACACCTTGGAGTTGTACTCACGAGGCACCAGAGGTGATGAGGGCTCGGCCCAATGCGCCTGAATGGAATCTGGGGTGTACAGACAGAACTGCTCCAGGTGCTCTGGCTGCGCCGGCAGGGAGTCGGGGTACATCAAGCCGAAGAACCCCCTGTCTCGGAAGCAGACAAACGGGTTGCGGTCCCGTGCCTTGGGCCCGCCCGGTGCGATGTCGGCCTTGATGGCGTCCCGAATCTCTCCCCAGGTCAGGGTGTGGCCGGATGGAGAAGCTGAATCTGCTGCTGGCTTGCCGAGAGGGCTGCTGAGGCAGTCCCAGTCCAAGCCCCTACCGCCAGCAGCGCGGTTCTTGCCTGCTTCAAGCAGAAGCTCGGTCAGACGCTCACAGGCCTCGTCGTCCTGGATGCGGCAGCAACGGGCGACCTGCTGCCGCTGGGGCGGGTCGAGTTCGTAGACATAGGCGAAGGGGCTGCGGGCAACCTCACGGAGCCGATAGCAGCAGCCCTCCATCCGGAGCCGCGCCTGCGCCTTCTGGAACCCTGGGACGGCATGCATGCCCAAGTCACCTCGCCTGCAGCCAGTCTCGCCCGGCCGCTTGAAACAGTTTCAAAAAAGTTTCAAAAAACTGTCCAGATCAGGCTCAGATGGTCCTCATCTGTCCCTATTCGCAGAGCCGAGAGGACGGGTGAGACTGCCTGCAAGGCCTGGGATTTAACCCAGAATCAAGGCTGAGATTGGAATGGGTCGCCTGAGATTCGAACTCAGGACCAATCGGTTAAAAGCCGAGTGCTCTACCGCTGAGCTAGCGACCCGCAACGTGCCCTTGTTCGGCACAGGTGGAACGTATCACACGGGGATGGCGCCGTTCCGGGGATCCTTGGCATAACAAGAAAGTCCGCCAGGACAACGATGATGGCGGGGAAAATGACAGTGGGCCGCCTCGGATTCGAACCGAGGACCGATCGGTTAAGAGCCGACTGCTCTACCGCTGAGCTAGCGACCCGTTGGATCCAGCCCCGAGGAAGGAGCTACGCCGTTGTGTTCGCCCCGGAGAGCTGCACAGAAACGGTTCCCAGTGAAGGTATCACCCAGCAGCCCTGATCCGTTGAAGTCAGGGCCGATTGAAAATGGGCTCAGCAGCAGCTGGTTCCATGCCCGACGCCCCCTGGCCAGATCCCCAGGTGCATGCCGATGCCTGGGTGTCCCCTGCGGCTGTGCTGATCGGCGATGTGCGGATGGCGGCAGGATCAAGTCTCTGGCCGACGGCGGTAGCGCGGGGCGATGTCTGTCCGATCCTGATCGGCGAGTGCAGCAACGTGCAGGACGGCGCGATCCTCCATGGCGATCCCGGCGTACCGGTGTCGATCGGTGCCTTCGTGACGATCGGCCATCGGGCCGTGATCCACGGCGCCACGATCGAGGATGGCTGCCTGATCGGCATCGGCGCGATCGTGCTCAACGGCGTCACGGTCGGGGCCGGTTCCCTGGTGGCCGCAGGCTCGGTGGTGACCCGCGATGTCCCTCCAGCCAGCCTGGTGATGGGGGCGCCGGCCCAGCTGAAACGGCCCCTGCACCCCGAGGCGGTGCAGGAACAACGGGACCATGCCCGCCGTTACAGACAGCTGGCCCTAGCCCACGCCGGCAGGAGCAACCAACCTGGATTCCCCTAAGATCCCGAAACCCTCCTGCCCTTGTCGTCATGGACTTTCGGCTGCTCCTGGTCGCTGCCCCGATCCTCCTGGCTGTGGGCTGGGCTGGCTTCAACATCGGTCGTGCCGCCGTCGGCCAGCTGCAGCTGATGCTCAAGCGCGCCCGCGCCTGAGTTCGCCCCCCCTCCTCCGTGCCTCGCAGCCCCCATCCGCCGAGCTGATCCCCGTTGACCTCTGAGCTCCTGGTCATCGGTGCCGGCCTGGCGGGCACAGAGGCCGCCTGGCAGATCGCCTCCGCCGGTTTGCCGGTGCGGCTGGTCGAGATGCGTCCAGTGCGCCGCTCTCCCGCCCACCACAGCGCTGAAGTCGCCGAACTGGTCTGCAGCAACAGCTTCGGCGCCCTGTCCTCGGATCGGGCCGCGGGCCTGTTGCAGGAGGAATTGCGCCGACTGGGCTCCCTGGTGATCCGCACCGCCGACAGCCACGCGGTGCCAGCCGGCGGGGCCTTGGCGGTGGATAGGGGCCAGTACAGCGCCGCCCTGACGGCCCTGCTCGAGGCCCATCCCCTGGTCACGGTCGAGCGGCGTGAACAGCTGCAGCTGCCGGACGCGAATCAGATCACCGTGTTGGCCACCGGCCCGCTGACCAGTGATGCTCTGGCGGAGGATCTGCGCGCGTTCACCGGCAGGAACGATTGTCATTTCTTCGATGCCGCCAGTCCGATCGTGGCCGGCGAGAGCATCGACCTGGTTCGGGCCTTCCGGGCCAGCCGCTACGACAAGGGCGACGCCGACTACATCAACTGCCCGATGGACCGGGAGCAGTTTCTGGCTTTCCGCGAGGCGTTGCTGCAGGCGGAACAGGCTGAACTCAAGGATTTTGACAAGGAGAGTGCCAGCTTCTTCGAGGGCTGCTTGCCGATCGAGGAGCTGGCCCGCCGCGGCGAGGACACGATGCGCTACGGCCCGCTCAAGCCGATCGGCCTCTGGGATCCCCGCTGGGGCGACGTCAACGACCGTGACGTGCGCCGTGCCAAGCGGGCCTATGCCGTGGTGCAACTGCGCCAGGAGGACAAGGGCGGCCGCCTCTGGAACCTGGTGGGCTTCCAGACCAATCTCAAGTGGGGCGAACAGGCGCGGGTGCTGCGGCTGATTCCGGGATTGGAGAACGCCGAGTTCGTGCGCTTCGGCGTGATGCACCGCAACACCTTCCTGGAGTCCCCCCAGCTGCTGGAGGCCACCCTGCAGTTCCGCAGCCGCCCCACCTTGCTGGCGGCGGGCCAGATCACCGGCACCGAGGGCTACGCCGCGGCGGTGGCCGGCGGCTGGCTGGCGGGCACCAATGCCGCCCGACTGGCCCGGGGACTGCAACCGATCCAGCTGCCGCCCACGTCGATGATCGGTGCCCTCACCCACTTCATCGCCTCCGCCCCCTGCGGCACCAGCAGCTCCGGCAAGGGCCGCTTCCAGCCGATGCCGCCCAACTTCGGCCTGCTGCCCGAACTGGCCGAGCGCATCCGCGACAAACGCCGGCGCTATGGCGCCTACCGCGACCGGGCCCTGCAGGATCTGGCCCCCTTCACCAGCGAGGGCTCTGAGGCCAGGGCCGGAGCAGAAGCCGAAATCGAAACCGACAACACCGCCCTCCAGCTGGCCTGAACGATCCGGGGAGGCCCAGCCGGCTTCCCCCTCTCGCCGTATCCCGAGTGTCGAGGCGGCCCGGACAGACCTCCAGCCGCGCCTGGCAAGCGCGTTTGCGGATCACGGGCGGAAGCGGGCGGCGGCGAAGAGTCATCCAGATCGGCCGGGGCTGCTCCGCCTGCTGAGCGCCGACAACTTCCTAAGGTCAGCTGGTGCCGAGTTCAACGCTTTGACCGCAGCCAACCCGGAGGCGAATCGCTGGGACGTCATCGTGATCGGTGCCGGCATCGGCGGCCTGGTCACCGCCTCACAGCTGGCCGCCAAGGGGGCGAAGGTGCTGGTGCTGGAGCGCTATCTGATTCCGGGCGGCTCGGGCGGCAGCTTCAAGCGCGAGGGCTACACCTTTGACGTGGGCGCCTCGATGATCTTCGGCTTCGGTGAGAAGGGCCACACCAACCTGCTCACCCGCGCCCTCGCCGATGTGGGAGAACACTGCGCCACCATCGCCGATCAGGTACAGCTCGAATATCACCTGCCCGACGGTCTGCAGATCGCCGTCGACCGCGACTACGAGCAATTTCTGAGCGAGCTGATCGCCCGCTTCCCCCACGAGGCCAGCGGCATCCGCCGCTTCTATGACACCTGCTGGCAGGTGTTCCGCTGCCTTGATGCGATGCCGTTGCTGTCGCTGGAAGATCCCGCCTATCTGGCCAAGGTGTTCTTCAAGGCGCCCCTGGCCTGCCTGGGCCTGGCCCGCTGGCTGCCGGTGAATGTGGGTGATGTGGCCCGCCGCCACATCAGCGATCCGGCGTTGCTCCAATTCATCGACATGGAGTGCTTCTGCTGGTCGGTGATGCCGGCGGATCAGACGCCGATGATCAATGCCGGCATGGTCTTCTCCGATCGCCATGCCGGCGGCATCAACTACCCCAAGGGAGGCGTCGGCGTCATCGCCGAGCAGCTGGTACGGGGCCTGGAGCGCCATGGCGGCCGCATTCGCTACCGGGCCCGGGTCACCAAGGTGCTGCTGGAAGGCAACAAGGCGGTGGGGGTGCAGCTGGCCGGCGGCGAAACGATTCACGCTGAGCGCATCATCTCCAATGCCACCCGCTGGGACACCTTCGCCGCAGAATCCGGCAGCGAGGGGGCGGTGGCCCAGCCGCTCGTGGATTCGGCCCACACGCCCGCCGCCGAGCGCACCTGGCGCCGGCGCTACAAGCCCTCGCCGTCGTTCCTGTCGTTGCACCTGGGGGTGAAGGCGGAGGCCATCCCCGACGGCACCCACGTGCACCACCTGCTGCTGGAGGAGTGGAGCGCGATGGAAGCGGAGCAGGGCACCGCCTTCGTCTCGATTCCCACCCTGCTCGATCCCTCGCTGGCGCCTGAAGGCCACCACATCGTCCACACCTTCACGCCCTCGTCGATGGAGCACTGGCAGGGCCTGTCACCCAGCGCCTATGCGGCCAAGAAACAGAGCGACGCCCAGCGCTTGATCCAGCGCCTGGAGGCCTTCCTGCCCAACCTGGGCGCCGCCATCAGCCATCGGGAAGTGGGCACACCGCGCAGCCATCGGCGCTTTCTCGGTCGCGCCGGCGGCAGCTACGGCCCGATCCCGGCCCTGCGCCTGCCTGGCCTGCTGCCGATGCCCTTCAACCGCACCGGCATCGAAGGGCTGTACTGCGTCGGCGACTCCTGCTTTCCCGGCCAGGGTCTCAACGCCGTCGCCTTCAGTGGTTTCGCCTGCGCCCATCGCATCGGCGCCGATCTCGGCCTCAACCCCTGGGCGCTGCCGGATTGAGACGCTGAGCTGATTACAGATGGGAAAAGGAACAGTGGGTCATCGGCTCCGGCATCGCCACCTTGAGCGATTCGAACCAGGCCACATCGCGGCGGATATCGTCGAGCAGTTGATCGGCCATGTGGCGGCTGAAGCCGGCCCGCACGACGATGCGCAACACGGAGCGGTGCTGCTGATCGGGCGGCAGGGTATAGGCGGGCACCAGCCAGCCCCGCTCCCGCAGCTTGTCGGAGAGGTGAAAGACACTCCAGAAACGCACCCGCGGCTCCAGTTCGAGGCAGAACACCGGCAATTGGCCCAGGGGATGGCTCACCAATCGCAGTGGTGGCAGGGCCGCGAGTGCATCGGCCAGATGGCAGGCGATCGCCTCCAGTGATTCCATGCGCTCGCGATAGCCCTGGCGGCCGAGATGGACGAAGTTGAAGTACTGCGCCACCACCTGGGCGCCCGGCCGCGAGAAGTTCATGCCGATCGTCGGGGTGACGCCGCCGAGGTAGTTGACATCAAAACGCAACTCCCTGGGCAGCAGGGCGTCCTGGCGCCAGAGCAGCCAGCCCACTCCCGGCAGCACGCCGCCGTACTTGTGACCACTGGCATTGATCGAGACCACTCTCGGCAGGCGAAAGTCCCAGGCCCACTCCGGCGCGTTGAACGGCGCCACGAAGCCCCCCGAAGCCGCATCGATGTGCAGGGGAATCGCCAGGCCGCTGCGCTGCTCCAGGCGATCGAGGGCAGCGGCGATCGCCGCGATCGGCTCATAGCTGCCATCGACGACGCTGCCCACCACCCCCACCACGCCGATGGTGCCGGCATCGCAGTGGGCCGCCGCCACCTCGGCCCCCAGATGCAGCCGATCCGGGCCCAACGGCACAAAACGGGGTTCCACCTCGAAGTAGGCGCAGAACTTGTCCCAGCAGACCTGGCGGTTGGCCCCCATCACCAGATTGGGCCGCAGGGCCGGGGCGCCCCCGCCGCCAGCCGGCTGCCGCTGGCGCCAGTGCCACTTGAGCACCAGGCCCGCCAGCATGCAGGCCTCGCTGGAGCCGGTGGTGGACGTACCGACCGCATCGTCTGGATCAGGGGCATGCCAGAGGTCCGCCAGGATCCGCAGGCAGCGTCGCTCCAGATCAGTGGTCTGGGGGTATTCGTCCTTGTCGATGATGTTCTTGTCGGCGCATTCGGCCATCAACCGCAACGCTTCCGGCTCCATCCAGGTGCCCACGAAGGTGGCCAGATTGAGGCGGGCATTGCCATCGAGCATCAGGTGCCCGTGGATCAACTCATAGGCCAGATCAGCCCGCAGACCCTGATCCGCCAACCGCTGTTCGGGGATGTCAGCCGGCAGCCGGGCCGCCATCGAGCGGGCCCGTAACTGGCCGCGCAGGCCCGCCGGGACGGTCTTTGCGGCGAGGGGCCGGCGGTTGGCCTGGTTGAACTCCATGCCACAAAGTCTGGCGGCAGAGCCTGACGCCGCCTCGCCTGTGTTCGATCCGTTCTCGAATCGCTTGAGTCTGTTCTGGAATCGGTTGCGCCGGCGCCAGAGCGCTGAACTGCCGCCCAGGATGGAGCGAGCCAGCCAGCACTCCCGGCCATGGATCCCGCCCACGCCCGTGTGCTGAGCTACGTGCACCAGCGGCCGCCGTCCAGCGGCGAGGGTCTGCGGCTGGCGCTATGGCAGGGCAGCGGCAACGCCGCCAGCGCCGCCGCTGTGAACGAAAATCTGGAGCGGCTGGAGCAGGTCTGCGCCCTCGCCGCCGAGCATGGGGCGCAACTGCTGGCCTTTCCCGAGCTCTATCTGAGTGGCTACATCGTCACGCCGGCACTGGCCGCGGCCCTGGCTGAACCGCTGGATGGCCCCAGCCTGCAACGAGTGGCGGCCGCCGCCCGCCGCCATGGCCTGGCGATCGCCTGCCCCTACCCCGAGCGGGCTGTGGTGGCCGGAGTGGAGCGCTTCTACGACGCCATCGCCATGTTCGGCGCCGATGGCTCGCTGCTGCGCAACTACCGCAAGACCCACCTCTGGGGACCGGAGGAACAACGCTGCTGGAGTGCGGGCTACCGCTTCGCCGAGGAGGGGCCGGCCCTGACCGTGCAGACGGTCAACGGGATGCTCGTCGGATTGTTGAACTGCTACGAGGCGGAGTTCCCCGAACTCACCCGGGCCCTGGCCCTCCAGGGCGCCAGGCTGGTGCTGATCCCCACCGCCGCCGACGCCTGGGCGATCCTGAGCAGCGGCGAGCGCACCGATCGCCCCTATCCGGATGTCTCGCGAACCCTGCTGCCGGCCCATGCCTTCGAGAACGGCTGCTTCATCGCCTACGCCAACCGCTGCGGCCTCGAAACGGTGAACGGCCAGCCGATGGCCGCCTATCTGGGCAACAGCCTCATCTGCGGGCCCCACGGCGACGTGCTGGTGGCGGCCCGCCCCGAAGCCACCCTGCTGATCGCCGACTGTCGACCGGGCGACTACGGCCCCACCCACCCGGCCGGCACCCGCTACCTCGACGATCTGCGGCCGGAGCTCTATGGCGCGGTCGCCCCGCATCAGCCACAGCCGGCCAGCGGCGCTCCATAGGCTGGCGGCCTGCGCGAGCGCCACCGATGAGCTCCAGTTCCCTTCCCAATTCCGCCGATCTGGCCCGCTATCTGGAGAGCCGCGGCGAACTGGGCAAACCCTGGATGTGGCATCTGCTGCGCCTGGCCAAGCTCAAGGAGGAGAAGGACTCCATGGAGCCCCAGGAGTTCGTCGAGCGACTTGGCGCGGCCCATGCGGATCTGATGCGGCTGGGCGAGTTCTGGAAAGGCCGCGAAGCCGAGGTGTTCGAGGGCCGCTACCAGCCAGCCAGCGTGATTGAACCCCTGCCCGGCTCCGAAGACGACCGCTGAACCACCCCGGACATTGGCGCTGGCTGCAGACGATCCGGCCCAAGGGCGGAACCTGGAGGCCAACTTGTCTGCGCCTTGACTTCTGATCGGCACCATCTGTTCGGTCACGGCCGATCGCCAATCCCTTTCCCACAACGGAATCTGCAGCCATGAGCAGCGCCCCCCGCCTCTATCCGATGGCAGCGCTGATCCGCCTGACGTTGATCAGCCTCTATCTGGCGCTGGTGCTGCCCCTGCCGCTGCTGGCCCCCCATGATCTGCGTCCCTGGATGGCCCTGGCCGTTCCGGCTGGCCTGCTGCTGGTGCTGGCGATCACCAGTGAGCGGGTGGAACTGGATGATCAGGGTCTGCGGGTGGGCCATCCCCGTTGGTGCTCCTGGTGGCTGCGGCGCGGCTGGAGCCTGAGCTGGGAGGCCATCAGCGGCCTCACACCGGTGGCCACCAGCCAGGGCGGACGGGTCTTCTATGTGCGCAGCCAGGGGCGTGGCGGTCCAGGCCTGGGGGCGCCGGAGACCAGGGGCAATCAGCAAGTCACTGATGGCAGGGTTGTCGCTGACAACGAGGTTGTCGCTGTGGCCAGGGCTGGGGGCGCCAGCGTTGGAGCAGGCGTCGGCGGGGCTGGGGGCGGTGGCGGCCGCTCTTACCTGCTGCCGCAGCGGATCGCCGGGTTCGACGATTTCCTCAGCCGCTTCAGCGCCGCCAGTGGCATCGACACGCGCTCCGTGGGCAGGATCACCCCGCCCTGGACCTACCAGCTCCTGGCCCTGCTCAGTGGCCTGCTGCTGATCGCTGAAATCGGCATGTTCAGCCTCGGGCCCTTGGGCCTCTTGGCAAGCCCGAACCAGGGTCTGGGCTGACGCTGGCCTCCCCCCTGAGCATGGCGGAGATCATCGCCAGGGCGTTTTGGGTTCGAAGTTGTCCAGGCTGCCAGGGGAGACGCCAAGTCCGCCAAGGCCCAGAAGCCCACCATCTCGGCGAAGGTCTTGCTGGAGCCCAGCACGGTCTCCCCCCAGCCGCCAGCAGGGGTGTGGCCGACATCACTCACCACGCGCCAGCCAGCCGTTCCACACCACCCGGATCGGCAAGCGCTGCGGCCAGCTCTCGCACCGAGCGGCCGGAGTGCGGATCGATCCAGGTCGGGGCAATCTCCGCCAGCGGCAGCAACACGAAACCACGCTCTGCCATGTGCGGATGGGGAATCTGCAGGCGCTCGCTGCGAAGAAGGAGCTGGCCGTAGAAGATCAGATCGAGATCGAGGCTGCGAGGGCCCCAGCGCTCGGCCCGGACGCGCCCGAAGCGCTGCTCCGTCGCCTGCAACAGATCGAGCAGGGCCTCCGGCGCCAGTCCTACCTCCAGTACGGCGCAGCCATTGAGGTAATCCGGCTGCACCGGCCCGATCGGCGCACTGCGATACCAGCTGGAGCGCGCCAGCAGACGCACATCGGCACTCTGATCAAGGGCTGCCAGGGCCGCTTCGAGGGTGGCGCGGCTGGCTCCCAGGTTGCTGCCGAGGGCAAGAGCCACCTGCTGGCGCGGTTCAGTGTTGGACAGCATGGCGTTCGCAACAGCTCAGCAAGATTCGCCCTTGGAGCGGGTCATGGCGATGGCGATGCGGCCCTGGAAGCGGGGAATGGGGGGAGACACCTTCACCAGGCGCGCCTGCACCTTGCGCACCGGCTCAAAAGCGAGCACCGCCTCGATGATCACCGTGTTGAGACGTTCAATCGTTTTGAAGCGCGAGGTCTCCAGCAGGGTGGTGACCCGGTCAACGACCTCGGCATAGTTGAGGGTGTGCTCCAGCTGGTCATCGGCACCGGTGAGCTCAAGATTCATCCAGATGCTGAGATCCAGCTCAAACCACTGGCCGAGGACCCGTTCTTCCGGGAAATAGCCGGTATAGCCATAGCAGCGAATTCCCGTGATCTCGATCGCGTCCAGCGGAGCACCTTGGCTGTCCATGATCGGGATCGAATCGATTGAGGTGCTGGGGAACCCTGGCACGGCCATGGGGATCAGCCGGGATCGTGTGGGGCTAAGGGCTGGCGTCTGAAGTCCAACCACCGTTTTCAGATCGTACTGGCGTTGCAGCCCAGCATTGAGAAGGTTTCAGGTTCCCCCAGTTCCTTGGCGCCAACGCCCAAGGGCGCCGGTCACAACGGTTGGCCTTGTCTGGCCAGGTCAAAGCCGCCACGACCAACATCGGCAAGGCAGCAGAGAATTCAACGCCATTGCTCAACCAATTGACCCATCTGCTCCTGCTGTACCAGGAGCAGAGGCCCACAATCCCTCGGATCTGGCGACCAACATGGGGCTGACTCCCGGCAGTGCGGTATTGCCTCTGGATCCACCCGAGGAGCCGCCCCCTGGCCGCTCAGCCTTGAGGCCACGATCCAGGAAAGACTGCAATTACGGGAAGAGATCCAGGCGAGCCTGGCAGAAACTTCGGTCTACCAATCGGCTGGGCGCCGGCTTGTCAACATCTATCGAGCTCAGGGACTCAGGAGGGCTCAACCTGGTTGAGATCCAAGTTGCTGCAGCCCTAGACCATGGCTGCCGATGTCAGTGGTGGCCATGAGTCAACCCTGCCACTGAGCAGGGAAGCCCAGTCGCTGCAGCTCAGCTCAGGCGACTGGCGGGCGACGGGCTGGCCAGCAGACTCGGCGCCGTCAGCGGGGGGGCATCATCCTGGTCAGGCAGGGTGTCGAGGCTGAAGCGATAGCCCTGCTGGCGCATCGTCTCGATGCCACCGCCATCACCAAGACCGGCCTGCTCCAGCTTGCGGCGCAGGGTGAGCACCTGGGTGTCGACGGAACGGGGACCACCACTGAAGGGAGGCCAGGCCATGCGCAGCAATTCCTGGCGGGTGCGCACAACGCCCGGGGGCATCAGCAGGGCGCAGAGCAGGGCGAACTCCCGAGGGCTGAGCTCCACCGGCTGATCGCGCAGGGTGACCTGTCGCAGCAACAGATGCACCTCCAGGGGCCCGACGCAGACCCGTTCCTGCAGACCACTGCCACTGCGCCGCAACAGGGTGCGACAGCGGGCCGCCAACTCTTCCAGCCCGAAGGGTTTGCGCAGCACGTCGTCAGCGCCGGCATCGAGCAAAGCCACCACCGGTTCCGAGCCGGAACGAGCCGTGAGCACCATCACCGCACAGTGCAGTTGGCCGGCCAGGCGCAGGGCTGAAGTCTCCTCCAGCAGTTCGGCACTCACCAACAGATCGGGGGACTGGTCATGGCAGATGTCCAGAGCCTCGCGGGCCGTGGCCACCGCCGCCGCCAGATGGCCATCCTGGCGGAGCCGCTGGGCCAGCACAGTGCGCAGGGTGGCGTGGGGATCAACCACCAACACACGCTTTGGATGACCTGTGGGTTCGCTCACCGACTGCTGCACCATCCGGAAAGCCTCAACGTCAGGGATGAGGGCTTGGTATCAGAGGGATTTGTCAGATGGCCAACTTCCCCCAACACGGCGCCACAAGCATCGATTCAACCCAACTTAACGGTGTTATCGCCACAAAGCACGTATCAGCCGCTGCCTTTGACCTATTTCAACTTGGTTCACTGACCCGGCGGGGATCAAGGGGATCGGCGCGGCGGAGTTGGGAGGGCGGGCATCCGACCGGCTCGGCTTGCGGCTCGGACGCGCCACTGGCAGCGTCAAGAGACAGAATGGCCCCACGGGCTGGAGGCCCATGACATCTCTGCAACACCCCGACGCCATTCGCCACTTCCAGTCGCTCTGCGACGCCTGCCAGGAGTTGGCCCATCGCCACCATGGTCCCGGCGAGCTGAGGCTCTATGCCGATGGCTACCTGCACGCCCTGAGGCGCACCGCCGTGCTTGATCCGATCTCCCAGCGGCGCCTGGAGGAGCTGATTGATCGTTGGATCATGGATCCATCGGCGTTCATTGGCGCCGATGGTGATCGGCGCACCCTGTTTGAAAGCGGTCGGCTGTAGGGCCGAAACCGCGCTGGGCTCAGGAGGCCAGGGCGATCTCAAGCTTTTCGCGCAGCTCGCCGTTGTTGTACATCTCGATCAGGATGTCGGAACCGCCGAGGAATTCCCCCTTCACGTAAACCTGGGGGATCGTCGGCCAGTCGGAGAATTCCTTGATGCCCTGACGGATCTCGGGATCGGAAAGCACATCAAAGGTTTCAAACGACACCCCAAGCGCATGCAGGATCTGCACGACGTTGTTGGAGAAACCGCACTGGGGCATCAATTTCGTGCCCTTCATGAACACGAGCACGGGGCTGCTGGTGACCAGGGTTTCGATGCGTTGCTGGGTGTTCGGATCCATGGATGGAATTCAGGGAGTGGAGGTCTGCACGGCCAGGGCATGGATCGCTTCGGTGGCCAATTCACTGCGCAGGGCGCCGTAAACCAGCTGGTGCTGGCGAACCCTGGTGAGGCCAGCGAAGGCGGCTGACACCACCTTCACCTGGAGATGGTCCCCACCGCCGGTGAGATCCTCGACCTCCACGGCGGCATCGGGCAGGGCGCGGCGGATGGCATCCCTGACCTGATCCGGTTGAACCATGACGCAGCTGCAACAGCGGGGAAAGCGGGAATCTAGTTGCCAGCAGCCGCACCGGCGGCATAGGGGGTGGTGACGAAGCCGATCTCCACCAGCTGTTGATAAGCCTTACGGCCCTGTGCGGAGGCCGGCGTGGTGGCGGTCAACACCTCCACCAGCAGGGGTACGGCCACCTCCGGCTGGCCCTGACGGCGAACCAGGGCAGCGAGACGCATGTTCGCCTCAGCCAGCAGCTCGATCGACTGGCGACCCTTGTCGTCCATCTCGCGGGGGATGCGGGCATCGAGACCGCGGAAAGCCCCGGCGATCGTGCGGTAGAAGCCAGCGAGGGCGCGGCTGGCAACGCGGGCGTTGTCGTAAAGGCGACGGGCCTCCGCCAGGTTGCCGGCGGCGACGGCGGCATCACCGCGGGCCAGCAACTGGCGCACAGCCGCCACATCAAAGGCTGTGCCGGAGGCGGACATCGGTGCGGCAGCCTCACTCTGGGCCCGGACCGGGGGGGCCGTGAAGGGCGACACCAGGGCCAGCAGGCCAAGGCCCAGCCCCAGCGCCCGACCATGGAAACGAAGTGAAGCCCTGGGGCCTTGGGCGTTGCGGGAATCGGGCCTGGTCACGTTGACGCCGAAGGGGAGGGCTGAACTCTACGGGCGATCGATGGGGCGACCGACGGCGCTGCGGGCCGCTTGCTCGGCCGACTGCATCGCCTGGCTGAGATCTTCAGTGAACAGACGGGCGGCATCCCGCCCCTGGCCACGTGCCAACAGGGGGGGGCCAAAGCAGACAGCGGCGCCATCCCCCGGACGCGGACGGGCATGGCCGTAGGCGATGCCCACCGGCAGCACCGGTACGGTCACGCCCTGGGTCGCCGCCATCTGGGCCAGGCGAGCCAGTCCTTGCTGCAGCTGGATCGGATCGCCATTGCGGCGAATGTTTCCTTCGGGAAACACCACCAGCTGCTGCCCCATCGCCAGCAGATCGATCGCATAGCGCAGGCTTGAGAGGGTCGGCCGCCCCTGGTCAACGGGGAAACAGCCGAGGCGATGCAGAAACCAGCCCTGCAGGCCCTTCATCTCATCGATGGTGACCATGAAGCGGCAATCGCGGCCCGTGGCGCGGCGACCGGCGGCATGGGGGAGCAGCAACGCATCCCAGCGGGCCCGATGGGTGGGGGCCAGCAGCACGGCGCCATCGCTGGGCAGATGGTGCCGATCGAGGACCCGCACGCGATCGAAGTAGCCGGGCAGGGCCAGATCCTGGGTGAGGAGGGTCGCCAGAGGGGCCAGCCAGGGGCTGATGCCACTTCCCAGCTCCCGTTCCCGTGCCAGGGCGAGATCGCTGATCGGCGTGGACTTGCTCCTGCGTGCCGCCAACACGACTGCATCCTCGGGATCTGTCCGATGAACCTAGGGGCTGCAACCGGCCTGAAGGCAGCCGGAACGGGCAGTTGAACCTTCGGCCGATACGGTTGCCTCAGACCTTCTGTTGCCGCGCAACCAGTCGCGCCTCGTCCATGGCCAGCCTCGGCGTCAACATCGATCACATCGCCAACGTGCGTCAGGCCAGGCGAACCGTGGAACCGGATCCGGTCAGCTATGCCCTGCTGGCGGAACTGGGCGGTGCCGACGGCATCACCGTGCACCTGCGCGAAGACCGGCGTCACATCCAGGACCGGGACGTGGAACTGCTGCGCGCCACCGTGCGCTCCCGGCTCAATCTCGAGATGGCCGCCACCGCTGAGATGGAGGCGATCGCCCTGCGCCTGCGGCCGGACATGGTCACGCTGGTGCCGGAGCACCGCCAGGAGGTGACCACCGAAGGGGGCCTCGATGTGGCTGCCCAGGCCGGGGCCCTCGGCGATCTGGTGGGGCGGCTGCAGGCTGAGGGCATCGGCGTCAGCCTGTTCGTCGATGCCGATCCGAGTCAGCTGGATGCCTGCTGCGCCACCGGCAGCCGCTGGGTGGAACTGCACACCGGCCGCTACGCCGAAGCCGAATGGTCGCAGCAGCCTGGGGAGCTGGCCCGGCTGATCGAGGGCAGCGCCATCGCCCGCTCCCTTGGCCTGCGGGTGAACGCCGGCCATGGCCTCACCTATCAGAATGTGGAGCCGATTGCCGCGATCGAAGGCATGGAGGAACTGAACATCGGCCACACGATCGTGGCGAGGGCCCTGGCGGTGGGTCTGGAGACGGCGGTGCGGCAGATGAAGGCGCTGGTTCAGAATCCCCGCCGCGACCCCTTGTTCGGCCAGCGCCCATGAGCACCTACCACTTCATTGCGGCCAGCGAGGCCTTCCTCTGTGAGGAAGAGCCGCTGGAGGAGGTGCTGCGCGAGCGCGTTCGCAACTACGGCGAACAGCTGCGCCCGATTGATTTCTGGCTGGTGCGCCAGCCGGCCTTCCTCGAGGCCCCCGAGCTGGCTGCCCTGGCCCGGGAAATACCGCAACCGGCCGCAGCCGTGGTGTCGAGCGATGAAAAGTTCATCACCTTTCTGAAGCTGCGCCTGGAGTTCGTCGCCCGCGGCAGCTTTGAAGCCCCCTCCGCCACCATCCCCTCCGCCCAGGCCAGCCGGGAATAGAGCCCCGCTGGATCCAGCCCAGGCCTGCAGCAGGGCTGGGGCCTCAGAACAGCCCGAAAAAGCGCTTGCGGGCTGGTTCGGCGGCGCCTGGATCGCCCGGCGAGGTGGTGGCCACACCGCTTTCGGGGTCCCGGGGGGCCTTCCTGACGTCCTGCTGGTAGCCGGGCTTGTTGTCGCCGATCGTCAGCAGGGCCTCCTTGTTCTTCCACCAGATCCAATCGCGAATTGGAGGGGTGTTCTGCAGATCGGCGCGGCTCAGGCCCAGGCCCAGCTTGGCGGACGCCTGCTGCAGCACATCGAGCATCGCCTCGCCATCAGCACAGCGAGCCAGGGCCTCATTGGTGCGCTTGGCACCGTTGAGGGCCTTGAGCAGCAGGTTGACCCGCTGCATCACCGGCAGGGTTTTCGGATCGACTCCCTCCATCACCCCATCTGCGGGTGTCGGCACCGTATCAGCGCTGACCGTCGTTGGGCAGCTCCCCGCCCAGGGCCGAATTGCCCGTCCCAGGGCCCCGGGATCAACGCCGGCGATCAGCATCCCTGATCGGGCCCCGTTGACCGGGGGGCTGACAGATCACCCCATGGCGGGCAAGACTGGTTTTAACGCATCCTTTTGATGACGCCCCCCCACATGTCTGCGGAGCACCCGGTATCGCACTGGGTCATCGGGGATGTCCATGGCTGCGCTGATGCTCTTGAAGCTCTGATCAACCGGCTTCCCCGCCACGATCGCCTCGTGCTCTGCGGCGATGTGATCAACCGCGGCCCCCGCATCGAAGCGGCCATGGCTCTGGCCTGGCAGCTGGTCGAGAGTGGCCGGGCCGTCTGGTTGATGGGGAACCACGAGCGCACGCTGGTGGAGCAGTTGCGTGCCGGTGACTGGCGGGCGCAGCAGTCGCTGGCGGGCTGCGACACCTACCGCCAGCTGGGCGACCTGGGCTGTCGCCGCTGGCTGGAGCGGCTGGAACATCTGCCGATGGCCTACTGGGGCCGGGGCTGGGTCGCCACCCATGCCGGCTTTGACCCGCTCACCTGGAGGCCCGACCCGACGGTGCGGATGGCCTTCTGGCAGAGCTACGACGGTCGCTTCGGCGACGTCATCGTCGGCCACACCCCGGGCCCCGACGTGCGCCGCCTGGGTCACCAGGGTCAGATCGTGCTGATCGACACCGGCGCCTGCTACGGCGGCCAGCTCACCGCCTACTGCCCGGAAACCGGCGTCAACATCAAGGTGGACGGGGGAACCAGGGGCCGTGAGTTTCACCCCGCTCTCCATTCCATCCTTGCCGGCAACCACCTGCCGGAGGCCGGTGGTCCGTCACGGCCACGGCCGCCGATGTGGGCCAGCTAGCGCCCGCCTGCCGATGACACGGCCCGCTTCTGAACAGGCAGCCCTGGCGCCGAACCCCACGTATCGCTGAGCGGCAACGCCATGCTCACCGTCTTCCGCAGCAACCGGGCCGAGCTGCTGGCGCAGATCCTGGCCGCCCAGCTCAGCCTCTCCCCCCCCGACCCGCTGGAAACGGTCCAGGTCGTGGTCAACACCTGGCCCACCAGCCGCTGGCTCGGCGAGCAACTGGCCAGCCACCTGGGCGGCATTGCCGCCAACCTGCGCTATCCCTTTCCAGGGGCGCGACTGCGTGAGCTGGTGGAGGTGGTGCTGCAGCAGAGCCCCGGCGCCGAGGGCGATCTGATTGCAGACCGAGCCGCCAACGCAGCCGGCAG
>CAIJRN010000025.1 GCA_903823115.1 uncultured cyanobacterium
GACAGCGTCACCCTCAGCGGTGGTGACGTCACAGGCAACGTTGATCTCGGCACGGGCAGCAACACCCTGTTGATCAGCAGCACCAGCTCCACCATCGGCGGGGCGGTGAGCTTTGGCAGCGGCACCAGTGACAGCCTCAGTTACGCCGGCTACGGCTCTGCCGTTTCGGTCACCCTCAGCGGCATTGCCAGCAACGCCGGCACCACCACGAGTAGCGGTGCCACGGCCATCACCGGCATTGTCTCTGGCTTCGAGAGCCTCACGGGCAGCAGCAACTCCGACAGCCTGGTTGGCTCCAGTGCTGACAACACCCTGATCCTCACCGGTGCCAATCAGGGCACCGTCGATGGGCTCAGCTTCAGTTCGTTTGAATCGGTGGATCTGGGCGGCGGCAACGACAGCGCCCAGTTCACCAGCGGTGATTCCCTCTCCGGCACCCTGGCTGGTGGCAGCGGCAATGACACCCTGGACTACAGCGCCTACGGCAGTGGCGTCACGGTCAACCTGGCCACCAATACGGCGACGGGCACCGGCGGTATTTCCGGTTTTGAAACCGTGCTGGGCAGTGCAACTACTGACACGCTCACCGCCAGCACCAGTGGTGATGTCAACCTGCAAGGCAACGCTGGCGACGACACCGTCAACGTCACCGTCGCTGGACTCACCAGCACGGACACCGTTGATGGTGGTGCAGGTAGCGACACCCTGGTGTTCACCGACGCCGGAGTCATCACCGACAGTCAGCTCACCAACGTCACCACCGTTGAAACCGTCACGCTGACCGGTGCTTCGACGATCAGTGCCGGCACGGAGGCCAGCCAGGCCGGGATCGCCACGATCAACACCGGCACCGGTGCCACCACGGTGAACAGCACCGCGACCGGTTACGACCTCACAGTCAATGCCGCCAATCTGGCCGATAACGCCAACCTGACCCTTTCTGGCAGTGCCAACACCAACGACTTCACCGTCACCAATCTCACCGGCTCGGTGTTGGCCGGAAACACCAGCGGCACCCTGGCGGTCACCACCTCAGACGCCACAGACAACGCCATCGGCGTCACGACCGGCAGCGGTGCCACCACGATCACCGCCAGCGCCAGCAGCGACACGGTGACGACCGATGCCAGCAAGCTGGGCCAGAACACCCTGCTCAGTTTCTTCGGTGCCGCCAAACAGGTGGTCACCAACCTGGTCGGCAATCTCACCGGTGCCAATCTCACGGGCACGCTCAATGTCTCCACCGCCGATGCCGGTGATGAGGCCATCAGCATCACCACCGGTAATGCCGCCACCACGATCGCAGGTGCTGCGGCGTCCGACACGATCAGCACCGATGCCACCGCTCTGGCCAACAACACCACCTTGACCCTGAGCGGCAGCTCCAACGAAGTGGTGACCGGACTGGTGGGTGACATCAGCGCCACGGCCCTGGCGGGCTCGCTGACGGTGACGACTGCTGATAACACCGCCGATAACGGCATCAGCATCACCACCGGCACGGCGAACACCACGATCACCGCCAGCGGCAGCAGCGACACACTGACGGTGAATGCCGATGGGATGGTGGATAACACCACGCTCGATCTCAACGGCAGCGCCACCTACACGGTCAGCTACCTGGAGGCCGATACCAACGCAGCCGATACCACCGGTACGGTGAACCTGGCCTATACCGATGTCACCGGTAACGCAGCGACGATCACTACCGGCACCAGCACCACGACGGTGAGTGGCACCACCAGCGGCGACAAGCTGACGATTGATGCCAGCAAGCTGGCTAATAACACCACCTTGACCGAAAGCGGTGCTGCTCAGCAGGTTGTCACTGGACTGGTGGGCGATATCAATGCCTCGGCTCTCACCGGCACGTTGACGGTGACGACCGGTGATAACACCAACGACAACGGCATCAGCATCGTCACCGGGAGTGCGGCCACCACGATCACAGGTAGCGCTGCCACGGACACAATCAGCACCAATGCAGCCACCCTGACTGAAAACACGACGCTGACTCTGGCCGGTAGCTCCAACGAAGTGGTGACCAACCTGGTGGGTGACATCAGCGCCACGGCTTTGACTGGCACGCTGACGGTGACCACGGGAACGCCATCCGATCAGTCCCTCAACATCACAACCGGCTCCGCCAACACGACGATCACTGGCAACAGTGTAGGCAATGCCCTGAATTTGGATGGAGTCAACGACTACGTCACCATCCCCAAGTCAGTCACGGATGATTTCACAATTGAATACTGGGTCAAATCAACACAAACTTCGAGCACAGGGACTCAGTGGTATTCAGGTAGTGGCATTGTTGATGCCGAGCGTCCCGGTGGCACGTCTGACTTTGGAACGTCTCTTCTCAATAATAAGCTTGCTTTTGGTGTTGGTGGTAGTTCCGATGTCACGATTCAGTCCCAGTCCAGTATCAACACCGGAAGCTGGAATCATATTGCCGTAACCCGAAGCAATTCCTCCGGTGCGATGCAGATCTATGTCAATGGCACTCTTGAGGCCAGTGGCACGGGTCCCACTGGCAGCAGAACGGCGCCGCCAGACATTGCCATCGGTGCGATTGAGGCTGGCGGTAACTATTTTGGTGGAACCATCGATGATCTGAGGATCTGGAACACCGTCCGTTCGCAAGCCGATATTCAGGCCTACATGAATTCTGAGGTTGTACCTCAGACCGGACTTGTCGCCTACTACAACTTCAACGAAGGCACTGCTGGAGGCGCCAATTCAGGAACTACCTCACTGGTTGACAACAGTGGTAACGGCAATACCGGCACTCTCAATAACTTCTCCCTGAGCGGCGCCTCCTCGAATTGGGTGACCGGCGCTGTTAGCAGTCCTAGCGCTGTAGTCGTCAATGCTGATCAGATGGTTGACAACACAACTCTCGATCTTAATGGCACCAATACTTTCACGGTGACCAACCTGGAGGCCAATACAGATGCGGCCGACAGCACTGGTTCCCTGACACTCACCTATTCCAATGTCACCGATAACAAGGCCTCCCTTGTGACGGGTACTGGCAATGTTGTCGTCAATGGTGGTGACGCCACGGACACGATCACCGTCACCGGTCTGAGCACCAACAATCAAATATTCAACGCCCAGGCTTCAACGTCCAACTTCAACATCACCGCCGGCGCTAATAACCAGACGATCACGGGCTCCAATACCGGCAGCGACACGATCAATGGCGGCAGTGGCGCCGACACGCTCAGCTATGCCGGCGGCAGCAATGTCAATGTCACGATCAGTTCCTATGCCACCCAAGCCGGCGGCAGTACTGGTCAGGGGACGGACAGCTTCAGCGGCATCGAAAGCCTGGTGGGGGCCACCGGCAACGACACCCTCAGGGGCACCACCGCCCCCACCGATGAGGTAGTCACCGTCACCAGCGGCAATACTGGCACCATCCGTGACAGCGCTTCTACCGGTACCTTCTCGTTCAGCTCCTTCGAGCAGCTCGATCTCCAGGGCGGTAATGACACGCTGACGATCAACGGCAACACCAGTGGCGTGTCTCTCGCCGGCAGCGTCGATCTAGGCAGCGGCGACAACAGCCTGACGATGAACGGCAGCGCCGGTTCGATCGCTTCGCTCAGCTCCGGCACAGGCAATGACACCGTCACGATCAGTGCCGGCTCGATCACCGGTGCGCTTTCCGCCAGTGATGGCACCAACCAGCTGACGATCAGTGGTACCAGTTCCTCCGTTGGCTCTTACAGCGGCGGCAGCGGAGTCGACACCGTCACGCTCAGCGGCGGTGATATCGGTGGAGCGCTTTCCAGCGGTGATGGCAATGACACCGTTCTGATCAGCAGCACCTCCTCCAGCATCGGTGGCAACCTTGACCTGGGAGCTGGCACGGGCGACACCCTCAGCTATGCCGGCTACGGCAACACCGTCTCGGTGACCCTCACCGACATCACCACCAACACCGGCAGCACCGCCGCTGCTGGAGCTACGGCAATCACCGGCACGGCCACGGGCTTCGAAACTCTGGTGGGCGGCAGCACCAGCGGCGACACCCTCACCGACAGCACCGGAGATAGCACGATCGCGGTCACCGGAGCCAACAGCGGCACGATCGATGGCCTGGCCTTCAGCTCGATCGAAAACCTCAATCTCTCCACCGGCAACGACACGGTGACCGTGACCGGCAGCGGCGGCGGCGTTTCTCTCACCGGCAGCCTTGATCTTGGCGACGGCACCAACAGCCTGACGATGAGCAACAGTGCCGGCTCGATCGCGTCGGTGACCTCCGGCACGGGCGATGACACCTTCTCGATCAGCGCCGGCTCGGTGACCGGAGCGTTGACCGCTGGTGATGGCAACAACACGCTGACGATCAGCGGCACCAGCTCCTCGATTGGCTCCTACGCCGGTGGCAACGGCACCGATTCGATCACCCTCAGTGGCGGTGATGTGGTGGGAAATGTTTCCACCACAACGGGCAATGACACCTTGCTGATCAGCAGCACCTCGTCCACGATCGGCGGCAATCTTGACCTGGGTGGCGGAACTGGCGACACTCTCAGCTATGCGGGGTACACGAATGCGGTGTCGGTGACGCTGACGGACATCACCAGCAATGCGGGCAGCACGGCTGCTGGTGGCGCCACGGCGATCAGCGGCACGGCCACTGGCTTTGAAAATCTGATCGGCGGCAGCACCAGCGGCGACACCGTCACCGACAGCACCGGCGACAGCACGATTGTGATCAGTGGTGCCAACAGTGGCACGATCGATGGCATGACCTTCAGTGCCATTGAGAACCTCAGTCTTTCCACTGGCATTGATGGCGTCACGGTGACCAAGGGCGCCTCGTTAAGCGGCAACCTCAACCTGGGTGATGGCACCAGCAACACCCTCACGATGGACAGTGGTGCCGGTGCGATTGGCTCCGTCACCGCTGCCGGTGGCAATGACACGGTCACGATCAATGGCGGCACGATCACCGGTGCGGTGAATCTTGGTGATGGCGCGAACGCCCTGACGATCAATGACACCAACTCGACGATCGGCTCCTACACCGGCGGCAGCGGCATTGACACCATCGTCTCCAAGGGGGGTGACATTCTCGGTGCCGTGAGCACCGGCTCAGCCGCTGATTCGGTGACGCTCAGCCTCGGCGCCACGATCACCGGTGCGGTCACCCTTGGTGCCAACAGTGACAGCGCCGATGGCAATGATTCCCTCAGTCTCAACGCCTCCAGCATTACTGGAGCGGTCAATACGGGCAGTGCAGCGGATACGGTCACACTCTCTAGTGCATCGACGATCACTGGTGATGTCACCCTCGGCGCCAACAGTGATGCCTCCGATGGCATCGACACGCTGACGCTTGATGCCTCGAGTGTCACCGGCAATGTGAGCTCCGGCGCTGGCGCTGATGCGGTGAGTGTGCTGAACACCTCGACCATCACTGGCAACGTCACCCTCGGTACGAACACTGATTCGACGGATGGCGCTGACACCCTGACGGTCACCGGTGCCAGCGGCAGCTCCAAATCGGTGATCACCGGCAGCATCAGCACCGGCGCCGGCGCTGACACCCTCACCCTCACCAATGCCACGATCGGTGGCGTTGGTCAGACGCTCTCGCTGGGTAGCGACAACAACGGCCTTGACGGTAACGACAGCCTGAGCGGTTCCGGCACAGCGATCACAGGCAACATCACCACCGGCTCCGGATCGGACACGCTGACGCTCAGTACAGGCTCCTCAGTCACTGGCAATGTGAGCCTGGGAATTGATGGCGATACCCCAGCGATCACCGATTCCTTCGACAGCCTCAGCGGCTGGAGTGGTGGCGCTCTCGATTCTTCGTCCTCCTACTACGGCAGCTTCCTGGGCCGCTATGCCAATGGCAGTAAGACCAATGGTCAGGATGTCTCCAAGTCGTTTACGCTCAATAGTCAACCAGCCACGATCAGTTTCGATTTTCTCAGGCTCGATAGCTGGGATGCTGAAAACTTTACGGCTTATATCAACAACACGGCTGCCTTCACTGGCAACTTCCGATTCGATCAGGCCATCATCAGTGCCAGCGGTACAACCAATGGCTTTAGCTGGACAATCGCTGCCAAGGATTCCTATGCCAACCACGGTTTCAGTGGCTGGCAAGATCAGACGGCCACTATAACGATCACGCTGCCGTCGGGTTACTCCAACATCAAATTGGGGTTTGGTTCCGACCTCAATTCAGATAGCAGCGATGAGAGTTATGGCATTGATAACCTCTCCATCATCCAATCCAATGTCAGCAGTGCTGACACGCTGACGCTCACTGCCTCCACAATCACTGGAGACGTGACCACCGGCAGCGGCGCTGACGCCGTGAGTGTGCTCAGTGGCTCCAAGATCACGGGCAGCGTTAATCTCGGTTCCGACTCCGATACTAAAGATGCCGCTGACACCCTGACGGTGACCGGTGTTCCTTCAGGAACGAAATCGGAAGTCACCGGCAGCATCACCGCCGGTGCTGGAGCCGACACCCTCACCTTCACTAACGCGACGATCGGTGGCGCCGGTCAGACGATTTCCCTCGGAAGCGACAACAACAGCAACGACGGCAATGACTCGCTGACGGCAAACGGTACGGCGATCACAGCGACGATCACCACGGGCTCTGGTTCCGATACGGTGATTCTCAATACCGCTTCTTCGCTGACGGGCGATGTGACGTTGGGTGTCGCTACTGATACAACCAATGGCAACACCGATACCCTGACGCTCAATGCTTCGAATGTCACCGGGAATGTGAGCACTGGCAGCGGCACTGACGCCGTGAGTGTGCTTACCACCTCGACGATCATCGGCAATGTCACCCTCGGCAGCGATGTTTCCCAGGATGGCGCTGACAGCCTGACGGTGACGGGCAGCAGCAGCGCCTCCAAATCGGTGATCACCGGCAGCATCGCCACCGGTGCCGGTGCTGACACCGTGACTCTCACCAACGCGACGATTGGCGGCGCCGGTCAGACACTTTCGCTGGGTAGCGACAGCAGCAGCCTCGATGGCAATGACACCCTGACGGCTAACGGCACGGCGATCACGGCGACAATCACCGGCGGCTCTGGCGCCGACACGGTGAATCTGAGCGTCAGTTCCACGGTGCTAGGCGATGTGACCCTGGGTATGGTTGGCGATGCCTATGACGGCGCCGATACGCTGACGCTCAATGCCTCGAATGTCACCGGCAATGTGAGCACTGGCGCTGGCGCTGATGCGCTGAGTGTGATCAATACATCGACCATCACCGGTAGCGTCACCCTCGGCTCCAACAGTGATTCAGTTGATGGCGCTGACAGCCTGACGGTGACGGGTGCCAGCAGCGCTTCCAAGTCGGTGATCACCGGCAGCATTGCTACCGGAGCCGGCGCCGACACCCTCACCTTGACCAACGCCACGATTGGTGGTGCTGGTCAGACGATATCTCTCGGCAGCGACAACAACGGCCTTGATGGCAATGACTCGCTGACTGCAAACGGTACGGCGATCACCGCGACGATCACCACGGGCTCTGGGTCCGATTCGGTGACTATCAATTCCGCCTCCACGGTGAAGGGTGATGTGACATTGGGCATAGCCGGTGATACCACCATTGGCTCCATCGACACGCTGACTCTTGATGCTTCGAGCATCACCGGCAATGTCGGCACCGGCAGTGGCGCTGACACGCTGACGCTGACCAATGCGTCCACGATCACCGGCAACGTTACGCTCGGCTCCAACACTGATTCGGCTGATGGCGGTGACACCCTGACGGTGACGGGTGCCAGCAGTAGTTCCACGTCGGTGATCACCGGCAGCATCGCCACCGGTAGCGGCGCCGATACCCTCACTCTGACCAATGCCACGATTGGTGGCGTTGGTCAGACGATGTCCCTTGGCAGCGACACCAACGGCCTTGATGGCAACGACAGCCTCAGCGCATCCGGCACGGCGATCACAGGCAATATCACCACCGGATCTGGTTCTGACTTGGTGTCACTCAGTGCAGGTTCCTCGGTTACCGGCGATGTGTCGCTTGGCAGTGTTGGCGATAACCAAGCGATCATCGATTACGCCAACACGGTCAGCGATTCCTTCAACACCGCCAGTGGCTGGACAAACGGGACTGTCGATTCAACGAATTCCTATTACGGCAGCTTTTTAGGTCGTTATGCCTTCGGTACCCGGAGCGCTGGTCAGGATGTCTACAAGACGTTCTCACTTAATAGTCAGCCCGCCACGATCAGCCTCGACTTTATTAAGCTCGATAGTTGGGATGGTGAAAGCTTCAAGGTCTACATTGACGATACTGCTGCTTTCAGCGGTAATTTCAGCCTTGGACAATCCATTAATAGTTCCAGCGGTTCAACCAATGGCTTTACTTGGACGATAAACCCCAAGGACTCCATGGTGAACCATGGGTTCCAGTCTGGTTGGTCTGATCAGACTGCCACCATATCCATTACGCTGCCGTCTGGCTACACCAACTTCCACAAGCTGGGGTTCGGTTCCACCCTGGATCAGGACATCAGTGATGAGAGCTACGGGATCGACAACCTTACGATCATCCCAACCATCGTTAGCCACGATGACACGCTGACTCTTGATGCTTCCACCATCATTGGCAACGTGAGCACCGGCAGCGCTGCTGACACGGTGACGCTTAGCAATAATTCAACAATCACCGGCACGGTCACCCTGGGTAGCAATACTGACGCTTATGACGGCAATGATTCCCTAACGCTAAAGAGCGGCTCCAAGATTGCCGGCAATGTCGATCTCGGTGCCGCCAACGACACCCTCACCCTTTCGACTGGTATCAGTAGTGCTACCACCATCACGGGTGATGTTGCCTTTGGTGTGGGTAATGGCGATACGATCAGCTATAGCGGCAATGCGGGCCCGATCACGGTTGCGCTGGATGGCATTAGTGCTGATGCCGTGGGTACAGCTACAGGTGCCAAGGCCAGTTATGTCACAGGCAATGTCACTGGGTTTGAGACGATTGTTGGTAGTGATTACAGCGCTCCAACATCTTCCAGTGTCACCGGTGACACCATTTATGACAATACGGGTGCCAGTCTTGTCATTCTGACTGGTGCCAACGCAGGCACCATTGACAATCTCGACTTCTCCTCGATCGAGAATCTGCAGCTCCGTTCGGGCGCCGACACCCTCAGCTTCCAAGGCACCAGTGGTGCTCCCGGTCTGATTGCTGGCCGCGCTGATGGTGGTGGCATTGAGGGAGCCAGCTATACGAATGGTGTTTACTCCGGCGGTACAAAGACGGATACGTCAATTGATCTGCTCGATTACACCGCCTACAACGCTGGTGGAGTTAGTGTTGATCTCAGCCAGAACAAGGCCACCGGCGTTTATGGCGGCCTAGCCGGTGGCCTGATCAGTGGCGATGGTTCGATTGCCACGACCACAACCGACAGCAGTTTCGAAAACGTTGATGGTTCCAGTTTCAACGACACCATCATCGGCGACAACCAATCCACTGATGGCAACGTCCTGCGCGGCTTTGATGGTGCCGATAGCATCAGCGGTCTTGCTGGCAACGATGTCCTTGATGGTGGCAATGGTGTTGGTAGCAATATCACCGATGGTGCTGACACCATCCAGGGTGGTCTTGGTTCCGATACCATCATCGGCTCCTTTGGAAATGACAGCATCAGTGGCGGCACCTTCGGTACGGCTTCTGATGCTTCGATCGATACACTGACCTATTCGGCCACGGCAATCAGCAGTGCTCGCATTGAAGGGCTTGATATCAGTCTGGTCGGCACCGATACGGGCACGGTTCTCGGCGATGCCAACGCCAGCCTCAGCGTCAGCACCTTCACCAATACTTACAACTCCTCCATCAGTCAGCAGCTGATCACAGCACCGACCAATCAGGTCAGTAACGACTGGAAGCAGAGCTATACCGATATCCAGAATCTGGTACTCAGCGAGCAAAGTGATATCCTCCGCCTTGATCCCACAGACGTCAATACTGGCAGTATCGACGCCAAGGGTGGCAGCCTCGATACCCTCGACTACTCCACTTTTGATGCCGCCAGCCCGGTGCTGGTCAATCTCAGCAGTGCCGCCTATTCCTTTGACTTTGATAACAACGGCAAGATCGATACCACCATCGGTGAGATTACGATCACCAACGGCAACTCAGCCACCAATGTGATGGTGGGTGAGGCCTCCAGCCAGGGAGGTGCCAACGGTGTCTTTGGCTTTGAGGTGGTGCTCGGTGGTGCCGCGGATGATGCCATTGTTGGCAATGCCGACGCCAACCTGCTGGTTGGTAATGCCGGTGATGACCGTATCGCCGGTGGGGCTGGTAATGACACCATTTATGGCGGTACGGGCGACGATTATATCGTTCCTGGTGATGGTGCCGATTATGTAAACGCTGGGGCGGGTATCAATACGATCGCGATCACCAGCAGCGATCTGGCGCAAGATACTTTCAATGTTGACCCGAACGGAATCAACATCTTTGCCCTCCAGGGCAATGGCGGCAATAATACTTCGTCGATCGATGCTCCCAGTGGTTATTGGAATCCTGGCGCCCAGGGGATCGATCTTCTCGATGGTGGTGATCCAGTTGTCAGTGGCGGCGTCACTATTTATGACACGATCAACGGCACATCTAATGCTGATACCTATGAGTTCGGCGGCGTTGCTTTTAAGAATATCGGTAGTGTTGATCTCGGTGCGGGTAATGACAGCGTCGGTACTGCCGCAACCACCAAGGGCATCAAGGTTAATTACGACGGCAATACCGGTACGGACAGCATCACGCTGAATCTCACCTTTGGCCAGTTTGCCAAACTCAATGCCAGTGGTCTTTATGTGGCCGACGTTCAGAACTATCTGGACAATCCCAATGGCAAAACCTTCAGCAGCAGCCAGGCTGACTTTACCGCCAACAACTTCGAAACCGGTGGCGTCGCTGTCATCACTCCCGGTGTCTTCAACGCCTTGCAAGGTGATCCGGCGGCTACCACGTTCAACACCGCTTACGGTGCCCGCAACAGCACGATCACCAGCGGCAACGATGTCAACCTGTCGGCCTCGGCGCTGACCACATCCACCGCCACAGCCACGTCTGTTCCCGACATCGTTTCGGCCTTCGTTCAGGCCAGTGGCGTCAAAGGCAGTGATGCCATCAGCGTCACCAGTGGCGGCAGTACTTCAGGCTCCACGACGGCTTCCCAGGACGCCAGTGCTCTGTCCCGCACCGTCGACGATCGGGCCGATTCCGTGCTCTCCGCCTATGGCCTCGGCACCGATCGCAGCAGCTTCACGGCCGGCCAGGACATCACCCTGAGCCTCTCCGGCAACGTCAAGGCCGACACCTCGGCGGAATCGGTCGGCTTTGTCGTCAATGCCAGCGGCACTGCCGAGGCCGCCGGCAGCCGCGACTCCAGCCTCACGGCCGGCGACGCCCTCAAGCTCAGCATCAGTGGCACCGCAGCCCAGACGGTCGGCGCCAGCAACGTTGCTGGGCTTGCCCTGGCAGCGCTTGCCAGCCGCACCTACGGCATTGACGACGCCAATCTCACCGACAGCACCGCCGACAGCGTTCAGGCCGGCTCCGATCTCAGCCTGCAGGCAACGGCCAGCAGCAGCAATCGCGTCACGGCCCAGACCGTGGGTACCGATTCGCTCGGCACCTTATCGCTCGTCGACAACGGCACTGCCGCCAGTGACCGCTTCACCACCACCCAGATCGGCGCTGACTTCCCGCTGATCAATGGCGATCGTGTTCGCTTCACGACCGCGAACGGCAGTGTCCAGGCCGACCGCGACTATTACGTCCTCAATGTCATTCCGATCACCGGTGAGTTCCAGCTCAGTTCAGAACCGAACGGTGACCCGATTGACGTCGTCGCTGCAGGTAGTCTGCAGGCCTACCGCCCTGCCGTCGCCACGGCTGATGCGATCAGCACCGTCACCGGTGTTGATCTCAACCGCACTGTCGTCAATGGATCCGGTGTCCAGGCCGGCGACAGCCTGAGCCTGCGCGCCAGTGCTACCGATGCACTTGCGGCCAGCGCCACCAGCGTCGCCGGCGATGCCACAGCCGGCGTCTTCCGCCTCGGCGGCATGGATGGCCTGAATCTGGCCTCTGAGGTGAGCAGCATTCAGGCTCTCGCTGACACCATCTCCCTGGCCGGCAGTGGGGCCAGCCTCAATCTCAACGCCACCGATACGGCCACGCTCAAGGCCGCCAGCACCGAAGGTGCTGCCCTCACCGAAGCCAACATCCAGGTTTTTGGTTCCAAGAGCAGCGCCAGCACCGCCGGCGATGATCTCAGCCTCAGCACCCAGGCCGATCTCACTCTCTCCGGCAGCGCCAGCAGCACCGCCGGCAGCGCCGAGTCCCGCAGTGGTGCCGGTGCCGGCGCCGGTGTCACGACACCGCTGGCCGTCGGTTCCGGCAGCAATGTGTTGCCCAGCAGCAGCAGCTACTCGGTGGTCACCGGCCTGGCCGATGGCACCCAGACCGCGGGCGCTGACCTGACTGTGCAGGCCAAGGGAGCCACGAGTCTCAACGCCACGGCCAACACGGTTTCAGGTGCCGACACCCTGGGTTCGCTCTGGACTTCGGCGACGGGCAACATTCTTGCCACCTTCAACCTCAACCTCAACACCACCACCAACACACCGAGTTTTGTTGGTCCCCAGTACCTGGCTGCCGGCCAGCTGGTGCAACTCGACACCGCCTCAGCCACGGCCACGGGCCTGGCCGCCAACACCGACTACGCCGTCAAGTTGCTCGGCTTCGGAGCGGTGGACAGCACCGCCGACACGCTGACGATGCCCACCGGCATCACCTATGCCGTCAACGACGCCGTTCGCTTCCGGCTCAACAGCACCACCGCCCCGAACAGCAGCGAGAGCCGTTACGGCCTGGCTCTGGGCTCCACCTATTACGTCAAGAGTGTCACCGGCACTGCCTTCACGCTTTCGGCCTCCCCCGGTGGGCCTGTGATCGATCTTTCCGCCGATAGCCTCGGCCCGGCCGATCAGCTGGTGGATGCGGATCGCTTCCAGTTGCTCACGCTCCCCACGGCACCGGGCGGCACCTACGCTGTCGCCCCTGTCACCGCCAGTGCCTCTGGAGTCAGCCTCTCGCTGCCCTCGGTGGCCAATGCCTTCGCCGGCAGCCGTGAGGTGGATCGCACCCTCAACAGCAGCGACAGCATCAACCTCGCCCAAGTGAGCGGCATCAGTGGCAATGCCGGCCTGCGCGGCCTGGTCGCCGGGGCACAGAGCGCCATCACGGCCCTGGCCAACGGCGTGCTCAACGCCGTGGCTCGCAACACCGGCAACGACGCCACCGCCAGTGCCGGCCTGGTGGCCGAAGGCATCTCGGATACGGCCATCACCGCCGGAAGTGCTGGCACGGTCAAGGCGGATGCGAGCATCACTGGCGTGGCGGATGCCGCCACCACCGGCAACAATGCCCTGATCGACAATTCTCTTGCCGATCTCACCATCACCGCCCGTGGCCTGACGGCCAGCAATGCGGCCAACGACATCACCATCGGCGGCGTCGGCGACGTGCAGGCCACGGCCACCCTGGCCGGTCGCAGCACGGCCTCGACGGTTCAAGGCAACAGCGACGCCCTGGCCGATCTCAAGGCCACGGGCCTCGAATCTTTGAGCAGCGACATCACCATTTCGATGGGGCAGCAGGGCAACCTCAGTGGCACGGCTGGCATCGGATCCGCTGCTTCTCCGTTGCTGGTCGAAGCCTTCAGTGCGGCTGTCGGCAATGCCACCGCCCAGACAGGCCTCGAGGGAACCGGCATCCTTGGTAGTGTGGATGGGCTTGGACTCAGCTTCAGCACCATCAGCCAAGGGGGAGGCAACACCTCCGCCATCACCGGCCTCAGCTCGGCCAATCTCGATTTACGCTCCATCGCCACTGCAGGTAACAGCACGACCAGCCTTGTCAACACCAATGGTGCTCTGACTGCCGATATCAGCGGTATCCGCGATACCTCTGTCACCATAGGTTCCTCCATGGGCCGGATTGCTGGCAGCGCCATCAGTCAAGAGAGCTTGCAGGCCATTACGGTCTCCGGTAACGCCACCTCTTACGCAGCTACAACCACCTCTGGCATCCTGAGTGACAAGGCTTCGGCGATCGTGTTCAACCTCTCTGACAACGCAGAGATCGCTGTTTTAGCCAATCAAAAGTCTGTTTCTTCGTCTGTTTCCGTCTTGGGACAAGCCACCTCCGACATCAGTAACAGCAGCATTGGCCTCAATAACTTGGTACTCACCGTGGCTGGCGATTCACGGGTCCGTGCTGAAGCCTTGTCAGATCAGCTCAGCAAGGCCCAGAGTTCTTCTGGTAATGCCAGTGCCTGATGTTTTCTTTCAGCGATCTGGAATCTGGACTACGCGAGCAATTGGAGGTCCTGGCCCAAAAGCCACTGCCTGAGCTTTTGTTGCAGCAAGGTATTCTTCGGTCGATTTCCCAGGAGCTATTGCTCAACCATTTACGTCAGACTGTCACGTTCTCAGCAGAAGAGCAGCCTGTGATCATCACTCGCCTCTGGGAGGGGGTGGGTACAGAGCCTCCAGCTAGCCTGGCAGGAGACTGGATCAGCCTTCTTCCCGAAGCCATTCAGGCTCCCATGGGTCAACGCTGGGACCAGGTAAGGCTCCAGAAGTTGATGGAGGAGCGCTACCGTGATCAACTGGAACCCTATTTTCTCGAACGGCGCAAGGAACTTGAGCAAGTCGTCTATGGCTTGATACGACTGAAGAATCAAGGCGCAGCTGAAGAACTATACCTGCGTTTAATTGATGATCACGTGAACTTTCACGAACTGGCGAAAACCCATTCGCTTGGGGAGGAACGATTCACCCATGGCCTCGTTGGCCCCATGGTTATTTCCCAGCCCCATCCCACGATTCGTGCCGTACTCGAGTCTCTTAAGGTTGGCGAGGTGCATGCCCCGTTCCGTGTGGATCAATGGGTGCTGCTGGTCCGCATGGAACACCGTCAACCGGCCAGCCTCAACGACGCCACCAGGATCCAATTGCTGCAGGAGCTCCTTCAACAAGAGGTGGATCAAAGTCTTGATGCCTTGCTCGCTTCCGTTTATCCCACGCTCTTGGATCCCGCTGCCATCGAACCCTCAGCGGAGCCAGAGATGCCAGGCTCAGGACAACCGCTTGCCTTGCCACAGGCCCTGTAGCCATGGCCGATGCGAATCAGATTCTTGACCTGCTGAGATCGTTCCCGTTTCTGGCTGACCAGCCGGATCAGTTGCTTCAAACCTTGGCTGTTCAGGGCCAGTTGCTGAGATTCACCCTCGGTCAGCCAATCAGTCGCTTGGATCAGGCACCCCCGCAGGTTTTTTTCTTGCTGCAGGGAACGGTTCGCTCCGTTGTGATGGCCCAACGCTTCGCTAAGGGAGTTGCAACGCTCCAGCTACTCCAGACCGGAGCGGTCATGGGCTGGACTGTTCTCAGTTGTGGCAAGAACTATGAAATTCTGCTGGCCTCCTCAGATCTGGTGGTACTGGCCTTGCCCCATGTGGCCCTCAGGGAGGCCATGGCTCTCCACCAACCGTTGGCTGATCGTGTCCAGGGAAGTGTGGCGCCTGCCGAGTTGTTTGCGGTGCTCGATGCCCACCTGCAGGAATATCCACGCGTTTTAAGCCGAGAGGTGCTGGAGGCGGCCGTCCAACTCGCCGATGGCACTCGGGTTGTCTCGATGACGCCGGCCCAGATCATGGCCACCGAGTTTCCCAGCGATCGTCTCTGGCTGACTTCCACGGGCTCCATGCCGCTTGGTTCAGTGCTGCCCCCTGACAGGCGACCGGAACGTGAGGAACCGATCAGAGTCTTAGGAATTGATCGGGCCGGTCTTTCCCTGCTGCTTGATCCGCCTGCCACAGGTTCAGAAGGCATCACCAGCCGTGAACTATTGGTCGATCGATGGGAGGAACAGCGACGAAAACTGGAGATTACAGACGAGATCCCGATTGCTCCTGATCTTTCAGACCAGGACCAGGAAGAACCTGAAGCCGATGAGAAACGTACTGCTCGTAGTTATCCCTGGTTCAAGGGTGTAGGTCCTCTTGATTCCCCGGTTTCTGCTTTCCGGATGCTCAGTGAGCATCTCCGACTTCCCTATCGGCGTGAACTTTTGCGCCGCGTTTTTTCCGACCAGGTTCGGCGTCATGGCGAGGCATCCCTCGCTTTAGCAGGTGCTGTAGCCGAATCCCTGGGGCTCCAAACTCAGTTATTGGAAGTACAGACTTCATCCTTGAACCAGCTGGATTCACCATTAATCGTGAAGTGGGGCAATGGCTTCGCAGTTATTTACCGTACTAGTCGGAAGTCTGTTGTTATTGGGATCCCAGCAGTTGGCAATCAAGAGCTCACATTAGATGATTTCCGTGAGCAGTGGGGAGAAGAGGGTGAAGTTCTAACCGTCAAGGTCAATGAGCTGACACCCCAGCGAAAATTTGGTTTTAGTTGGTTCTTGCCTTCGATTGTCAAACATAAAGTTGTTCTGACTGAAGTGCTTCTCGCCAGCTTTTTTGTCCAGCTTTTTGGCTTGGTCAACCCGCTCTTGATCCAGCAGGTGATTGATAAAGTCATTATCCAATCTAACCGAGAATCGCTGGGAGTTCTTGGCTTGCTGCTGGTGGTCTTTGCGGTGTTTGAGGGGTTGCTTTTATGTTTGCGTACATTCCTGTTTATCGACACGACCAATCGTATTGACTTGTCGCTGGGTACGGAGATCATTGACCACCTCCTTCGCTTGCCTCTGAGTTATTTTGATCGACGATCTGTTGGTGAGACCAGCAGCAGGATCGCTGAGCTCGAAAAGGTACGCGGTTTCCTCACAGGTACAGCACTCACGACAATTCTTGACGCCGTATTTTCACTGATTTATATCGTCGTCATGATCATGTACAGCTGGGAACTCACCTTGCTGACCCTCAGTGTCGTGCCTGTCTTGGTTGCACTCACTCTTGGTGTTTCTCCGATCGTACGTAAAAAGATGCAAACCCGTGCCATCGCCAACGGCAAGACGCAAAGTCACTTGATTGAGGTGCTGAGCAGCATGATTACTGTGAAGGCTCAGAATATTGAATTGCGGAGTCGCTGGAAATGGCAAGATCTTTATACTGACTTCATTGCCGAAGGGTTTGATAATACGATTATCAGTACCGTTGCCAACACGACGGGTGACTTTCTCAATAAACTTTCCAGCCTTCTTCTGATCTGGGCTGGAGCTTCATTCGTGCTTGAAGGAAAGCTTTCCTTAGGCGAGCTTATTGCCTTCCGCATGATCGCCGGTTACGTGACAGGTCCAATTCTGCGGATGACAACTATTTGGCAGTCAGTACAAGAAGTAGCCTTGTCCTTGGAGAGACTCAGTGATGTCATCGACCATCCCCAGGAGGCACCACCCGATAATGCCAATCGGATCATCATGCCACCGATCGAAGGTACCATCTCCTTCCAGAATATCCTATTTCGTTACAAGCCATCCTCTCCACTCCTGTTGAAAGGTGTTAATCTAGACATTCCAAGGGGCAAGTTTGTTGCAGTCGTCGGCACCAGTGGCTCTGGCAAAAGTACCTTGACCAAGCTTCTGGCCAGGCTTTACCAGCCCGAAGGGGGATGCGTGCTGGTTGATTCGATTGATATCGCCAAGGTTGAACTCTATTCCTTGCGACGGCAGATTGGCATTGTGCCTCAGGAAACCATTCTGTTTGATGGGTCAGTCGAGGAAAATATTACTTTAACCAACCCAGATGCTAGTCCTGAAGAGATTATTGAAGCATCCAAAATTGCTTGTGCTCACGATTTTATTATGGACCTATCTGCTGGCTACTCCACCGAGGTTGGTGAACGCGGTGGTGGCCTGTCGGGCGGGCAACGTCAACGAATTGCAATTGCACGCACCATTTTGCAAAAACCACGGATGTTGATTATGGATGAAGCAACTTCCGCACTTGACTACCAGACAGAGCGAGTCGTTAGTGAAAATTTAATGACAAGACTCAAGGGTTGCACCGTCCTATTCATCACCCATCGCCTCTCATCAATTATTAACGCCGATATGATTGTGTGCATGGGAAATGGTACTGTACTAGAAGCTGGTACTCACCAGGAGTTGATGTCTGCGCGTGGTCCATATTATGTGCTTTTCCGTCAGCAAGGCAAGTCTTCTTCTTCGTCCTCTTCTTCTTCTCCTGTATAACCTGGTGGCTATCCCTTCGAAAGGTTATGAGACCTGCAAAGATTGGATTACCCGTGAGCTTCGTGCCATCGTAGTGGAGAACTCATGACTTCTGGATCATCGGGATCATCGCGTTCTTCACGGCGCAATCTCATTCGCAATCCCTTCCGGAGCTCCCAACCTCCTACACCGATTGCAGCGGCGACCCTCCCCGGCTTTGAGTCTGATCTCGTAGAGGTTGATCCTCTCAATCCTGGTAGCCCTCCCCCCCCGACCAACCAGCCCCCTGCTGAGGAGCAGAGGCCGCGCGGCTATCGCAGGCGCCGTACGACTCTGCCTCGCAGTACCCGTGGCTGGAGCCGTGCCGTTGTCTGGAGCCTGATTGGTTTGACCGCCTTCAGTATCGTCTATGGCTTCAGTGCCAAGCTGGACAGTTCGATTACGACGATGGGTCAATTGCGGCCCAAGGGTGGGGTCTCCGAGGTCATGACCCCTTTTAATACTCTGTTTTCTCAGGTGTTGGTGAAAGAGGGCCAGAAAGTCAAGGCCGGTGATCTGTTGGTGGTGCTGCGGGATAAACCCTTATTGGACCAGCTGCAGGGTCTACGGATTCAGCAGGGCCTCTGGCGTAAACGACTCCAGCTCACTGCCCAACAGTTGGGCTTGCCAACTCCAATGGATGGGCTCCAAGAAACTGAGAAGCAGCTCAATGTTGAGAAAACTGAGGTTGCCCTTCAGTCTCTCTCAGCTGAAGAAGAGAACAACCGGATTCGTATCAATAGACAACAAGCTGAGGAAGATTTCCTCGGCATGAAGAAGCGCTTGGTGATTGAAACTAATGTCACTGCAAGAATGGATAATTTGCTCCTTCAAGGTGCAATCTCTAAACTTGAAGTTGATCGGCAACATGAGCGCTTGTCTGAGATGCGCAGTACTGTGAAAAGAGCAGAGCTAGAGGTTGTCTCCGCCCGTAGGCGAGAACTGGAGGGTAAATATAAGTATAATCACATCAACGTCGCCGATGCCAAGCAACTATACGCAAATTACGACAACGCACGGCAGAACTTAATTGACGCTAATAATCGTGTCAAAGATTTAGAGGAGCGTCTTCGTCTTGGCCATGTCAGGGCCCCTAGCTCTGGCGTGATCTTTGACTTGAATGCCCGTGTCGGTGAAATGGCGGTTTCTACCAGGCCCATTTTAAAAATTGTGCCCAAATCGCAACTCACAGCTGAAATACGTATTTCTGATAAGGATATTGGCTGGCTCAAGGTCGGAATGCCTGTTGAGGTTCGAGTCAATTCCTTTCCCTTCACCGAGTATGGATCTCTCAAAGGCGTTCTCCTAAGTATCAGTGACGATATTTATCAGCCCGATAATACTAATCCGCAACAGTACTTCAAAGGTGCAGTCAGGCTCAATAAGTCTGTGCTCAGTCATTATGGAACAGATTACCAGCTCCGTGCTGGCATGTCGATTACTGCGCTCGTTCAGGTCGGTTCCAGGCCGGCAATCAGTTTGGTGAGCGATCGCTTCACCAGTTTCATTGATAGTGCCCGATCTATCCGTTAAGGCTGTGATCGACGTTTGTATTTTTATAGATAGCTTGATCTATTATGAGAGCATGGTTCCATTAAAACTCGTGCCACCAATATGGGCCACATTCTCAAATGTTCCTTTGCCGTTGGATCCGAGCAGAATCAGCTCGGCGCCTTTTGGTGAAAGGGGATCGTAACTGATTGCCAACTGTTTGGTGTTATCACTCATTCCAGTCAGAAGTTGCTCCAGCGGTGCTATTGGCAGTAGTTTTGCATTGCCAATCCCCTTGCCATCCGTAGGTGTTAATTCTTGGAAAATCTGGCTTTGTGAGCCATCTGCATTGTTGATATTTTGCACAATTCCGATTCGATCCGTAAGGCCGATTCCTTGTGTGTTGTCATAGGTCAAGTCGAGATCCGCAAGCGTGGGCAGTCCGCTCTTGCCATCCCAACTCAATGGAGTTGGGGTGTCCAGGCCGCTGAAGACGAACAGATCTTTCCCCCCCCCTCCAGCAACTTGCAATCCCTCCTCAGGTGCTGACAGCCATGGGCTCCAGCGCAGGTACATCACATCGTCTCCCAGCCCTCCATCAATGCCATTGAAAGCACCGGAACTGATCAACGTATCATTACCATTCCCACCCATGACCTGCTCAAAGCCAACCAGAGCACCGCTACGCCCCTTGTCGATCGCGCTCACACTTCCACGATCCAGATCCACCGAAACCGGCAACGACCAGTTGTTAAATTCGAGGCGATCAAGCCCAGCACCACCCAGCAGTTGGCCAGTAAGGGAAGCACCGAAATTCATAATGACAACGTCATTGCCGGTACCAGTATCGATATTGCCTACGTTATTGAGGCGGATTGCATTAAAAAAACCTTGATCTTCGCCATTAATGGTGATCACGTCTCGGCTGCTAACGCCACCATCTGATGGGCCTTTGATTGTATTGTTGCCACCACCACCTTCGAATGAACCAAATTCATCGGTTCGTGTGAGTGTCAGCGTATCGTCGCCACTTCCACCGACAACGGCTGATCCTACCAAGTTACTTACAGTAATCCGATTTTTGCCACTACCTTCAATTTTGCTGGTACCTTCAAGCGGTGTCTCCAAAAATATTTGATTGTTGCCTCCGCCTAAATTGATTGTGGAATCAACCACTCTTCCATTGACGATCAGGGTATCATTGCCGCTGCCCATCGTGATCTGACTATCTCGCATCCCTATGCGATCAAGTCTGTAGCCTGAGTTTGGGCTGCTACCGAGTATGCCCAGGTCTGCGCCTAAATCTTCAGATATTGCTGTATTGATTGCCATGTAGTTGTTGCCATCGCCTAGATTTACGGATGTATTGTCCAGCCCTAATGCCAATGCATTCAATGAGATGGGAGAATTGCCAAGATTGCCGTTATTGATATTGAGCTGGCTGAGATCAAGACTGATGCCCTGATTGGATTGGTTGAGTAGAAGGGGGATATCCTGCGGTATTTCTCCTCCATACCAGCCACTGTTGACTAGCATCGTGTCGCTCCCTGCCCCCATGCTAACCAAGCTATCCTTGATTCCTTCGGTCAGCAGGTTAAACGTCAGTTGTGCTCGATTTGTTTGTCCGAGAGCCGTAAAACTTAAGCGTTGAAGAGCCTGGAGATCCAGAACATTTGTGCCGCCGCCGAGATTGATGCCACTACCATCAACGCCCACGCTTTGGGTGTTGATGTTGGCCATTCCTGCTGTTGGCGTTGCCAGCATCAGCGAGAAAAGATCCTGTACGCCGATGACGACAATGTCGTTGGCGCCACCATTCAAAATCCTACTGTTTGCTAGCCCGACATCCCGTGAGATGACCTTCAGGTCGGCATCTGAAAGCCTTGAATAAGCGGACCCTGGCAGGAAGAGATCGCTTCGGACCTCCAAGCCTGGGATTGGCCGGGATGCCATATCCACATTACTGTCCTTAATACCAAACTGGTTGATAAAGCTTTCACTAATTGTTTTTCCGTCAACGCTCCGACTGCTGCTCTGAGACGTTGTTCTGGCAAGGACCAAGACCAATTGCGGCAAGTTCTTGTTCTCACCTGGACCGACAACTGGAGTGACAACAGGAGGAGTTTCCGGAACTACTGAGTCAGAGCCTGATTGGCCATCTCCACCTCCTGTGCCACCTCCGCCGCCTCCACCGCTTCCACCGCCGCCTCCGCCGCCACCTCCGCCACCACCGCCGCCGCCAAAGAAATCCGAGCCCGAGAACCCTTGATATGGAAGCGATTGATCGACATCGTTGGTCGGACCAACCACTTGTCGTGAAGGCAACCCTTCGCCAGCCTTCGGGAGTGGCGGCATGGCCTCCCCTCCGTTGCTACCTCCCCTGGGTTGGACATTGGCTTCACCGATCTCCACGTCTCCCAGGGGAGCGATTCGAATCTTGCCGATCGAGGTACGGAATTGACCCAATCCATCATCGGTCGGTCCGCCAACCGGCCCTCCGGGTCTGCGCTGACCAGCAAATGCTTGCTGCCCAGCATCCAGCAGATAGAGGAAGACGACTCCGAACGCAGCACCTGTCAGCACTCCCTCCAGGGAGACTCTTCGCCCATCCTTCCTGAGGATGTCGGCCTCGCCTAGCTCTGTGAGAGCGCCTATGGTCCAACGGTCTTAAAAACAAATTGTCTCACATAGCAGCGGACCTGAAGCGATACGATGAGGATACGCACTGATGCGCATCCTTGACGATCTTGGCAACGGCCTCTCGCATGCTTTTGTGTCTTGACGTCCTCAATCTCGTGTTCAAGCGTGGAACGTCCGGCTCGAAGTAAACTTCGTATTGGTCACCAACATCGTTGTTACAGCTTTGCTATATCAACTTTAAGCGCACCAGTCTTGGTTTTTTGCGTGGCACAGGCTTTTGTTAAGCCCTGCAGCTGGAGCCATGCTTACCTCGTAATCCCTGGTGAGGATGAACCTCTTTCTAAGCATTTTAGCTTTGATCCCGTTCGGCTTAATGATTATTCCTCGGCTAGTCTTCCTGCACCAGTTCAAAAGATAGATACCGAGTTCATGCTGCAGGTTGCCTGCGATCAATCTCGTCGTTCCCTGATGCTATTGCTTAATCTTACTGCGGCACAGATATTGGCTCCTTCTGTTCTTACTAGTTCTGAGATATCGTTGCTGTTTTTGAGTGGTGACTTGCCTCAGCTCGATCGTCTTGTTCATATCTGTGGTGAGCATTATCTTCTTTACCGTGAGCTCTTGGATATTAAAGCTCTGCCGTCGTTAAGGATTTCGGATGGCCTTCAGGCTGGACTTATGGCTGGCTAGCTCTCAAGAATATGCTGCCAATTTAGCCATTGTAGCATGCTTTAAATCTGTTATGCTCTGAAACTCATTTTGATATTTTTTATGATTTTTTGCTTAGCCAAGAATGGCTGCTGATGGCTGGTCCGCCAATCTCCTGACGGCAGATCTTTGGTTGTTTGAGCTGAATGCTTGGCGCCATTTTCTTGCCTGATTTCCATTTGCAGCCTGTATCAATATTGTCTCTGTGCGATGTGCTTGATGCCCTGTCGGCCCTGTGCGGCTAGCGCGTTCCGCTCGCCCGTCAGCTCCAGGATCTCAAGGGCTTCGCCCTCTGGGGCGGCATTCAGCGCCAGACGATGAACGCCCCGCTCTGGGCCGCCAGCCTGGGGCAGGAGCGATCGGGGGACAGCATCAGATCGGCGAGCGGGCGGAGGTCAGCCTCCAGGCTGGCGCTGGGATGGGCCACCCGCCGCCGATCCGGCGCCAGCAGCAGCGAGACCGCTTCTGTGTAGGGCTGGTTGGCCAGATGTTGGACGCCGGCCGCCAGCACTTCGGCTGTCAGCTGTTGCCCCTGGGTTGAACCCAGCAACAGCGCCAGCTCCGGTTGATCCAGCAGGGCCAGCAAGCGCGGATCCTGCTCAAACTCGAGCAGCAGCTCCTGTTGCTCGGCCCAGTGCTGCAGGCTCGCCAGAGCGGCGGCGCGCTGATCGGGGTCCGCCAGCCCGCGCCAGGCCAGTACCGCCGTCAGGCCATGGGCTTCGACATCCAGCAGATGGCCGAGCTTGGTGCGTTTCACCTGGAGATAGGCGGCGTTGTGCAGGCCGGGATCCATCACCAGCGGTACCCGGTCTTCCACCTGCAGCCCATAGCCGCCGAGGCCAGCGATCTTGCGGGGGTTGTTGGTGATCAGCCGCAGCCGCTGCACGCCCAGGTCGCTGAGAATCTGGGCACCGACGCCGTAATTACGCAGGTCGGCGGCAAAACCGAGACGTTCATTCGCCTCGACCGTGTCCAGGCCGCCATCCTGGAGGGCGTAGGCCTTGAGTTTGTTGATCAGGCCGATGCCCCGCCCTTCCTGGCGCAGGTAGACGACGACCCCTTCGCCCGCCTCCTCGATCATGCTCAGGGCCGCCTCCAGCTGGGGCCGGCAGTCACAGCGCAGCGAACCGAAGGCATCGCCGGTGAGGCATTCCGAATGCACCCGCACCAGCACCGCCCCGCTGGCTTGCTCGGGATGGCCCTTGACGATCGCCACATGCTCGCTGCCATCGAGTTCGTTGCGATAGCCGATCGCCCGGAAGGAGCCGAAGGCGCTGGGCATGGTGGCTTCCGCCTGGCGCCGCACGAAGCGTTCGGTGTCGAGGCGGTAGCGGATCAGATCGGCGATCGAGATCAGGCGCAGGCCATGGCGGCGGGCATAGGCCACCAGCTGGGGCAGGCGCGCCATCGAGCCATCGGCGTTCTGGATCTCACAGATCACGCCGGCCGGATACAGGCCCGCCAGGCGGGCCAGGTCGATCGCCGCCTCGGTGTGGCCCGCTCGCTTCAGCACCCCGCCTTCCCGGGCCCGCAGCGGAAAGATGTGACCGGGGCGGCGCAGATCGCGGGGCCGGGTCTCCGGGTGGATCGCCACCTGGATCGTGCGGGCCCGGTCGTCGGCTGAGATGCCGGTGCCGACACCGCTTTCCGGGCCGGCATCGACGCTGACGGTGAAGGCGGTCTGGTTGCTGTCGGTGTTGCGATCCACCATCAGCGGCAGATCGAGGGCATCGAGCCGTTCGCCCTCCATGGCCAGGCAGATCAGCCCCCGCGCCTCGGTGGCCATGAAGTTGATCTGCTGGGGGGTGGCGAACTGGGCCGCACAGATCAGATCGCCTTCGTTCTCACGGTTTTCGTCATCCACCACCACGATCGATTCGCCGTTGCGGATCGCCGCCAGGCTGTCGGCGATGGCATCGAACTCGAAGGGCTGCTGGCGATCCGGGGCGGCGTCGACCGCTGTCGGGTCGGTCATCGTGGCCGCGGTGTTGATGCTGCTGTCGGGACGGACGTTCAAGGGGGGAGGGAAGGCTGCGGAGCGCCGTGACAGGAGACGCCAGAACCGTGATCGGGACCGGTACGATCAGCCGTCCCCGCGCTTCGGCGCTCCTTTCGCCCCAGCATGTCAGGCAAACGCGTCGCCGTGATCGGTGCCAGTGGTTACGGCGGTCTGCAGACGCTGCGATTGCTGCTGGGCCACCCCGAATTGGAGATCGCCTTTCTGGGCGGTGAACGCAGCAGCGGCAAGCGCTGGAGTGAGCTGGTGCCGTTTCTGCCCTTGCCCCGGGACCTGGTGGTCCACAGCCCGGATCCCGATGCGATTGCGGCGGCGGCAGATCTGGCGGTGCTGAGCCTGCCGAATGGCCTGGCCTCCCAGCTGGTTCCCCCGTTGCTGGAGCGGGGCGTGCGGGTGGTGGATCTCTCCGCCGACTACCGCTACAGCTCCCTGGCCCAGTGGAGCGAGGTCTATGGGGCCGAAGCCCGCCAGTTCCCCCGCAACGACAGCGCCCTCTGTGAAGAGGCCGTCTACGGCCTGGTGGAGTGGCAGTCAGCCGAGCGCATCGCCGCGGCCCGCCTGGTGGCGGCTCCGGGCTGCTTCCCCACCGCCAGCCTGCTGGCCCTGCTGCCTTTCCTCAAGCAGGGACTGATCGAAACCGGCGGCATCGTCATCGATGCCAAGACCGGCACTTCCGGCGGCGGTCGCGCCGCCAAGGAGAATCTGTTGCTGGCGGAAGCGGCCGAAGCCGTCGCGCCCTATGGGGTGGTGGGCCATCGCCACACCAGCGAAATCGAGCAGCTGGCCGGCCAGGTGGCCGGTCATGGCGTCCAGGTGCAGTTCACGCCCCACCTGATGCCGATGGTGCGCGGCCTGCTGGCCACGGTCTACGCCCGCCTGCGCGATCCGGGGCTGACGGCCGAGGACTGCACGGTGCTGCTCGGCGCCGCCTATCGCAACAGCGCCTGCGTCGAGGTGTTGCCGGTCGGCATCTACCCCTCCACCAAGTGGGTGCGCCAGACCAACCGCGCTTTGCTGTCGGTGCAGGTGGACAAGCGCACCGGCCAGTTGATCGTGATGAGCGCCATCGACAACCTGATCAAGGGTCAGGCGGGTCAGGGGGTGCAGTGCCTCAATCTGATGGCCGGCCTCGAGGCCAGCACGGGCCTGCCCCTGGCCCCGTTCTATCCCTGAGCGCCGGCAGCAGTGGAGGCGGCGGCGCTGCCGCTCAGCTCGCCAGTCGGGCCGCCGCCAGGGCCACGGCCAACGGCAGGATGCGGTGCTCCTGGCGCTGAATCCGGGCCGCCAGGCTGGTGTGGTCATCACCGGCCAGCACGGGCACGGCGGCCTGCACCAGCACCGGCCCCGCATCGACTTCCGCTCGCACCAGATGGGCGCTGCAGCCGCTCAGCTGCACGCCGGCCGCCAGGGCCTGCCCGACCGCATCGAGGCCGCGGAAGCTCGGCAGCAGCGAGGGATGGATGTTGATCAGCCGGTCCGGGTAGGCCTCAACCAGCAGCGGCGTGACGATGCGCATCCAGCCGGCCATCACGACCAGATCCACCCGGGCCTGCTGGAGGGCAGCGATCAGGGCGCCATCGAGGCTTTCGCGGCTGGGGTGATCGCGATGGTTGATCAGCTGGCAGGGCACCCCGAGCCGCGCGGCCCGCTCCTGGGCGCCGCAGCCCGGGTTGTTGACCACCAGCAGCACCACCTCGGCCTGCAGTGTCCGGCGGCGGCAGGCAGCGACCAGGGCTTCGAAGTTGCTGCCGGTTCCGGAGGCCATCACCGCCAGCCGCTGGAGTCCATGCCGGGGCCAGGGCTGTGGCAACGGCCACTGGACGGACGGATCGGCATCGCTAGGGTCTGTGTTCGCGGGCATTGGTGCCTTGTCCCATCTCTCCATCCTGCCTACCGTCCTTCGCGATGTCGCCTGCCTCGGCGACACGCTGCGCAGCTTCGGGCTCAGCCCCGAGCGCGATGGCGTGATCGAAGGCTTTGCCGGTGAAGCGCTGCCGGTGTTGGTGCTGGTGCGGCTGGCCGATGGCACCAGCATCGGTTGGAGCCGCAGTGACGATGGCTCCCTGGCGCTGGTCGGAGATCTGCAGCGCCTCAGTCGCCACCGGGATCTGCAGCTGCTGCTCGGCCAGCTCACCCGGGCCTATGCCGCCCGATCGGCCCTGCGGGATGCCGCCCAACACCACGCGTTGATCGAATTCGGTGCCTGAGGTCCGTCTCGATCTCTCCAACCCCAGCAGCCAGCTGCTGGAGGTGCAGATCACCCTGGCACCGCGATCCGGCTCCTGGCTGCTGAGCCTGCCGGGCTGGACGCCGGGCTCCTATCTGATGCGCGACTACGTTCGCCAGCTCGAGCGGTTGCAGGTGTTCGAGGGCAGCCGCGAGCTGGCCCTCGAACGGCTGACGCCGTCCCAGTGGCGGGTGCTGGGTGGAGCGGCAGCTCCCGCTGAACCGATCACGATCCGCTACGCGATCCTGGCCACCGAACTCACGGTGCGCACCTGCCATCTCAGCACGGATCACGGCTTTCTGGCCCTGGCGGCAGTGGTGCTGCAGGTGGAGGGGGAACGCTGGTCGCCGCACCGGTTGGAGCTGCTGCTGCCCCTGGGCTGGCAGCCGTTCGTGCCTCTGCCGAGCAGCCCCGCCGGCGGCTGGCTGGCCCGCGACTACGACCAGCTGATCGACAGCCCGGTGGAGGCCGGCCCCCACCCCTGCCACGATTTCAGCGTGGCCGGCGTGGCCCATCGCTGGGTCACCTGTGGCGACGATCTGCCAGCGCAGGACGAGCGCTGGCTGGCCGATGTCGCCGCGGTCTGCCTGGCCTGTTGCCGGCTGATCGGCGAAGCGGCACCGGCGGCACCGTCCTATCTGTTCATCCTGCATCTGATCGATCAGGGCTACGGCGGCCTGGAGCATCTCGACAGCACCGTGCTGCTCTACGGCCGTCAGGCCCTGGCCCGGCCCGAGGGGCGCCGCAAGCTGCTGCAGCTGGTGGCCCACGAATACCTGCATCAATGGAATGTGCGGCGGCTGCGACCCGCCCAGCTCAGCCCGATCGACTACGACCGGCCCAGCGTGATCCCGACGCTCTGGTTTGCTGAAGGTGTCACCAGCTATGTGGATCAGTTCCTGCCCCTGGCGGCCGGACTGGGCAGCGAAGCGGAGTTGCTGGAGGATCTCGGCGGCGATCTCAGCCGCTATCTGCTGACCCCGGGCCGCCGCATCCAGAGTCTGCGCCAGAGCAGTGAAGAAGCCTGGGTGAAGCTCTATCGCCAGGATGCCCATTCCGGCGATAACCAGATCAGTTATTACCTCAAAGGTGCGGTGCTGGCGCTGGTGCTGGATCTGCATCTGCGGCGCCATGGTTCCTGGCTGGGGGCCGTTCTTCAGCAGCTCTGGTCCACGTTGGGTCGCCAGAGACGCGGCTACAGCGAGCAGGATCTGATCCGTGCCTTCGCCGGCCCTGCGCCCGATCTGTCCACCCTTCTACCGCTGTGGCTCAACAGCACCGAAGATCCCCCCATTGAGGCCTATCTGGCGGATCTGGGATTGCGTGTTGTGGCTGAACCTGGTGATGGCTGGTTCACGGGCCTGCAACTGGAGCCGGCCGAGGATCGCAGCCTGCGGCTGCGGCGGGTGGAGCGCCACAGTCCGGCCCAGTTGGCGGGCCTGGAGGTGGGGGACGAGTTGATCGCTGTCAATGGCCAGCGCCTCAGCCGCGTCGAGGCCTGGCCAGCCGTCATCAGGCTGGGGGGCTCTGAACCGCCGCTGCTGCGGCTGCTGATCGCCCGCCAGCAGCTGATCAAGGAGCACGAGCTGCAGGCCGCGCCGCCCAGGCCCCAGCGCTACAGCCTGCAGGTTGACCCTGAAGCGGCGCCCGCGTGCGGCGCCAGGCGCAGTCGCTGGGCCCGCTTGCAACCATGAATCCGCGCACTCGCACCCTGCTCAGCTCCGTGGCAGGGGCTTCCCTGCTCACCCTCGGCGGCCTGGCCTGGTTCGCCCGTGATCTGCTGGCCAACGCCAACGCCAACGCCAATGGCGGCAGCAGCTCCCTGCTCGATCTGCTCGAGGAGGTGCGTCTGTCGCCCGCAACCCGGCAGGTCCCCCGTCTGGCGCCGAAACCGCCGGCCCCCCTGCACTGGACCTCGCCGCTGGTCCAGGCCTGTCGATCCGTCGATACCCAGCTGCAGCAGCGTCTCTGGCAGGAACGCGACACCCTGGCGCAGCAGATCCGGCGGATTCCCACGGATCCCAGCAATTACGGCGATCGCTTCCGGCGCGATGTCTTCGGCAATCGCATTGATCCCACCCCCCGGGTGATCGTGCTGCATGAAACCGTCTATGGCCTCGATTCAGCCATCAACACCTTCATCACCCCCCATGCCAACGACGATGACCAGGTCAGCTATCACACCCTGATCGGTCAGCAGGGACAGATCATCCAGGTGGTCGATCCGGTCAAGCGGGCCTTCGGTGCCGGCTATTCAGCGTTCAATGGCGTCTGGGTGATCACCAACCCCAAAGTGGGCGGCTCGATCAACAACTTCGCCCTGCATCTGAGCCTGGAAACGCCGATCGACGGCGAAAATCAGGCCGATGGTCATAGCGGCTACACCCAGGCCCAGTACGACGCCGCGGCCCTGGTGCTGGCCGACTGGATGCGGCGCTTCCGGATTCCTGCCGCCAACATCACCACCCATCGCCATGTCGACCTGGGCGGTGAGCGCTCCGACCCCCGCAGCTTCGACTGGAACGAGCTGGAGCAGCGCCTGGTGGCCCTGGGGGTCGAATGCTGAGCAGCTGCGGCTCCGCTGGCTGTCCAGGCCTGAGCAACGCTCTCGGACCGGCCGCCTAGATCAACTGGCTGGAGGGGGAGGTGCGGCTGCCGTAGATCACGCCATGCAGCTCCGGATCCTGCATGTAGCGCAGGATCCGGCCGGGGTAGTCGAGCTTGCCGTTGTGCAGATAGGCCAAGGTGGCCAGGGCCTTGGCATCGCGGGGCGAGTCACTGGCCATCAGCAGATGATTCCGGGGCAGGGAGAGCGCCGTGCTCAGCCGGGCGAACTCGCCCACCAACACCTGCACATTGCGATCCGGGTCCAGCAGGTGCAGACGCGCCTCATTGATCTGCTCAGGGGTGGGGTTCGGACTCAGCAAACCCTGCTTCTGCATTTCGCCGATGCCGAGCTGGGCGGGCCCGTGGGTGTGGAACAGGCCGGATTCCGCCACCAGCGGAGCGTCTTCGCCCGGTTTGGCATGCTGCAGCTCATCGAACAGCACGGCGGCCACCAGCATCGGATTGATGTGCTGGCGGCGGGATTCCGACAGGATGATCGGCTGCAGTTCCTCGATCCGCGAGAGGGTGTGAACGCGCAGCGGCTGCAGTTGATCGAGCCCCTCGGTGAACAGCTGGGCCAGCTTCGGCTGGGGTCCGTGAACACCGAAGCGTCGGTTCAGATCGCGCAGTTCAGCCTCGGAGAAAGCCAGGGGATCGGGCCGCTGGCCCTCGTTGATCAGGCCTTTGGGGTCGGCGCCGTTGCTGGCCAGGCTGCCGATCAAGGCCGGATCGCTGAAGAACACTGGCCGCTGGGCCAGCGACCAGCGCTGCAGCTGGGCCGGCAGCATCGCCAGGGCCAGGCCGCAGCCGATCAGGCCAAGGCGCAGTCTCGACATGTTGGCCTTGGTATCAGGACTGCCCATCGAGGCAGGTTAATCGAAATGGTTCGTTGAAGATTTAAGGATCTCCCCCGGATCGGGCCGTCGCGGCGGGATCGGTCCGTGCGCTGGCCCACACATGGTGGCGTCCTTGCCGCGAAGCGTGCCAACCGCTTGCCGGAACGCAGGCGGACTGGATACGGTTCCGAGGCCAAGTGCGGCGTCCAAGGAGCCATGACCTCGCTTCCGCCGTTCGACGGCCACGATCCAGCCAGCCTCTGGACACGCTTTTCCGAGCTGCTCTGGTACGACGAAGACCTCGGCTTCTGGCTCGATGTCAGCCGGATGGCCCTGTCTCAGCCCGATTTCGACAGCCTGGAGCCTGGTTTTCAGCAGGCCTTCGAGGCGATGGCCGCGCTCGAAGCCGGCGCGATCGCCAATGGCGACGAGCAGCGCCAGGTGGGTCACTACTGGCTGCGGGCTCCCGAGCTGGCCCCCGATCGGGCCAGCAGCGATCACATCCGGCTTGAGGTGGAGCGCATTGCCTCCTTCGGCCAGGCGGTTCTCGCCGGGGACATCCGTTCACCGGCTGGTGAACCGTTCAGCGATGTGCTCTGGATCGGCATCGGCGGCTCCGGCCTCGGCCCGCTGCTGATCGTGCGGGCCCTGCAGCGGCAGGGCACCGGCCTGCCGTTCCACTTCATCGACAACGTTGACCCTCAGGGCATCAGCGTCGTTCTCGGCGGCCTCGGCGAGCGCCTGCGCCAGACGCTGGTGGTCGTGGTCAGCAAATCCGGCGGCACCCCTGAGCCCCATCTGGGCATGGCCCAGTCCCGCGCTCGGCTGGAGGCCGCCGGCGGCGTCTGGGCCGCCCAGGCGGTGGCCGTGACGATGCTGGACAGTCACCTGGACAAGCAGGCCCAGGCGGAGCAGTGGCTGCGGCGTTTCGACATGTTCGACTGGGTCGGCGGACGCACCAGCATCACCAGCGCCGTCGGCTTGCTGCCGGCGGCCCTGATCGGTGCCGATCTGCACGCCTTCCTCGACGGCGCCGCCGCCATGGACCGGCTCACCCGCCGCACCGAGGTGCGCCACAATCCGGCGGCGCTGCTGGCGGCGGCCTGGTTTGCCGCCGGCGCTGGCCAGGGCCGGCGCGACATGGTGGTGCTGCCCTACCGGGACCGGCTGGAGGTGTTCAGCCGCTACCTGCAGCAGCTGGTGATGGAGTCCCTGGGCAAGAAGGAGGATCGCAGCGGCCAGGTGGTCCATCAAGGTCTGGCGGTCTACGGCAACAAGGGATCCACCGATCAGCACGCCTACGTGCAGCAACTGCGGGATGGTCTCGACAACTTCTTCGTCACCTTCATCGAAGCCCTCGACGATCCGGCCGACATCGGTCCCATCAACGGCGAACGGCCCGGCGATTTTCTCTGTGGCTTCCTGCAGGGCACCCGCTCGGCCCTCAGCGAGGGTGATCGTCAGAACCTCACCATCACCGTGCGCCGGTTTGACGCCCGCAGCCTCGGCGGCCTGGTGGCCCTGTTCGAGCGGGCTGTCGGGCTCTACGGCGAACTGATCAACGTCAACGCCTATCACCAGCCTGGCGTCGAGGCCGGCAAGAAGGCGGCCTCCGAGGTGCTGGCCCTGCAGGTCCGGCTGGAAACGCTGCTGGCCGATGGCCAGCCCCGCAACCTCGAGGCCATCGCCCGGGAGCTGGAGCTGGCCAGCCCCGAACCGATCTTCTGGGCCCTGCGCCATCTCGGCGGCAATCCCCGCGGCTATCAGATCAGCGGTGACTGGGGCAACCCCGGCAGCCTGGAGGTGGTCAGGGGACCAGGTTGACCAGCTTGCCGGGGACCACGATCACCCGGCGAGGCGGCTGACCCTCCAGCCACTTGGCGGCCACTTCGCTGGCGAGGGCCAGTCGCTCGAGGCTGGCCGCATCGGCATCGGCCGGCACCTCCAGCTGGCCGCGCATCTTCCCCTTCACCTGGATCACCACCGTGACGGTGTCGCGCCGCAGGGCGGCGGCATCGGCCTGGGGCCAGCGCTGGCGATGGACGCTGTTGACGCCGTCGGGGTTGGCACCGAGCCGCTGCCAGAGCTCTTCCGCCAGGTGGGGGGCGAACGGCGCCAGCAGCACCAGCAGCACGGCCAGGGCTTCCAGGGCCACAGGCTCACTGGCGGCCTCCAGCTGGCTGGCCATGGCATTGCTGAGCTTCATCAGCTCGGAGACGGCGGTGTTGAACTGGTAGTCACCGTCAAGGTCTTCGCTGATCGCGGTAATCGCGGTGTGCACCGCCCGCCGCAGCTCCTGATCGGCAGTGCCCGCCGCAGGCTCCGGTCGGGCGTCGCCACGGCCTGAGCTGAGCACCAGGCCCCGTTCGGCCGCACTCTCCACCAGGCGCCAGAGCCGTTGCAGAAAGCGGTACTGACCCTCGACATCGGCGTCGTCCCATTCGAGGTCCTTTTCCGGCGGCGCCTTGAACAGGATGAACATGCGGGCGGTGTCGGCGCCATAGCGATCGATCACCAGGGCGGGATCAACACCGTTGTACTTCGATTTCGACATCTTCTCGTAGAAGGTGTCCAGCACCTCGCCGGTGATCGGATCGCGGGGATCACTGGGGTCCGCCACATCGGCTGGTGCGATGTACTTGCCGCTGTGGGGATTCTTGTAGGTGATCCCCTGCACCATCCCCTGGGTCAGCAGGCGATGGAAGGGTTCATCGAAGCCCAGCAGGCCGCGATCCCGCAGCACTTTGGTGAAGAAGCGCGAATAGAGCAGATGCAGGATGGCGTGCTCGATGCCACCCACGTACTGATCCACCGGCAACCAGCGATCCACCGCCTCGCGGCTGAAGGGTCGTTCACTGTTATGGGGATCGCTGTAGCGCAGGTAATACCAGGAGGAACACATGAAGGTGTCCATGGTGTCGGTCTCGCGCCGGGCGGGCTTGCCGCAGCAGGGGCAGGCCACGGCCACCCAGCTCTCCAGCTGGGCCAGAGGCGAGCCCCCCTTGGCCGCCAGTTCGATGCCCTTGGGCAGCTCCACCGGCAGTTGCTCGCTGGGCACGGGCACGACGCCGCAGCTGTCGCAGTGGATCACCGGAATCGGACAACCCCAGTAGCGCTGGCGGGAGATCAGCCAGTCGCGCAGGCGGTATTGCACCCGGCCCCGACCCCAGCCGCCGGCTTCGGCGGCGGCGATGATCGCCGCAGAGGCCTCAGCGGAACTGAGCCCGTTGTAGGGGCCCGAGTGAATCAGCACGCCCTTCGTCGTCCAGGCGCCGCCCTCATAGGCGTGTTCATCCGATCCCTCCGGGATGATCACCTGCTGCACCGGTAGTTCGTACTGGCGGGCGAAGACGAAGTCACGCTGGTCATGGGCCGGCACACCCATCACCGCGCCGGTGCCGTACTCAGCGAGCACATAGTCGGCGATCCACAGGGGCAGCAGGGCACCGTTGGCTGGATTGCGGACCCAGGCACCGATCGGGATGCCGCGCTTGGGGCTGTCTTCGGCGGTGCGTTCCTGCTCGCTCTGGCGCCCCACCAGATCAATGAAGGCCGCCACGGGCAACTGCTGCTCGGCGCTGGTCAGGCTTGCCACCAGCGGGTGCTCGGGGGCCAGCACCACATAACTGACGCCGTAGATCGTGTCGGGCCGGGTGGTGAACACCTGGATCTGCTGGCCCGTGGCGGCACCGCCGGCATCGACCACCTCAAAGCTGAGCTCGGCGCCGCTGGAGCGGCCGATCCAGTTGGCCTGCATGGTGCGCACCCGCTCCGGCCAGCCCACCAGTTTCGGCAAGTCGTCGAGCAGCTGGTCGGCGTAGGCCGTGATCTTCAGGAACCACTGGCGCAGCTTGCGCTTTTCCACCAGGGCGCCGGAGCGCCAGGAGCGCCCCTCGCCATCCACCTGTTCATTGGCCAGGACCGTCTGGTCGATCGGGTCCCAGTTGACCGTGGCCTCACTGCGGTAGGCCAGGCCGGCATCCAGGAACTGCAGAAACAGCCACTGGGTCCAGCGGTAGTAGTCGGCATGGCAGGTGGCCAGCTCCCGATCCCAGTCGATCGAGAGCCCGAGCCGCTGCAGCTGCTGCCGCATCTGGGCGATGTTCTGATCGGTCCAGGCGCCGGGATCGACGCCGCGCTCAATCGCGGCGTTCTCCGCCGGCAGGCCAAAGGCATCCCAGCCCATCGGATGCAGCACCGCCCGCCCCCGCAGCCGTTGCACCCGGGCGATCACGTCGGTGATCACATAGTTGCGCACATGGCCCATGTGCAGGCTCCCCGAGGGATAGGGGAACATCGACAGGGCGTAATAGGGCTCGGCTCCCTCGGCAGCCTCCGAGGCACCCGGCTCGGGGGTGAGGGCCAGGGCCTGGTCCTGCCAGCGCTGTTGCCAGAGCTCCTCGATCTCCTGCGGCCGGTAGCGGGACGAATCGGTCACGGGGTTCGCTCGAGGGCCTGCGCTCAGTCGTGATCGTGCCATAACCCCAGGGCCAGCGGGCCTGGCTGGGGTTTCAGAGGAAGGCCCGCAGCATCGACATGGCGTCGCGGCTGATCAGAACCAGGGGCATGTTGGCGTCCTGGCGCAGGGCCAGAAAGTCACTGTCCTGCCACTTGATCGTGCCCACCAGTTCCTGGCCCCCGACCATCGTCACCTGCACCATGGTGCGGTTGCGGATCAGCTCCTGGACGTGCCGGACACTGGGCAGGCTGGTGTCGAGCCTGGGCACCCGCTTGTCGAAGAAGCTCTGCATAGGATTGAGCTGTGCCGGCGCTTGCGGGGATTGTGCTTCAGTTCAGCAAATATCAGGGATTAGGCAACGACTTCCTGCTCCTCGATGGTCGCAACCGGATCGATGGCGACGCTGAAGACGCCTTCGATCTGACCCCGGAGGCGATCCGGCGGCTGTGTGATCGCCGCTTCGGCGTCGGTGGCGATGGGGTGATCCTGGCCCTGCCCCCGCAGCAAGGCGGCGAACTGCGGATGCGCATTTTCAATGCCGATGGCAGCGAGCCGGAGATGTGTGGCAACGGCATCCGCTGCCTGGCGCGCTTTCTGGCGGACAGCGATGGCGATGCTCCCGGCCGCACCTGGCAGATCGAGACCCTGGCCGGCCGGATCGTGCCGGCCCTGGAGGCCGATGGCCGCATCCGGGTCGACATGGGCCGGCCGTTTCTTGAGCCCGCTGCGATCCCGACCCTGCTGGAGGCCGGCCTGGCCGGCTTGCCTCAGGGGGATCTGGTCATCGCCGGCGAAGCTCTGGCCGTCGCCGCCGTCGGCATGGGCAATCCCCATGTCGTGATTCCGGTCCTGGATGTCGAGGCGGTCGATCTGGAGCTGCTGGGGGCTGCCCTGGAGGTGCATCCCGTCTTCCCGGCCCGCACCAATGTCCACTTCGTCCAGGTGCTGCATCCAGGCCATCTGGTGATGCGGGTCTGGGAGCGGGGCGCCGGTCCCACCCTGGCCTGCGGCACGGGCGCCTGCGCCACGCTGGTGGCCTGCCATCTTCTGGGCCTGAGCGAGCGCGGCGCCCGCCTCGACCTGCCGGGGGGGGCACTGGAGATCCACTGGGACGCCGCCAGCGACCACATTTTCATGACCGGGCCGGCCGAGGCCGTGTTCGAAGGCGTGGTGGTGCCGGGTCTGATCAGCGACGAGCAACTGATCAGCGGCGATGAACAGCTCAGCGGCGAGGAACAACGCAGCGGCGAGGAACAGCCTTCCCTGGCCTGGGAACCGGAGCCAGTGCTCGTGCCGGAATCCGCCGCCCCTGCTGCCGCCGCTGCCGCTGTGGCGGCCCCCGGCACCGCCGCCACCCCCGCTCTGGCCGCCATCGACTGCGCCACGGCCTGCGTCAGAGGTTGCATCCGCCCAGAGGCCTGTGCCAGCCAGGAAGCCCGGGCTCGGGTCGAGGCCCTGCTGGGCGGGCTCTCCCTCGATGAACTGGTGGCGATCGCCTCCAGCTCGGCCGAATCCCGCTTCCGCTCCCGACTGGCCGCCGAGGCCGGCCCCGAACAGGCGGCTGACCAGGCGGCAGAAACCGCTGAGCCGAGCACGGACACCATGGCTCGAGATCCCTGGCAGGCCCCAGGCGGCGATGGCTGAGCGACGCTTCCCCCGCAGCGGCGATCCCGGTGACCTCGATTCTGTTTCCTGCCCAGCAGGGCCAATCAGCTCCTGCGCCGTAGGGCCAATCAGCCCAGGTGGCGCGGGTTCTGCGGATCCAGTCGCCGGCGATCTGGGCCGCTATCTCGACGCCTCGGCTACCAGTCCGCCCGCGCCTGAGGTGCTGGCGGCCATGGCGGCGCTGACGCCGCTGGCCTGGGCCAATCCCTCCAGCCTCCACGGCCCGGGCCTGGCGGCGGCCGAGCTGCTGGAGCGCAGCCGCATCCGGATCGCCGCCAACCTGGGGGCTGAGCCTGGCCAGCTGATCTTCTGCTCCGGTGGCAGCGAGGCGATCCATCTGGCCCTGCTCGGCAGTGCCGCCCTGATGCAGCCCGGCCGGCTGCTGATCTCCGCCGTCGAGCATCCCGCCACCCGGGCGGCGGCGGCCCAGCTGCAGCGGCAGGGCTGGCAGCTGGAGATCCTGCCGGTGGATCGATTCGGCCTGGTTGATCCCCGCAGCCTGGCCGAGCTCCTGGTGCCGCCGACGCGGCTGGTCTCGCTGATCTGGGGCCAGAGCGAGGTGGGCAGCCTCCAGCCCCTCGCCCAGCTGGGGGCGCTCTGCCGTGCCGCCGGCGTGCGCCTGCATGTCGATGCCGTCCAGGTGGTCGGCCATCAGCCGATCAACCTGGCCCAGTTGCCGATCGATCTGCTCAGCTGCACTGCTCACAAGCTGCAGGGACCCAGGGGCGTCGGGGCCCTGGTGCTGGCTCCGGGCCTGGAGCTGGCGCCGCTGATCGGCGGCGGTGCTCAGGAGGGGGGGCGCCGCGGTGGCACCGAACCGGTGCTGCTGGCCCATGGCTTTGCCGAGGCCCTCGACCTGGCCATGGCCAGGCTGAATGCTGCCGGCGGCCAGGATCCGCTGGCCTGCCTGCGCGACCAGCTCTGGCAGCAGCTGCGCCATCGGCCGGGCCTGCGGCTCAGTGGTCCGGAGCCCGGGGGCGAGGCCCAGCGCCTGCCCCACCACCTCAGCCTGTTGGTCGCCGGGGACGACGGCGATCCCCTGTCGGGGCGGGCCCTGGTGCGGGCCCTGGCCCGCCGTGGCTGGGCCGTCAGCAGCGGCTCCGCCTGCAGCAGTACCGGTGGCAGCAGTTCAGCTGGCAGCAGTACCGGTGACAGCAGTGCCGCCAGTCCGATCCTGTTGGCGATGGGCTACGGCGAACGGGAGGCGGCCAGTGGCCTGCGTCTGAGCCTGGGGCCCTGGCTGCAGCCGGTTGATCTGGAGGCTTTCGCCGACGATCTGGACAGCGCTCGCCGCGAGCTGCAGGTGGGCCTGTTGCAGGCGGGCCTGGAGCAGGCGGGCCCGCTCCAGCCGATGACCTGAGCGGCAGCCGCAGCCGCAGACTCCGGCCGCTCGGTAGGGTCCGAGCACCCTGGCCCACTGCACCGCCGACGAGCGGATCCCTGCCATGCTTCCCGCCGATCTGCTCACCGCCGAGGCCGAAGCCCTCGCCGCTCTCCAACAGGCCCTGGCCTCCACCCCGGCCGGCCGCTGGACCGTGGAGTTCCGCTTTCAGGGATTGCGGCTGCTGCCCGTGGTGCTGCGGCTCCATGGCGCGCTGCAGACGGCGGGCCTGGAGCCGCGACTGCTGTTTGCCGACATGGGGGCCACAGCCCTGGCGCGACGCGATGCCGGCGCGACGGCGGCGACGATTGCCAGTTTCGGCGATCAGGAACGACTGCAGGTGCAAGGCCCCAGCGAGGGCCTGCTGCTGCTTGTCGGGGCCAGCCAGGCGGAGTACGAGCAGGTGGAGCGAATCTGCACTGACCATCGCGGCCCGGTGGTGCTGATTAATCCCCAGCTCGAGGATGCCACCGTCGGCATCGGCGCTGTTGCCCGGCAACGGCGCCGTGGCTTTCTGGCCCAGTGGCAGGCGGCCTATGCCCTGATCCCCCAGATCACCACCGCCCTGCGACGCGCCTGGCCGGATGACTGGGAGCTCTACCGACTCGATGCCGATGGCTATCGCCTCGTCGCCGGCTTTGAACGCAAACCCGATGGCGAACAGCAGGAGCAGGCCCTCAGCGGCGGCCAGAGCTCTGGCCTGGGTGGCAATCTCAAGGCGCTGGGCGATCTGATCGAGGGGCTGCAGAACTGAGGCGGGCCGCGATCCAGCCGATGGTTGATCGTCCCTGACTGGTGCCGACCGGGAACCCTGCGTACACTTCGCAGGCTTTGTGGGTTCCCATGGCCAGCAATACATCTCCCTCCCGCTCCTGGAATCTGATCGACCTCGGCGCCGCCGCGGCCGTGCTGCTGGCTGTGGCCGGTGTGGTCTGGAGCCCCAAGCTGAGCGGGGCCCTGGCCAATGCCACCGGCTCCATGCAACCGGTGACCGTCACCGTCGATGTGCGCGGCGTGCCCTCCGCTGATCCGGTCGCTTTGATCAAGAGTGCCGAGGCCGAAGGCAGAGTCTCGATCGTGATCCGCAACCAGCCCCACGGCAGCGTCACGGTCAAGCGGGTGATTCCCCTGGATCGACGCCTGACGATCCTTACCCCCGATGGCCGCATCGTCACCGCCCCGGATCCCAATCAGAAGACGTTCGGCACCTTCGATGGCCGTTTTGTCCTGCTGGGGGAGGGTCGTAAGACCAGTGGTGGCGTCGTCTTCGGCAACCAGACGATCAAGATCGGTGCCCCGGTCGAGTTGGAGGGCGCCAACTACCGCTTCAACGGCACTGTCACCGATCTGCACGTGGGTCAATCCTGAAATGACCACCAAGCACTCCGTTTCGCTGCTGTTCCTCGCCGCTGCGCTGACGGCCCCGGGTCTTGCGGCACCGAGCCTGGCCCAGCAAGTGGGGTCGGCGGCGTCACCCTGGTCGCCGGCGCTGCCTCCCAGCCGTGGCCTGCAGCGCGCGCCGATGGCGGCGCTGCCACCTCTGCCGGCTCCGGTGGCTCTGCCCCAGCTGCAGAGTCAGGTCAGCTGCCCGAGCCTGCAGCAGCGACTGGCGGCGCTGATCGGTTCGGAAGCCCCGGTCTGGAGCGTCAGCGTGGCTGATCCCAGTGGTCGGTTGCTGGCGGATGTGAACGGCACCAGGCCGCGGGTGCCGGCCTCGAATCAGAAACTGCTGAGCACGGCCTTTGCCCTCGATCGCCTCGGCCCCGACTTCCGCCTCCACACCAGTCTCTGGCGACTCCGTGATGGCACCCTGCGGCTGACGGGCCAGGGGGATCCGGATCTGGCGGTGCCCCATCTGCAGCGTTTCGCCAAGCTGGCCCTGGCCTCATCAGGCGGAACACCGGGTACGGCGGTCAAGGTGCAACTGGCGGAGGAGCCTGCTCAGGGCTGGTGGCCCCAGGGCTGGAGTTACGGCGATCGCAGCTATGCCTACGGTGCCCCGATCACCCGGCTGGCGATCACCAGCAATGCGATCGAGGATGCGGTCAGCAATCCCGCCTCCCGACTTACCACCCTGTTCCAGCGCGCCATGGAGCAACAGGGTGGTAAAGCCCAGCTGAGCCTGGTCTCGGCCGAAGCGCCGATGCCCAGTGATGCGGTGCTGCTGCATGAGGAGCCCTCCACCAACATGCACGGGCTGCTGAGCCTGGCCAACACCGAAAGCCATAACTTCACGGCCGAGGTGTTGCTGCGCAGCGGCGCCGGCACCTGGAACGTCGATGAGGCGGCCCGGATCGAAACGGCCTGGCTCACCCAGCAGGGCCTGCCGATGCAGGGGGTTCGCATTCACGATGGCAGTGGCCTTGATCGCGGTGATCGGGTCACCTCGCGGCTGCTGGCTGCCTTGCTGATGCGGATGGATCAGCATCCCTACGGCCGGGATTATGTCGCTTCGATGTCGATCGCCGGCCAGCGGGGCACGATGCGCCATCTGTTCAATGGCACCTCCCTGGATGGCCGTCTGTTCGGTAAAACCGGAACTCTCACCGGGGTGCGGGCGATCAGCGGCGTTCTGCAGACCAGCGACGGCCCTCGCTATGTGAGTGCCATCTCCAATGGGGCCAGCATGCCCAATCAGACGATCGGCCAGATCATGCGTCAGGTGCAGGACGTCTCGCTCTGCAACCAGGTTGTGTTGAACCAGGGCTATTGATCACCCGAACGGTATGAATCTCCAACCAGGCTCCTGATCAGAAGAGCCTGGTCTGTGGATGGGCACAGGAATCGAAATCAGTTCAAGGCAGAGATATTGGCGCTGCCCGCTCGGGGCAGTGAGCATGCAATCGTCTGATGACAATGGACCTCTGGACGTGAGTCCAGCTTCCACGGCTCCACGGGGGCTCTAGCTGTCGCCCTGGCCCCCTGTAGGCCAGCTCAGCTGGCGATACCCCTGGTGGCGGCGCGACGCATCCGGCCGGCTGCACGGCGGGCCCGGTTGATCGGTTCATTCTCCGCCATGGGAAGCACTTCGGCCGCAGCTGGGGCGGGCCTGTCCTGGCTCTGCAGGCGACCCAGCTCCTGGCGGCCACCGAGCACCACCTGGCTGAGTTCCTTGAGACGCACTTCCAGTTCGCCCAGCACCTGTTCGGCGTAGCGGTTGGCACCCTCCTGAATGGAGTTGGACTCCTGGCGGCTGCGGGTCATCAGGGCTTCACACTGCTGCTGGGTCTGCTTGCCGAACTGCAGGGCATCGCTGTGCAGGCGCTCCGCCTCCGACTGGCTGTCCCTCTGGACGCGCAGACCCTCCTGCCGCACCGCTTCGAGCTCCTGCATCGCCTGTTGCCGCGCCCGCTCGTGGTGCTCGAGCAGTTGGCGGTTGCGATCGTTGGCCTCCTGCTCCAGCTGCTGGCGCCGGGCCTGAGCTTCCTGCTCCAGTTGCTGGCGGCGGCTGGCGTGCTGCTGCTCCATCTGGGCCATGCGGGACTGATGCTCCTGTTCCGCCTGGGCCACCTGCTGGCGAGCCTGGAGCATCAACTGCTCGCACTGCTGCCGGGCCTGGTCCCGCAGTTCACCCACCTGGCGCTCAGCTTCCTGGCGGATGGCGGCCTGGTTGATCAGCTGCTCCCGCTCACGGCGGGCCTTGGTGACGATCTCCTCGGCCTGCTGGCGGGCCTTGTCGATGAAACCCTCCCGCTGGCGGATCAGTTCCTCGGCCTGGACGATCTGGGACGGAAGCGACTCACGCAGGGCATCCATCGTCTCGATGGCGTCCTGCTCATTGACGAGGCGGCCACCGCTGAAGGGGATGCGGCTGCCGTCGAGAACGATCTCCTCGAGCTGATCCAGCTGATCGAGGACGGTGATGCGGGCCTCAGACATGTCAACCGTTGGAAGCTGATCGATTAAAGAGCCTGGCGAGGTCGGCCGCCACTCCCCTGGGCACCATGTGTTCGACCGCTCCTCCGAAGCGCGCGACTTCCTTCACGACCGAACTGCTCAGAAAGCTGTGCTGGACAGCGGTTGCCAGGAACAGGGTTTCGATGGCCGGAGCCAGGGTCTTGTTGGTGTGGGCAATTTGTAACTCAAATTCAAAGTCGCTCAGGGCCCGCAGGCCCCGCAGGATCACGGCGGCGCCACAGGCGCGGGCGAACTCGACGGTGAGCCCGTCAAAACTGGCCACCTGCACCGAGGGCAGATGGCCAGTGGCCTCCCGGATCTGGTCGAGTCGTTGCTCCAGTGGGAAGCTCGGCTGCTTGCCGGGGTTCTGCAGCACCGCCACGGTGAGCGCGTCGAACAGGCGGGAGCTGCGCTCGATCAGATCCAGATGGCCGAGGGTCAGGGGATCGAAACTGCCCGGGTAGAGGGCGTGCATCAAGGCGGCGCAGCGATCGCAAGCCTATGGACTGGTTCGCTCGGGCCGGGACGGACACCTTCCTAGAGTCGACCCACCGAGTGGCAAGGACCATGAGCGAAGCCAGTTTCGACCAGGCAGCCAAGAAGACCCTGCTGCGCAAGATCCCCCATGGTGTGTTCATCTGCGGTGTGGCCGAGGGAGAGGAGATCAATGGCTTCACCGCCAGCTGGGTCACCCAGGGCTCCTTCGAGCCCCCCCTGGTGGTGATGGCCGTGCGGGCCGACTCGACCAGCAACGGCATCATTCAGCGCACCGGCCGCTTTGCCCTCAATGTGCTGGCTGCTGATCAGAAGGATCTGGCGGCGGTGTTCTTCAAGCCCCAGAAAGGGATGGGCGGCCGCTTTGACGCCGCCCCCTTCCAGCTGGGGGCGCTGGGGCTGCCGATCCTGGATCAGGCCCTCGGCGCCGTCGAGTGTGAGCTGGTGGGGCAGGTGGCGGCCGGCGACCACACGGTGTTCGTCGGTGCGGTGAAGAACGCCGTGCTGCATCGCGACGGGCCCGCCCTGGAGCTCTCGGCCACCGGCTGGCAGTACGGGGGTTGACGCTGGCGGTGCAGAAGAGCCGAGAACAGGTGTCCGGCACGACGCTGGGGACGCCCCTGACGCTGCAACCGCAGCGGCTCAAGGCACGGCTGGGTGAGATTCCGAGCGAACCGGGCTGCTACCTGATGCGCGATGGCGAGGACCGCATCCTCTACATCGGCAAGGCGAAGGTGTTGCGCAACCGGGTGCGCAGCTATTTCCAGAGCGGCGGCGGTCACGGCCACAGCCCGCGCATCTCGTTGATGGTGCGCCAGGTCTGTGACATCGAGGTGATCGTCACCGACAGCGAAGCCGAGGCGCTGGCGCTGGAGGCGAATCTGATCAAACAGAACCAGCCGCACTTCAATGTGCTGCTCAAGGACGACAAGAAATATCCCTATCTGTGCATCACCTGGAGCGAGGCCTATCCGCGCATCTTCATCACGCGCCGTCGCCGCTTCCGCAGTCCCCTGGATCGCTTCTACGGCCCCTATGTCGATGTCGGCCTGTTGCGCCGCACCCTCAGCCTGGTCAAGCACGTCTTTCCGTTGCGGCAGCGGCCCCTGCCGCTGCATCGCGATCGCACCTGTCTCAACTACGACATCGGCCGCTGTCCAGGGGTCTGCCAGGAGCAGATCACGTCCGAGGACTACCACCAGACCCTGCGCAAGGTGGCGATGGTGTTCCAGGGGCGCAGCGATGAGCTGATCGAGCTGCTGGCCGGCCAGATGGAGCGTTACGCCGAGCGACTCGATTTCGAGGCGGCCGCCCGGGTGCGCGACCAGCTGCAGGGACTCGACACGCTCACCGCCGATCAGAAGATGAGCATCGGTGACAGCTCGATCAGCCGTGATGTGATCGCCCTGGCGGCCGATGGCCGGGTGGCGGCGGTGCAGCTGTTCCAGATGCGGGCCGGCCGGCTGGTGGGCCGTCTGGGCTTCACCGCCGATGCGGCGGCGGCCGAAGGGCAGCCCCTGGAGCCGGGCCGCATCCTGCAGCGGGTGGTGGAGGAGCACTACAGCCAGGTGGAGCCGGTGGAGATCCCACCGCTGTTGCTGCTGCAGCACCCCCTGCCCCAGCAATCACTGATCGAGGAGTGGCTCTCGGAACGGCGCGGGCGACGGGTGCGGCTGGCCGTGCCCCAGCGCCAGCAGAAGGCCGAACTGATCGAGCTGGTGGTGCGCAATGCCACCTACGAATTGGAACGGGCCCAGCGGGGTGCCGAGCAGCAGCTCCTGGCCACCGAGGATCTGGCCCAGCTGCTGGATCTGGTCGCGCCGCCGCGCCGGATCGAGGGGTTCGACATCAGCCACATCCAGGGCAGCGATGCCGTGGCCTCCCAGGTGGTGTTCATCGATGGCCTGCCGGCCAAGCAGCACTACCGCAAGTACAAGATCCAGAGCAGCAGCATCGTCGCCGGCCACTCCGATGACTTCATGGCCATGGCCGAGATCATGCGCCGCCGCTTCCGCCGCTGGTCCCTGGCCAAGGCGGAGGGGGCGGATCTGGCCGAACTGCGGCGCTCGGCCAGTACGGCCCTGCACACCGGCGGACTCAACGACTGGCCGGACGTGGTGATGATCGACGGCGGTAAAGGCCAGCTCTCAGCCGTGATGGAGGCGCTGCGGGAGCTGGATCTGCACGAAGACCTGGTGGTCTGCTCCCTGGCCAAGCAGCGCGAGGAGGTGTTCGTGCCGGGGGCGAAGCAGCCGCTCGAGAGTGAGCCCGACCAGCTCGGCGTCTCGCTGTTGCGGCGCCTGCGCGATGAGGCGCACCGCTTCGCCGTCAGCTTCCACCGCCAGCAGCGCGGCGAGCGCATGAAGCGCACGCGGCTGAGTGACATCCCCGGGCTGGGACCGAAGCGGGTGCGGGATCTGCTGGCCCATTTCCGCTCGATCGACGCCATCCAGCTGGCCAGCCCGGAGGCGATCGCCCAGGCGCCAGGTGTGGGGCCGGCCCTGGCCGCCCAGGTGTGGGACTACTTCCATCCCGAGGCCGAGGAGACTCCGCAGGACACTGCTGCAGCGGAACTGGAGCCGATCCAACCTCGATCAGCATGAACCTGCGTCAACTGCTGCTGGCCGCCCTGCTGCTGGTGACCCTGGCCTTCGGCAGCGTGGCCGTGCCCGTCCAGGCAGCGCCAGGCCTGTGCGTCGGGCCGGTCTGCGGTGATGAGTTCAGCCGCAGCGCGCAGCACGGCTTCCAGTTGCGCCTGAGACTGCGCGATCAGAGCGGCCACCAGGAGCGGATCACGGTCGATTGCCGTGACGGCCGCATCAGCCCCGCCCAGGGGTCGGTGGAACGGGGCTATGGCGCCGCCGTCGCCCGCCGCGCCTGCCGCCTGGTGGGCGAGACTCCCGCCTGAGCATCGCCAAGCTCCCTGACCATGTCCCTCGCCTTTGCCTGGCCCCCCGAGGCCTACCTCTGGTTCAAGACCCTGCACATCGTCGGCGTCGTCGTCTGGTTTGCCGGGCTCTTCTATCTGGTGCGGCTGTTCATCTATCACCGCGAGGCTGAGGAGCTCGAGCCGGCGCTGGTGGAGCCGTTCCAGCAGCAGTACGCCCTGATGGCGCGGCGCCTGGCCAACATCATCACGACGCCGGGCATGGTGGTGGCGGTGGTCTGCGCTGCCGGCTTGCTGAGTGTCAATCCCTCCTGGCTGCAGCAGGGCTGGATGCACGCCAAGCTGGCCTTCGTGGCGGCCCTGCTCGCCTATCACGCCTTCTGCTATCGGCTGATGGGCCAGCTGCAGCAGGGCACCTGCCGCTGGAGTCCGAAACAGCTGCGCGCCCTCAATGAACTGCCCACCCTGTTGCTGGTGATCGTGGTGATGCTGGTGGTGTTCAAGAACCAGTTCCCCACCGGCGCCGCCACCTGGTTGATCGTGGCGCTGGTGCTGTTCATGGCCGCCTCGATCCAGCTCTATGCCCGCTGGCGGCGGCTGCGGGCGGAGCGGCTGCGGGCGGAGCAGCTGGCTGCTGAACAGCTGGCGGTGGCCGCCGGAGGCGGCGGTGCTGCGGCCTGAGGCCCGTGATCACCCCCTGGCGGCGGTGCTGCGCCAGGTGCAGCCGGACAGCTGCCCGTGGCGGTACAACTTCCACTGCCACACCCTCTGCAGTGACGGCAGCCTGGCGCCTGCGGAGCTGGCAGCCCAGGCGATCGAGCTCGGCCTCGAACACCTGGCGATCACCGATCACCACTCGATCGGCGCCCACGAGGCCGTGGCGGCAGCGCTGCAGGTTGCGGCGGGCCGCGGCGTTGCTGTGCCAACGCTCTGGCGAGGGGTTGAGATCAGTGCCCTGCTCGAGGGTTGCCTGGTGCATGTGCTGGCCTTGGGCTTCGACGATCAGGCCCCGTCGCTGCAGCCCTATCTGCAGGGCATGGCCTGCGTCGGTCCGGCCCTGCGCTGCGAAGCGCTGCTGGGCGCCATCCAGCGGGCGGGCGGCCTGGCCCTGCTGGCCCATCCCGCCCGCTATCGCCTGCCCCACGGCCGCCTGATCGCCGCCGCCGCCGATCTCGGCTTTGATGGCGCCGAGGCCTGGTACGACTACGAGCAACGCCAGATCTGGTCGCCATCCCCCCTGATCTGCGAGGCGATGGCGGCTGATCTGAGCAAACGTGGTCTTTTGCAGAGTTGTGGCACCGATACCCATGGTTTGGCGCTCAATGGCCGCTAGGGTTTGCTGACACATTCCTTGCTGCCGATGGGTCTGCTCGATCGCCTGCTGGGTTCCAGTTCCCCCTCCGTGAAGATCTCCGGACAATCTGAGGCTCCAAAGCCGAAGAAGGACGAGGAGACCTTCTTCCTCGACGCCGACGCCTCCAGCAGCCTCGGCAACGTCAACTTCATGCGGCGCTCGAACACGATCCGCCACACCTTCCCTGGCACGGCTGACAGCCCGGGCAACAAGGAAATGATCGCCGAAGTCGCCTCGATGGAGGCCAAGCTCGAGAAAATGACCCCCGGACTGGCCGGCATCAATCCCGATACCGATGTCAAGGTGGATCTCACCGGTGGCGTGCCCAAGCCGGTGAAGAAGACCTTCGCCCAGACGATGTCCAAGGCGGAGCTGGAGCAGCGCAAGCGAGGCGCCGCCGTGGCCGTCAATGCTCCCGGCAGCGCCCCCCGCAAAGGCGAGACGGGCGATCAGAGCAACGACCAGCCCAGGATCACCCAGCAGGCGGGCAAGGCTGGCGACATCGATCCCTTCAAGTCCATGGCCAGGGATCTGAACATCTGAGTCAGGTCTCGATCAGGGCCTCGCTGTCGAGCACCAGCTGGCCGAGCCGCTCAATCTCCGCGGCCTCGGCCCCTTCCCAGAGGCCCCGGTGGTGAGCTTCAAGCAGCCGTTCGGCCATATCGCGCAGGGCCCAGGGGTTGCTCTGGCGTAGAAAAGCCAGCACCTCCGCTGAAGCCAGCCAGGTCTGGCTGATGGCGCCATAACTCCAGTCCGGCACCCGACCGGTGCTGGCGTCGTAGGCGAACAGATAATCCAGGCTAGCCGCCATTTCAAAGCCGCCCTTGTAGCCGTGGCCCTGCATGCCGCTGATCCAGCGGGGGTTCAGCAGCCGCGAGCGCAGCACCTTGTCCAGTTCCCGCTCCAGCCGGTGCAGGCGCGGCCGCTGGCTGCGGGAATGGTCGCCGAACCACAGGGCCGGCCGCTGGCCGGAGACGCGTTCCACCGCGGCGCTCAGGCCCCCCTGGAACTGGTAATAGTCGTCGGAGTCGAGCAGGTCATGCTCGCGATTGTCCTGGTTGTGCAGCACCACCTGAACCTGCTGCAGGCGCTGCTCCAGGCCGGCGCGATCCAGCTCGGCCTCAATCTCCGGGGCGGCCATTGCCGCCGGGCCCATTTCGCCGTCGTAGCGCCACTGGCTCCAGTTCAGGAAGGCGTCGCCCAGATCGCCGCGCTCCTCCCAGTGACCGCTGTCGATCAGGCCCTGCAGGCCGGCGCCATAGGCGCCTGGCGCCGAGCCGTAGACCCGGCCGCAGTGGCCATCGCGCCGGGCCGCAGCGGCCAGGGGATTGTCCACGTCCACCTCCGCCAGGGCTGCCACCAGCCGGGTGGCCCGGTTGAACCAGCCCACCAACTGGGGGAAGGCATCGCGGAACAGGCCGGAGATGCGCAGGGTGACATCCACCCGCGGCCGGCCCAGCAGGGCCAGGGGGATCACTTCCAGATCCACGAGTCGCCGCGTCGGCCCATCCCAGATCGGCCGCACCCCCATCAGGGCAAGGGCCTGGGCGATGTCCTCGCCGCCGTTGCGCATCGTCGCCGTGCCCCACACCGAGAGTGCCAGCTGGCGCAGATCGTCCCCCTGCTCCTGCAGATGCAGCTCCAGCAGCAGCTCGGCGCTGCGGCGGCCCAGATCCCAGGCGGCCTCCGTCGGCAGACCGCGCAGATCGACGCTGTAGAAGTTGCGGCCGGTCGGCAGCAGATCGGGCCGGCCCCGGGTGGGAGCCCCAGAAGGTCCAGCGGCGATCCGGCCCCCCTCCAGGCCCCGCAACAGGGCCTGGCGCTCGGCTTCGCCGCAGGCCAGCAGGGCCGGCTGCAAATGCTGGCGCAGGTGTTGCAGCACGGATTCGGTGGCGGCACCGGGGACACCGGCCTGCGGTGCTGTGGGCTCGATCGCGGCGGGGGCCGGTGCTTGGGCACTGTCCGGCGCCGGGTTGGCACAATCCGCTGCAGGGTTGGCGGCGGCGCTGGCCGGGCCTGCGGCTTCCAGTTGCTGCTGCACCAGCTCAAGCGCCCAGCGTTCCAGCAGGGCGACGCCATCACCGATTCGCCGCGCTGTCGAGCCCTGCTCCAGGGTCGAGAGTCGCTGGCGGTCGGCCGGGCTGAGCGGCTCGTCTTCGCCATCGGCCCAGGGATCCAGCTCCAGATTCAGGTCCCGGGCCAGGGCCTGGGTGAGGCCGGGCAGGCCGGCCTGGGGCGCCCGGGCGAGGCAGAGCAGCAGTTCGGCCAGCAGGGGAGGCGCCGGCAGGGTGCCGTAGGTGTGCAGCCCCAGCCGGATCTGGGCTTCTTTGAGCTCGCAGAGATAGCCATCGGCCTGCTCCAGCTGCTGATCAAGATCCCGGGCCAGCCCGGGCAATTGGAGCTGCTGCAATTGCTGCGCCAACTGCTGGCGCAGCAATGAGGCCCGTTCGGCGCCCAGCTGGCTGGCCTCCCAGTACTCATCGAGCAGGGACTCCAGCGCCTGCATCGGGCCGTAGAGGCCGGCCCGGCCCAGGGGTGGGGTGAGGTGATCCAGGATCACCGCCTGGGCCCGCCGTTTGGCCTGGCTGCCCTCGCCGGGGTCGTTGACGATGAAGGGATAGAGATGGGGCAGCGGCCCCAGGGCCCATTCGGGGAAACAGTCAGGGGAGAGGCCCAGGCCCTTGCCGGGCAGCCATTCGAGGTTGCCGTGTTTGCCCACATGCACCACCACCTGGGCGGCGAATTCCTGCCGCAGCCAGAGGTACTGGGCCAGATAGGCGTGGGTGGGGGGCAGGTCGGGGCTGTGATAACTGAGGCTGGGGTCGCGGTCGTAGCCCCGCTGCGGCTGGATCAGCAGCAGCACCCGCCCGAAGCGCAGGCCCCGGATCGCAAAGGCCGCTCCGCCCTCGCCGCTCTCCAGGTCGCGATCGGTCTCGGGCAGCCCCCAGACGGCCTCAAGCCGCTGGCGACCGGCTGCCGGCAACGCTTCATACCAGCGCTGATACGCGTCCAGGGGCAGATGGCCCAGGGGCGCCCGGTGACTGCTTTCCGGATCGTTGCTGCGACCGGCCAGCAGGGAGCGGATCAGGGCGTCCCCATCGGCCGGCAGGGGCTCGCCGCCGAGGCTGTAGCCCGCCTCGGCCAGCCAGTCCAGCATCAGGGCCACACTGGCCGGGGTGTCGAGGCCCACCCCATTGGCCAGTCGGCTGTTGCGCGTGGGGTAGTTGGCGAGCACCAGGGCAACCCGCCGTTCGCGGCTGGGGGTGCGCCGCAGGTCGATCCAGTGGCGGGTGAGGGAGACGATCCAGGCCAGTCGCTCCGGATCGGGCTGCAGGCATTGCAGCGCGGTGCCGAGGCGATCGCTCGCTCCTGCCAGTTCCTTGAAGGCCCCGACACGGGTGGTGATCCGGCCGTCCAGTTCCGGTAATGCAATCTGCAGGCTGAGATCGAGCGGCCCCAGGCCGATGCTGCTCTCTTGCCAATGGCGCTGGGACCGGCCGCTGCAGAGCAACTGCAACACGGGCACCTGCAGCCGCTCCCAGAGGGGCGCGCCCAGGCCGGCATCGTTGAACTGCACGGAGGCGAAGCCGGTGGCGCAGAGCACCGCCTCGGCTCCCTCGCGCTCCAGCAGATCCCCCACCCCCTGCTGCACCCCCGGATCCCGCAGGCTGCTGACCCACAGCGCCCTGGGCGCCAGACCTTGCCGGCGCAGTTCCTGCAGGCAGGCCTCCACCAGGGCCAGATCGCTTGCCTGCAACAGGGCGCGGTAGAAGATCAGTCCCACCCGCGGCCCGGGCTCGTCCCGCCAGTCGTGGGGGAGCGGATCGGCACCGGGCTGCAGTTCCGGGGGCTCGGGGAGCTCACCCTTGAGCAGGCTCGCCACACACCCCAGCAGAGCCTCGAGGTTGGCGGCGCCCCCCTCGCGCAGGGCAGCGGCCAGGGCTCGGGCCAGGGGGGCGGGCACGCTGCCGAGCGATCCGAGGCTGGCGTCCTCGTCGGCCGTGCCGGCCAGCACCAGCAGCTGCCTCGGGCGGCCATCGGCGGCAGGCCGGCTGGCCCAGTGGCGCAGTTGTTCGAGGCCATAACTCCAGTGGCCCCGGCTCCCAAGAAGGCGCACGATCACCAGCCGGGCCGAGCCCAGGGAGGTGCGGATGTAGTGGTCGATCACCGCCGGATGGCTGAGCGCCGCCAGGTTCAGAGCCCGCAGCTCCACGGGCAGCAGCTGGGGCCTGGCCTGCAGCAGGTTTTCGATCGCCACCAGATCGGTGTCGGCACTGCTGAGCAGCACCACTGGAGCCGCAGCCTGCTCCACGAACAGCTGCCCTGGCGTCTCGCCATCGTCCTGGCCTGGAACCGCCGCCAATCTGTGCATGGCCCCATCCTGCAGGGTGCGGTGAGAAGATCGGGCGAACGTTTCCGCCGCTCATGCACCAGTTCCTTCCCTATGCCTGGTTCGGCGGGACCTGTGTGCCCTTTGCCGAGGCCACCCTGTCGGTGGCCACCCATGCGCTCCACTACGGCACCGGTGCCTTCGGCGGCATGCGCGGACTGCCCAATCCGGTCGATGCGAACGAGATCCTGCTGTTCCGGGCCGATCGCCACGCCCGCCGGCTCAGTCAGAGCGCCCGACTGCTGCTGACGGAACTGGACGAGGAGACCATCCATACGGCGATCCACGCCTTCATCCAGGCCAACCGCCCCACCTGCCCGTTCTATCTGCGGCCGTTCGTCTACACCAGCGATCTCGGCATCGCCCCACGCCTGCACAACATTCAGACTGACTTCCTGATTTATGGGATCGAGATGGGGGACTATCTCTCCCCCGATGGCGTCAGTTGCCGCATCAGCAGCTGGACCCGCCAGGAGGACCGCTCCCTGCCCCTGCGGGGCAAGATCAGCGGCGCCTACATCACCAGTTCCCTGGCCAAGACCGAAGCCGTCAAGAGTGGTTTTGATGAGGCTTTGCTGCTCAACAGCCGTGGCAAGGTGAGCGAGGCCAGTGGCATGAACCTGTTCCTGGTGCGCGATGGCCTGCTGATCACCCCGAGCGTCGATCAGGACATCCTTGAGGGCATCACCCGGGCCAGCATTCTTGAACTGGCGACGGCCATGGGCATTCCGGTGCTCGAACGCCCTGTGGATAAGACGGAATTGATGGTGGCCGATGAGGTGTTCCTCAGCGGCACGGCAGCCCGGGTCACACCGGTGCGTCGCATTGAAAACACCGAATTGCCCACACACCGGCCGATCATGGAGAGCCTGCGGGAGCGGCTGACCGCGATCACGGAGGGCCGCGATCCCAGCTATGACCACTGGGTGAGTCGTATTCGCCTCGACACCTGATGTTGGCCACCGCTGAATCCCGCCCGAGCCAGCAGCGCATCGGCTTTCTGGACCATCTGCTGGGTCCGCAGCGGCCGGTGCTGGTCTTCGATGGCGCCACCGGTACGTCGCTGCAACAGATGGATCTGGACGCTGACGATTTCGGCGGGCCAGCCCTGGAGGGTTGCAACGAGAACCTGGTCTTCACCCGTCCCGATGCGGTGCAGGCTGTGCATCGCCAGTTTCTGGAGGTGGGAGCCGATGTGATCGAAACGGACACGTTTGGTGCCGCTTCGATTGTGCTGGCTGAATATGGCCTGGAGGATCAGGCCTTTGAAATCAACAAGCGTGCAGCCCAGCTGGCACGCCAGATCGCGGACGAATACAGCAGCGCGGCCAAACCCCGTTTCGTGGCCGGTTCAATCGGACCCACCACGAAGTTGCCCACCCTGGGCCACATCGATTTCGACACGATGAAGGCCTCGTTCCGGCAGCAGGCCGAAGGCCTGTTGGCGGGTGATATTGATCTGTTCATCGTCGAAACCTGCCAGGACGTGCTGCAGATCAAGGCAGCGTTGCAAGGGATTGAGGAGGCGATGGCCGCTGCCGCCAGTCGGCGTCCGGTGATGGTCTCGGTGACGATGGAAACCACCGGCACGATGTTGGTGGGCTCCGATATGGCGGCGGTGGTGGCGATCCTGGAGCCATTCCGCATCGATGTGCTCGGACTCAATTGTGCCACCGGGCCCGAGCAGATGAAGGAACACATCCGCTATCTGAGCGAGCACAGTCCATTTGTGGTCAGCTGCATCCCCAATGCCGGCCTGCCGGAGAATGTCGGCGGTGTGGCCCACTACCGCCTGACACCGTTGGAGATGAAGCTGCAACTGCTGCACTTCGTCGAAGATCTGGGGGTGCAGGTGATCGGCGGTTGCTGCGGCACCACCCCGGCCCATATCGCCAGCCTGGTTGAACTGGCAAGCGAGCTCAAGCCGGCGCCACGAGCGGTGCGTGGACGGGCCGAGATCACCGGCTCCAATGAAGCGGCGCAAGTGCGCCCGGCCCTGGGCTATGAGCCCTCGGCCGCATCGATCTACGGCGTCACGCCCTACCACCAGGACAACTCGTTTTTGATCATCGGCGAGCGGCTCAACGCCAGTGGTTCAAAAAAGGTTCGTGAACTGCTCAATGCCGAGGACTGGGACGGCCTGGTGGCCGTGGCCCGCAGCCAGGTGAAGGAAAACGCCCACATCCTCGATGTCAATGTCGACTATGTCGGCCGCGATGGCGAGCGCGACATGCACGAGTTGGTGTCGCGCCTGGTCACCAATGTCAATCTGCCCCTGATGCTCGACTCCACCGAGTGGCAGAAGATGGAGGCGGGCCTCAAGGTGGCCGGCGGCAAGTGCATCCTCAACTCCACCAACTACGAAGATGGCGATGAACGCTTCTTCAAAGTTTTAGAGCTGGCCCGAACCTATGGCGCCGGTGTCGTGGTGGGCACCATCGATGAAGAAGGCATGGCCCGCACGGCGGACCGTAAATTTGCGATCGCCCAACGGGCTTACCGCGATGCTCTCGAGTTCGGTATTCCAGCCCGGGAGATTTTCTATGATCCACTCGCGTTGCCGATCTCGACCGGCATCGAAGAAGATCGCGCCAATGCCGCTGCCACACTGGAAGCCATTGCCCGGATTCGCCAGCAGCTGCCAGGCGTTCACGTGGTGCTCGGCGTCAGCAATGTCAGCTTCGGTCTGTCGCCTGCGGCCCGCATCGTGCTCAATTCCGTCTTCCTGCACGACTGTTGCCAGGCCGGTCTGGATGCGGCGATTGTCAGCCCGGCGAAGATTCTGCCCCTGGCCAAGATCAGTGAGGCCGACCAGCAAATCTGCCGCGACCTGATCTACGACCGTCGCCGTTTCGACAGCGATGCTCCCGGTGCGATCTGCACTTACGACCCGCTGACCGAACTCACCACCCTGTTTGAGGGGGTTTCGGCCAAGGAAGCCCGGGCCTCAGGCCCTTCCCTGGCCGATCTGCCGGTGGAGGAGCGGCTCAAGCAGCACATCATCGATGGTGAACGGATTGGACTCGAGGCTTCACTGCAGGAAGCGTTGCTCGTCCATCCGCCGCTGCAGATCATCAATACCTTCCTGCTCGATGGCATGAAGGTGGTGGGAGATCTGTTCGGTTCCGGCCAGATGCAGCTGCCTTTTGTGCTGCAAAGTGCCGAAACGATGAAGTCCGCCGTGGCTTTTCTCGAGCCGCACATGGATCAGCAGGTTGGGCCTGACGGCCAGCCGCTCTCCAGCGGCAAGGGCAAGTTCCTGATTGCAACGGTCAAGGGTGATGTGCACGACATCGGTAAAAATCTCGTCGATATCATTCTCACCAACAATGGCTATGAGGTGATCAATCTCGGCATCAAGCAGAGTGTCGAGGCCATCGTCGAGGCCCAGCAGCAGCATCAGGCCGATTGCATCGCCATGAGTGGTCTGCTGGTGAAATCCACGGCCTTCATGAAGGACAATCTTGATACGTTCAACAACGTCGGCATCCAGGTGCCGGTGATTCTCGGCGGCGCCGCCCTGACGCCTCGGTTTGTGCATGGCGATTGCCAGTCGGTCTATGGCGGCCAGGTGATCTATGGCCGCGATGCCTTCGCCGATCTGCGTTTCATGGATGCCCTGATGGAGGCCAAGGCCGCCGGCCGCTGGGACGACCAGCTCGGCTTCCGCGATGGCATCCCGGCCGGCATCGCCATGGCCGCTGCCGCAGCCGACGCCGTTGACCAGCCCGCTAACGACACCAAGGTTGAGCCGGCAACAACCGGCGCAGCTCTGAACAACAACGCTGTTGCCGATGTCAGCCGCTCCGCCAGCGTGCCGGAGGAACCGGCCCTCTCGCCCCCCTTCTGGGGTTCCGAGGTGTTGCTTGAGGAGCAGATTGATCTGGCGGAGGTGTTCGCCTACCTCGATCGGCAGGCCCTGTTCGCCGGCCAGTGGCAACTGCGCAAGACCCAGCAGCAGAGCCGGCCGGAGTACGAGGCGATGCTGGCCGACAAGGCTGAGCCCGTACTGGCCCACTGGATCGAGCGCTGTCTCAGCGAAAAGCTGCTCACCCCCCGCATCGCCTACGGCTATTTCCCCTGCGGCCGCCAGGGCAATGCCGTCGTGGTCTTTGATCCCGCCGGCATGGCCGCTGGGGCGGAACCGGCGGCTGCCGGTGCTGAGCTCGGTCGCTTCCTGCTGCCGCGGCAGAAAGGCGGCAATCGCTATTGCATCGCCGATTTTTATCGCGATCTGGCGCCCCAGGACGGGGGGATGGACCGCCCCACCGATGTGTTGCCGATGCAGGCGGTGACCATGGGCGAGCGGGCGACGCAGTTCGCCCAGCAACTGTTCAAGGCCGACCGGTACAGCGATTATCTCTATTTTCATGGCCTCGCCGTGCAGCTGGCTGAAGCCCTGGCCGAGTGGGTCCATGCCCGCATCCGTCGCGAGCTTGGTTTTGGCGAGCAGGAGCCCAGGGAACTGCGCGAGGTGCTCGCCCAGCGCTATCGGGGCAGCCGCTACTCCTTCGGCTACCCCGCCTGTCCCAACGTGGCCGATTCGCGGTCTCAGCTCCTGTGGCTCGGCACCGATCGCATCGGCCTGACCATGGACGACAGCGACCAACTGGAGCCCGAGCAGAGCACCACCGCCCTGGTGGCCCTGCACAGCCGCGCTCGCTACTTCAGTGCCTGAGTGGACCTGATCGGGGGTCGAGGGGCCGTGGCAGGCTTTCCAGGCCCTTCTGCGTGAACGCCTTGGCCATAGCCGGACCTGACGGTGTCGACACCGCCATCGCCTCGGGAGTTGATCTCGATGGCAGCCCGATTCCTGAAGCCATGCTCGCCCTGTACGGCGAGGTGATGGAGCTCGAAAGCCGCCGCGCTCGCAGTGGTGTCAAAAAATCGATGCGCAATCGGATCGTCAAGACCGGCTCGAAGCATCTCGATCAGGTCAGCCTCGATCGTCGTCTGCAGGAGGCCGGCTGGGAGGGACTCAAGGCCAAGGAGATCGCCTTCTTCTACGGCTGAGCAGCCTTCTACGGCTGAGCAACGACCGGAGGCAGGTCGACCTGGAAAAGCTCCGGCCAGGCCTCTGAGGTCTGACCGGAAGCCACTGCTGCAGGAAGCCACTGATGCCGGATGCCACTGCTGCCGGAAGACACTGGTGGCGGCCTAAGCCCGTTCATCTTGCTGAGCATCGGCTCAGCCAGCAGGTCAGGCTCCTGGCTGGCTGTGATGGCCTGCTCACTGTGGCCTGCTCAGAGTGGCCTGCTCACAGTGACTGGCTCACAGCGGTGTGAAGACAGCTGCGTGGAAACAGAGGCGTGAAGAGAGTGGCGTGGAGCCGCTGGGATTGGCAGGGTGCCGCGAGTGCTGCTACGGGCTCTGGAACGGCTTCGAGCAGCGGGCTCGCCCCCGTGGTCGCCAGGGAGACCAGGGGAGCCCCATGGCTGGCTTCAGCTGCAGAGCTCCTCGAGGGTGTCGATCACCTCCTGCTGGAATGCCTCCAGGTCATCGGAGTCGCTCAGGTCGATGCCCTCGCCGGCGGCGTTCTGGGAGAGCTCCTGAAAATGGAAGGCCCCCTCGCCATGGGCGAGGAACTCCATGGCGGAGGGCTCACCGCTTTCCTTGTAGGCGTCGCAGAGGGCCAGGAAGGCCGCATCCTCGGTGAAGTCCCAGCTCATGTAGGGGGTCGTGCCGAAAATCGGGATTGGTTCTGAATGACCTTTAACGCCTACCCCCCGGAATTCGTCAACCTCCTGGCAGCACTTTGTGCCAGTCCCCCGTCAGACTGAGCCTCCGCTGAAACCGCCCAGGCCATGGTCCAGGCCCCCTTTGAGGCTGCTGATTCCAGTCCTGCCGAAGCCATGAACGTGCTCGGCGAACCTCTGGTGATCTGCGGTTGCGAGCCGATGACCGGCTGGTTTCGCGATGGCACCTGCCGCACCGATCCCGCCGATCTCGGCCGTCACACCGTCTGCTGCGTGGTCGATGAGGCCTTCCTCAGCTACACCCGGGCCCAGGGCAATGACCTGAGCAGCCCGGCGCCGGCCTTCGGTTTTCCCGGCCTGCAGGCCGGCGACCACTGGTGCATCTGTGCCGCTCGCTGGCTGGAGGCCTACGAGGACGGCATGGCGCCACCGGTCCATCTGGAGTCCTGCGAGCAGAGTTGCCTGACCGTGATTCCGCTCGAGCTGCTCAGCCGCCACGCGGCCTGAAGCTCACCAGGGGATCTCGCTGCCATCCCAGGCCAGGAAGCGGCCGCTGTCAGCGGCCGTCTGCTGCTCCAGCAAGTCCAGCAACTGGCTGGCGGCATGCTCAGGGCTGAACAGCTGCTGGGAGGGCACCCCGGAGCGGAAGGGGGCCGACAGGGCCGTGGCCGTGGTGCCTGGGTGCAGCAGGGTGACGCAGACCTGGGGCAGACGCCGCCCCCATTCGAGCGCCAGGGTGGTCAGCAGCTGGTTCTGGGCCGCCTTGGCGGCGCGATAGGCATACCAGCCCCCCAGGCGGTTATCGCCGATGCTGCCCACCCGGGCCGAGAGGCTGGCAAACAGAGCCGGCTGTTGGCGGGGCAGGGCGGTTTCGATGGCCTGGGCGACCAGCAGAGGGCCCCAGGCATTGACGCTGAAGCTGCGCTCGAGCGCGGGGCGATTCACCTGGGAGAGCCGTTTCTCCGGGGCCATGGCGTCGTCGTGCAACAGACCGGCGGTGTAGATCACCAGCCGCAGGGGAGAGAGCCGCTCCTGGGCCAGCTGTTGCAGCTGCCTCAGGCTGTCGTCATCGCTGACATCGAGCCTGAACTGCTGCAGGCCGGCGATCCGGGGCTCTTCAGCGGCGAGCTGCCGTCTCTGGGAGCACCACAACTGCAGGTGCGGTGCCCGCGCAGCCAGCCCCTGCAGCAGTGCCCTGCCGATGCCCCCGCCCCCGATGACCAGGGCATGGCCGCTCCAGGCGCTCCAGGCGGAGAGGGATTCCTGACCCATGGCGGCATCGACTTGATGGCGCATGATGGCCGGACCGTGAAGGGAGATGGGACTGCGGATCTCAGTGCTGGGACGGGGAGCCTGGGGCAGCACGCTGGCGCGTCTGTGGCAGGAGGATGGTCATGCCGTGCGCAGCTGGTCGCGGCGGGATGGCGGCGACGCGCTTCCCTTGCTGCAGGACAGCGATCTGGTGGTGTCGGCCGTTTCGATGGCAGCCGTCGCCGGCCTGGCCCGAACCCTGGCTGCCGACTGGCCGGCCGGCTTGCCGCTGCTGAGTTGCAGCAAGGGGCTGGATCTCGATGCTCTCTGCAGCGCCAGTCAGCTCTGGGCCCAGCAGCTGCCGGCCGCACACCTGGCGGTCCTCAGCGGCCCGAATCTGGCCGATGAACTGGATCGCGGTCTGCCGGCAGCCAGTGTGATCGCCGCCAGTGATGCCGCCCTGGCGCTGCGTCTGCAGGCCGGCTTGCGGGTGCCCCATCTGCGGCTGTACACCAATGCCGATCCGATCGGCACCGAGGCGGCTGGGGCGCTCAAGAACGTGATGGCGGTGGCGGCGGGCATCAGTGATGGCCTGGGCCTCGGTGCCAACGCCAAGGCCTCCCTGCTCACCCGTGGGCTGGCGGAAATCGGCGCGGTGCTGGTGGCCCTCGGTGGTCAGAGCTCGACCCTCTACGGACTGGCCGGCCTCGGTGATCTGCTGGCGACCGCCAACAGCCCCCTGAGCCGCAACTATCGCTTCGGCCAGGCCCTGGCCGAGGGTCTCAACGAGTCGCAGGCTCTTGCGGCCATCGGCGCCACCGTGGAAGGGCAGCGCACGGCCCGGGCAGCCCTGCTGCTCGCCGCGCGTCAGGGCTGGACGCTGCCGATCTGCGAGCAGGTGGTGCGCCTGCTCGATGGGGCCATCGATGCCCCCCAGGCTGTTCAGAGCCTGATGCAGCGCGATCTCAAGGCCGAGGTCGGGCGGTGAACCGGGCGGTGCTGATCGAGGCCTTCAGCGAGGGCCCTGGCGGCGGCAACGGAGCGGCGGTGGTGCTGCTGGACCATCCGGTCGCCACGGCCTGGATGCAGCGACTGGCGGGCAGCCTCAGGCAGTCGGAGACAGCCTTTCTGCTGCAGCAACACCACTGGCTGTTGCGCTGGTTCACGCCCAGCTGTGAGGTGCCGCTCTGCGGCCACGCCACCCTCGCCAGCCTGCTGGCTCTGGCCCACTGGGGGCAGGTGGAGCTCGGCGATTCCCTCGACCTCTGGACCCGCAGCGGACCCCTGACCGTGAGCCTGGATCGTGTCAATCCCCGCCGCGGCAGCATGGTGTTGCCCAGCGGCGCGTTGCAGGGGGCGCCCGTTCCGGCCGCTCTGCAGACGCTGCTGAGCCAGCGGCTGGGCAGCGGCGCCGAGGCGTTCTGGACCTCCTCCCTCGGCTACGGGGTGGCCTTGCTGGAACCAGGCGCTGATTTCGCCGCCCTGGGGGGCCTCGCCGCTGAGGTGCCCGAGGAGCTGCGTCCTGGTCTGGTGCTGATGCAGCCCCTCAGCGAAGCGACCCCGGCATCCGCCTCCAGGCCCGGGCAGCTGGATGGTGTGCCACTGGATTTTCAGCTGCGTTTTTTCGCACCGGGTCTGGGGATCTCGGAGGATCCGGTCACCGGGTCCGCCCATGCCCTGGTGGCTCCCTGGTGGCATCAGCGGCTTGGTCGCGACTGGGTGGCGGGCTGGCAATGTTCCGACCGTCCGGGGGGGATGGTCAGCAGGGCCACTTCATCAGGCATGATCCGGCTGTTCGGATCGGGACATCTCCTGTGGGACGGCACCCTGCTGACGGAACCCCAGGCAAGAGCGGCCGCTGGCGAGCAACTCTGCGCCCCGATCAGTGGCGACGACGAAGTCATCTGGCGCTCGCTGCTGCCGGCCGGCTGATCCGTGGTGTCCGTCACCATCCGTTTCTGATCTCGGCGCCCCTGGCCCTTGTGGCCCTGAGTGCCGGCTTTGCAGCTCAGGCCCTGCTGCGGCCAGCCACCCCCGATCCGGGTCTGCTCGATGCCCTGATCGCCCAGCCCAGTGAGCCCGTGCGCAGCGCCCCCCGGGCCCCTCGCCCTGATCGCGATGGGACACTGGCGGTCAGCTCGATCCGGGCCGAACGTGCCATCTCGCCGCAGACGGATGGACGCAGCCTGGCGGAACCAGAGGCCGGTCCGGCGCTGGCGCTGGAGATCCGCGTGGCGCTGCTGAAGCTATCGGCCAATCCCAGGCTCGGAGCCAGCGGCCCCTGGAGCCTCAGCGATCGATCCGGCAGGGTGTTGCAACGTGGTGGTGCCGATCAGGCGCCTGCCCTCGCCTCGCTGCTGGCCAGCGAAGCGGAACTCTGGCTGCAGACCGGCCCCGGTGATCACCTGCTGGCCGATGGCCGTGCCTACGACGGCCGCTTCCGCCTGCTGCGCGGTGGCGCCGGCGTGCAGGTGGTGAACCATCTCTCGCTCGAGAGCTACATCAGTTCGGTGGTCGGCGGCGAAATGCCGAGTGGCTGGAACATCGAGGCCCTCAGGGCCCAGGCGGTCGCGGCCCGTTCCTACGCGATGGCCCACATGGCCCGTCCCGCCGATGCCCAGTGGCACCTCGGCGATACGACCCGCTGGCAGAACTATGAGGGCCTGAGCAGCGTCAGTGGGCCCACCCGCCAGGCCACCGCCAGCACGGCCGGGATGATTCTCAGTTATCAGGGGGGAATCGTCGAAAGCCTCTACGCCGCCACCCAGCAGATCGTTGATGAGGCCCATGGCCATCTCGGCGCCAGCATGAGCCAGAACGGCGCCCAGGAGCTGGCGCTGCAGGGCCTGCGCTACAACCAGATCCTCGGCCACTACTACCAGGGTGCCTCCCTGGCTCGCCTCCAGGCTGGTGCGCGCTGAGCACTTCTGGCAGCAGGCCCTGGCCGTCTCCGAGCGGGCCCGGGCCAGCGGGGCCCTGATTCCGCTCGACACCGAGCTGCTGCCGCTTCCAGGGATCGAACCCTTTCTGCTGCGCCAGCTGCTCGGCCGTCCACCCCGGCACCTGGCGGCCGGTGGCCCCAAGCCCAACCCATTTCTGCCCTGGGATCGCCCCCTGCAGGTGGCGCTGTTACCCAGCGGTCATGTGTTGTTGCTGAACAAGTTTCCGGTGCAGTGCGCCCATCTGCTGGTGATCACCCAGCAATGGCAGCCCCAGAGCGGCTGGTTGGTTCAGCAGGACTGGGATGCCGTGGCGATGGTGTCTGCCGATACGGGGGGGCTGTGGTTCTTCAACAGCAGCGCCACGGCGGGAGCCAGTCAGCCCCACCGCCATCTGCAGTTGCTGCCACGGCGTCAGGGGGAAGCCAGCTGTCCGCTCGCCACCAGGCTCGAGGCCCAGCTGGCCGGGCAGGCGCCGCCCTGGCCCTGGGCCTATCGCCTCAGTCGTCGCCACGACCCCGGCGGCGCCGATGAGCTGGCCGCGCTCTATCAGCGCCATTGCCTGGATCTCGGCCTGGGCCAACCGGACGAGACCGTGTCCCCAGCCCATGCCTACAACCTGGTGTTCAACGACCACTGGTTCCTGACGGTCCGACGGGTGAGGGAGCACCAGGCGGGTTACAGCATCAATGGCCTCGGCTTTGCCGGCTATCTGCTGAGCACCGGCTCTTCGGATCGGACCTGGCTGGCGAGCCGGGGCCCCTGGGCCCTGCTCCAGGCCGTGGCTGCCGAGCATTCCGTGGTTCCACGGTTGCGTTGCGTCGATGGCTAGGGGCTCTCTGGAAGGAGGGGTGACGCGTAACGGCGCCCCGTCCTTACATCGATTCATCTGTTCAACGTGTCCAAGTCCTCAGGTCGTCCGGCGACCGCCATCAATCAGCGCAATCAACGGGTCGAGCTCTATCGCGCCCTTGTTCGCCCCATTGCCCTGCACTACGCCAGCTGCAGCCGTGAATCCAGCGACGATCTCCTGCAGGTGGGCCTGCTGGGGCTGATTCGGGCCGCCGAGCTCTACCGGCAGGAGCTGGAGACGCCGTTCTCCGCCTTTGCCCGTCCCCACATCCGGGGCGCCATCCTTCACTATCTGCGCGATTGCGCTCCGGCGGTGCGCTTGCCCCGGCGTCAGGCCGAGTTGCAGGAGCGCATTCAGAAGCTGCTGCAGGCCGCAGCCCCAGGCCTCGACCAGGGATCCCGGGAGGCCCTGGTGCGACAGCGGCTCGGCGTCAGCGAGCAGCAGTGGCATTTTCTGGTCCAGCAGCGTCAGCTGAATCGAACGATGCCGCTGGATGGGGACTTGCTGGAGGGGGTGGTCGATCCCACCAAGGTCCTGAGACCGGAGGAGGAGGCCGCGATTCCGCCGGTCGAGGTGCTGTTGGCACAACTGGAACCCCGCCAGCGGCAGGTGGTGCGCCAGGTGGTGCTGGCCGGTTGGAGCTACCGGCGGCTTGCGAAGCAGATGCAGGTCAGTCCGATGACGATCCAGCGGCTGCTGCACCGGGGACTGGCCCAGCTGCGCAGCCAGCTGGATCGCTCGAGCGTCAGGCCTGGGACTCTGGCCTGTTCCGCTGGATCTGCTGCTCCAGGGTGCTGATGGCCGCATTCAGGGCCGCCAGTTGCCTCTCGGCGCCATCGCGCCAGAAGGTGAGCATCTGGAGCTTGCGCTGCTGATGACGGCGGCGGTATCCATCACCGTCGTCAAGGCTGCCGCAGCAACCGATCGGGGGGAACATCGCAAGCTTGAACGGGGTCCTTGAGTTCTAGCCACCCCGGTGCCTCGATGGGGAGTCGTCCTGCCGGCAGCCCCAGGGAAGGGGGGGAGCAGGCATGATCAGCATCGCCATCGGCCGGCTCCACCACCTCCGGCAGGATGGAGGGGATCAGCGCCCCTCACCCGTCCAGTCGCTCTTTCTCGGTTTGCGTGTGGTCCGCTCCACTCGATTGCTTGCGCCACTGCTGGGCGTGCTGATGGGTGGACCCATGGTTCTCGGCCTTTCCAGTGCCCAGGCCTACGTCGCCCTGATGGCCGGCCAGAATGCCCGCCCGCTGAACGGACAGTTCAACAGCGTGCCGGTGTTGCACTCGAACCAGCCGGAGGAGGTGGAGGGGCCTGGAATCTTGATCAACACCGCCCCAGGCGTGGCCTATGCCGCCGAGTCCGGGGCAGCAGTACGCAATGCCGATTACACTTTCAATGGTGAATTCGGCATGCACCTGCATCACAAGTTCATCCCATCAGATCGGGGATCGATCTCGGCTTCGCAACGCCGCAGCGAGCTCACCCTGGCGGCGATTCTGATCAATCCGGGAGTGATGCCGGTTCACATTCGCTTCAGCAGTGGAGCGGTACGCAACAGCTTTGAAGCGCCCTACCTGGCCAACAATCTGATGGGGGTCAAGCCCCTCGGTCCGAGGCCCTGGAATACGGGTCCCGGCGATGCCACCGCCATTCAGATGTTGCGCGGCAAACTCGATTCCCGCCTCAGTGATGAGATCACGATCCCAGCCCGATCCCGGATTGTGCTCTTCCAGACCCAGCTGCCTGCCCTCGGCATCGCCAATGCTCTGCTGAAGGGCAAAAGTGATGGTCCTTTTTATATCGCAGTTGTGGCGGCCAGCAACAATCCTAGAAATGATGCTGAGATTCTCTCCGTGCTGGATCAAGGCCGACTGGCGCCGGGTCGTGTTTATCTCGATCGCATCAATGAGATCAACAATCGGGCCGTATTCTCACGGGTCGGTGGCGTCGCCATCGGTGATTCATACCACGCCAGCATCAGCCACGATCTTGACAGCCAAGGGGCTCTGCATGTTCCCTTCACCAGCACGGATCGGCATGATTTCGGCACCCGAGACATTCAGGTCAATCCCCTGGCCAGCCGCATGGTGGATTCATCCCTCGACAACATCGGCACCTATGGCGTGCGCTTTGACATCGATATGAATCTGCGTGGCCATGGCCCCTATGAACTGGTGATGAGCCATCCATCGGCGATGGGGGGCAGAAACTTCACTGCCTTCCGTGGCTCCATTCAGATCCGCAGCGAGGAGGGTCAGAGGGAGGTGCATGTGGGTCTCCGGTCCGGCGAAAGCCTCTCACTCGGGCAGATCAACCTGCGCCCCGGGGTGATCTATCCCCTGCGGGTCAGCATGGTGTATCCGGCTGATGCCACCCCCGGTCATCTGCTCAGCATTGTGCCCACCGGCCAGCTCGCCCTGGTGCAGGAGCAACAACGGCAGCAGGATCTGGCCCGACTCAATGCCAGCCGTCCGGCCAAACCCAGTGGGGGCCCACCGCCCTTACCCGGTGAAGTCCCTGCGGCATATCAGCCGCCCTCGGCCGAACCGAAGCGGGGCGCCACGCTGCCGCCCTTCCATACCCCAGCCGTCAGACGCTTTCGCCCGCCTTCGATGCCTCTGGTGCCGCCGCCTGAAATCCTGCGCCCTTCCCCGGTGCCCTCCTGGCTGACGCCGCCCCCCGCCCCCCCTTCCTCACGGAGCACGGGTCTGTTCTCGCCCGCACCCCAGGTGCTGATACCCGGGAGCGAGAATCGTTCCGAAGGGGCTGACGGAAACCTGGTCGACCGTTACCGTCAGGCGGTGGAAGCGCAGCAGCGGGTGATGCAGCGATGGCAGCAGCCATGAGCCGAGCCTGAGCGAGGAACAGCGTGGTGGATGAAGCCCCTGAGGCATGGAGACGCACCAGCATCTCCCTGCCTCAACAGACCGTGAAGCATCTGGAGCGGTTGCGCCGGGAATGGGGTCTCAGGCACCGTGGTGCCGTACTCGAGCGCCTGCTTCAGCAGGTATTCGGGGAAGGGGATGGCGAGGCCGGCTCCGATCTGCTTCCCGACGACCTGGCAGCGGTGGCTGATTGCCGCGACGCTGACGGCGAGCTCGATGAACAGGTCGCCCTGGTCTTGGTGGGGCGTGGTGCCCTGGAGGCGCTTGCAACCGGGGGCGATTCCGACGACAGCCCCAGCGATCGCCATCGCAGCCGTGCAGCCGGTGGTGGCGGGATTGATCTGCCAGGCTTTGTGCGCAACCGCACCGACAAACTCAGGCGTGATCTCGGCTCCGGCGGGAATACAGCTCCCAGGCTGAATGTGGTGCCCCTGCAGGTGTCTGGGGAGCAGATTCAACAGGCTCTGCAGGAAGCCAGCGATCACTGGATCACTGTCTATGGCAATCCACCCAATGCCACGGTGCTGGAAAACGCCATGATCTGGTTGGCCCACGACATCTGGCCCCAGTGCGATCAGAGCGAAGGGAGGGTGTTCACCTGGTCGGCGGCCTGTGAGGTGATGTCTGACATCGTCAGTGGCTGGAGTGATGAAGCGCCGAGCTTTGAGCGGGTGATGGTCACAGCCGGGGTTCTGGAAGATCCATTCAGCCCCGCCACCTTGACGCTGCGGCTGCCCACCTTGATCCGCCGGTTTGTGCATCGCTTTCGGCGTCGCGGTCGGGGTCGGTCATTCCAGACTCTCGAGCACACGATGACACTGCAGGGAGCCCTGAAGTTGCTCAATCTGCCGACTGATCCGGGTAAACGCCTGGCCCTGTCCCAGATCCGCGAGGCCTATCGCGAGCTGGCTCTCAACCATCATCCCGATGCCGGTGGATCGGTGGAGGCAATGCGTCGCATCAATGAGGCCTATCAATTGCTCAAGGAGTTGTATCGCCAGCGCCCGGAATCCAGGGCACCTTAGCGCATATCTCGCGTGCGTCCTATCTCTGGACTTGTAGTTGGTCCAATCTGCGACTGGCGGCAGGCTGTTCTTTCTGTGATAGCGCCGGTGCTGGCGCCTGTTCGCACCCGAGGAGCCGGCGTCTCAAGGTCAAAGACCACCGTTTCATGGCTTTGTTGCTGGGGAGAGCCCTGGAGCGAACAGTGAAAAGGCAAACTTAGGCGGCGACTCTGTGATTGGCTCGTTAGTCCAGGTTGAGACCACTTCTGAGTCTTGAAGCTATCCATGATTGAGACTACAGGGACCCATGAATCGGTTGCTCAAGGCGTCCTGGGGCCAGCCTGGTGCGACTAAATGGACCCCACGACCACGGCCAGGACTCCGGTCACAGTGTTCTGCTGATGAAACCCAGCTCGGCCAGGCAGTAGGGACAGGCTTGAACAGGGATTGTGTTCTCAGCTGGATCCAGAGATGGGTCTCAGGCTGAATCCAACCGGGGACTGCCAGCTGGCCAAAAGGCGCTCAGACGTGGCCGCGGCAGGTTTTTTCAGCAGTTTCTTCGAAGCTGGGTGCGGTGTGGCTGATCGTGTTCGCTGATGTGGCGTTTGGCGACTTCCAGTGATCAGATTGGCCTTTGCAGGCTTTGACGACCCAAGAGGTGACCACCTTGAGCGGCACGGCCAGCGCCTGTCTTACTGCGACTCTATTGTCCCGGCTGAGACGCGGTACGTGTCCTGGCATGCGTCACTAATGAGCAATGGAAGATGATGAAAAATCGTTGATTCTGCTTGCGACGCCCCTGGCCTTCTACGTTTGCCTGACATGGGCCATTCCTGGTTGTTTGCGGCTGCGACACCCTGAGCCCAATCCGTGTCCAAGGCCCAGATCGTTGTCCAACCGCCTGGACATCACCCTGGACACTGCTCTCAAATGACTGGTATGACTGGTCTCTGTGCCGTTGCGTATCTGCTTTTAGAGCAGATACGCAAGCTTGGCGGGCCCCTCGGCTGGGTGCAACAGGGTGAATCAGGGCCAATGGGGCTTGGCTGTTTTGTCGAGGTCGGGTTCAGTAGCCCTGAACCTGCACTGACCTGCGCCTGGGATCCTTGGCCGTCAGATGCCTGGTGATCTCGCAAGTGAAACGCAGGACCCAAACAAGACGGACCAAAACCTGTTCCTGGATTTAGCGGATAAGTCTCATACCTGGACTTGGCCCGAGTCGAGTCTGGGTCTATTGAGACCAGTCTATATTGAGGATCTCTTGCCTGAGTCGATCGGGCCGCCAATGTCAAGGGCCGTCTGCCCGCAGACACTGCAAGTCACCTGTCAACAAGGCGATTGTTTTGCAGGCCAACTGCCGGCCAGTGCTGTTGGTCGTTCGACTTCTGGCGCCAAAGCGATTCCGTTCCACTCGGCTCGCTCTTGCTGCTCTTGCCTGTCCTGATCAATGTCCGGGACTTCCAGCAGCAAGAGCGCTATTTCAGATTCGGCCAGCCCGGTTCGACCCACTCAGACCCTGATTCCCTGATCTCACTATTCCGGGACGGGACTCGTATCTGGCCTTGAAATGAAACAAAAATGAGACTAGTGATTGTACTGGCTGATTGGGTGCTTTTCGCTATGGACCCTGCCGTGAGATGAGTTCAGCGCCCTGGCTAGCCGTCATTGAGCGCTGCACATTGCATCCAGTTCTTCTCAGGTGAGACTCATGCTTGGTCTCATGTTAAGGCAAAAGGAAGATGGCTTAGTGCAGTTGGCGAGTCGGCTTCCTTTCTGTTCTCTTCCTTGGTCACCGCTCTGCAATACCCATCCGTCTCATGAGCGTTGATCGCAAGACATCAAAATTTTGCTGACGCTGTCATCTCAAAATTGGCGACACAAGAAGGCCACAACAGATTTCTCTGTGCGCTCTTGCTGATGGAGCACCTGGTCGTTGCCGATCAGGTGGTGGTCTGCATCCCCTGGATCAGAAAGTCGAAATAGGGGCCTGCCATGGCCGCATCCTCGCCGCTCAGCAGAACCAGGGCCGCCTCTTTGAGTGTGCGCATCGCCTCAACCATGCCGGGCAATGGAACGCCCAGGCTGTTGTACATCTCGCGGGCACCGACCAGACCGATCTGCTGGATCATCTCGGTGCTACCGGCCAGCACTCCATAGGTGACCAGACGCAGATACCAGCTGTAGTCCCTCAGGCACTGGGCCCTTTGCTTCTGGCCGAAGGCATTGCCTCCGGGTGCCACATACTCGGGCTTGCGGCTGAACAGCTGGCGGGCAGCCTCATCAACGATTTTTTTCTCGTTGTCGGTGAGGACCCGGACAACCCCCAGGCGCCTGGATCCTCCCGAGAGGTAATCCACCATCGAGCGCAACTCGCCGCCGGTGGGATAACGCAGCTGATCATCGGCCTGGAGGATCAGATCGCGAACGACGCTCATTGCAGCGACCACAGACCAGCCGATCTTATCGAGTGGGGCCGGCGGATCGGGCTTCGGCGTGCAAGGTGTAACGCCCCTTTGCACGGCTGCCGATAGGGTCGGGCTAGGTGGATGACGACATGAGCGAGCCCAACCCTTCTGCAACCGAGGTCGAACTCGAGATCCAGGATCTCTCCCACGATGGCCGGGGGATCGGCCGGCTGGATGGGCGGGTCGTGTTCGTCGATGGCGCCCTGCCCGGCGATCGCGTGCTCGTCAGGCTTCTGCCCCAACGCCGTCGCCAGCTTCACGCCGATCTGCGCCGCATCCTGCAGCCCTCGCCCCAGCGCCGCCGGCCCCCCTGCATCCTGGCCGACCACTGCGGCGGCTGCAGCCTCCAGCCCCTCAGTGACGAAGGGCAGCAGCAGTGGAAGCAGCGATCGCTGGAACAGGCCCTGCAGCGGATCGCTGGTCTGGAGCTGGCGGCGCAACCGCTGCTGGTCTCCGATCGGCCTCTCGGTTACCGCAATCGGGCTGTGATCCCCCTTGAACGTGGCGAGGATGGCCATCTCAAGGCCGGGTATTACCGCCGCGGCAGCCATCGGATCGTCAACATGAATCGCTGTCCGGTGCTGGATCCGCGCATCGACGGCCTGATTGCGCCGCTCAAGCGGGACCTGGAGACCAGTGACTGGCCTGTGGATCGCCATGGCGTCAGCGATGGTGGGCTCAAGCACCTGGCCCTGCGGGTCGGCCATCACACCGGTGAGGTGCTGATCACCCTGATCGCCAGCGATCAGGACCTCGAAGGACTCGAGGCGATGGCTGAATCCTGGCTGGAGCGCTGGCCCGAGGTGGTCGGCGTCAGCCTCAACCTTCAGCCGCGTCCCACCAACCAGTTGTTCGGACCCAACACCTACACCGTGGCCGGTCGCGGTTGGCTGTCGGAATCCTTCGCCGGTCTGAAGTACCACATCGCTGCCGACACCTTTTTCCAGGTGCACACCACCCAGGCGGAACGGGTTGTGCCCCTGATGTTGCAGGGTCTTGGCGGCAGCCAGGACCCTGCAGCCAGCAGCAGTGAATCCCTGCTGCTGGATGCCTTCTGCGGCATCGGCACTTTCTCCCTTCCCCTGGCGGCCGCCGGCTGGCGGGTGCATGGCATCGAGCAGCATCCGCCCGCCGTGGAGTTGGCCCGGCTGAACGCGGCGGCCAACAACCTCGGTGATCGGGCCACATTTGAAACTGCCGCCGTCGCTGCGGCCCTGCCGGCCCTGCTGGATTCGGCAGAGGCCCTGCTGCTCGATCCACCGCGCAAGGGGCTCGAACCCCACGTGATGGCGGCGATTCTGGCCACGCCGCCGCGGCGGCTGCTTTATCTGAGCTGTGATCCGGCCACTCTCAGCCGTGATCTGGGCCTGCTCTGCGCCGAGGCGTACACACCGCGCTCGGTGCAGCCGATCGACTTCTTCCCCAACACCAGCCACATCGAGGCCCTGGCGGTGTTGGAGCGAAAGGCCTAACTGCGCAGTCGGGCGGCGAACTGGGTCTCCACCGCGGATCGGACCGTCTGGTGGGCCCGTTCCACCTCCTCGTCCGTGAGGGTGCGGGAGCTGTCGCGGTAACGCAGCCGGAAGGCCTGGCTGCAGCAGCCGGCCTCCACCTGGGAGCCTTCATAGCGATCCACCAGCACCACCTGCTCCAGCAGGGGTTTGCCGGCCTTGCGGATGGCGCCGAGCAGGGCCGTGGTGGCCACATCCCGCTGAACCACCAGCGCCAGATCCCGTTCGGAAGCCGGCACCGTGGCAAAGGGGCTGTAGGCCGGTTGCCAGCGATTGCGGCGGGTCGCCGCCGCCAGCAGGGCCTCCAGGCCCAGCTGGAAGACATAGGTGGCTTCGGGCAGGTCGAGCGCTTCGGCCTGGGCGGGATGGAGCTGGCCGAACCAGCCGCCAGCTCGGCCTTCGATCACCAGGGCGCTGGATCGCCCTGGATGCAGCAGGTCGCCAGCCGGCGAGTGATCCAGCGGCCGATCCTCAACCGGGATCTGCAGGCAGTCCAGGGGCCCCTGCAGGATCCCCCTGGCCTGGAAGTAGTCCAGGGGTCGGGGTTTGCCGCTGCTGCTCCAGAGTTCGGAGCTGCGCACACCGCTGATCACGCCGACCAGCAGGGACGTCTGCCGGGCATCCCCCTTGCCGGGATGGAACACCTGGCCGATTTCGAAGGCCCAGAAGCCGGGCTGGGACGCCTGCAGATTGCGGCGGGCGGCCTGCAGCAGGTCCTCGTGCAGGTTGTCGCGCAGATGGCCGTAGTCCGCCAGCAACGGATTGGCCAGGGGCACCCTGCCGGGGGCCGCCGCCACCAGGCTGAGGCTGCAGGTTTCCTGCAGCCCGGCAGCGCACAGGGCCCGCCGCAGGCGCCGCTCCACCTGTTGCTCCGGGGTGAGGCCACCGGGCTCCAGCGGATCACAAAGATGACTGGCGAATTGGTCATAGCCCACCAGCCGGGCCACTTCCTCCATCAGATCCACCGGGCGGCGCAGATCCATGCCCCGCTCCGGCGGCACCTGGACCAGCCAGCCAGCTTCGTTCGCTTCGAGGCGGCAGCCGAGGGCTTCCAGGGTGCGCTCAATGCGTCGATCGGCCAGATCCACTTCCTCGCCGTCTTCGATCACCGGCCCCAGCAGGTTGTGCAGGGCATCCCGCTCCAGGATCACGGCGGCCACAGGGGCTTGGTTGCGGCGATGCAACCAGCGCCCGGCCACGCTGGCGGCGGCCAGTTCGCCCAGCAGCTGCACGGCCCGATCGGCCGCCGTCAGGGTGACCTCCGTCGGCAGGCCCTTTTCAAAGCGGCTGCTGGCTTCGGTGCGCAGACCGACGCTGCGGGCTGAACGCCGTACGGCCTGGGCGGGGAAGACGGCGGCCTCCAGCCAGATGGTGGTGCTGGCTGCCGTCACCGATTCCCCCAATCCACCCATGACCCCGGCCAAGGCAATCGCCTGGTCGGCGTAGGTGACCACCAGAGCCTCCGTATCAAGGTCACGACGCTCGCCATCGAGGCTGATCAGCTGCTCGCCGCTGCGTGCCTGCCGCAGACCGATCAGGCCAGGATCGGGGGAGGACCCGTCTCCCAGGCGGGCCAGGGCTGCAGCGTCGAAGGCGTGCAGGGGCTGGCCGGTCTCCAGCATCACCAGGTTGGTGACGTCGACCACATTGTTGATCGCGCGCAGGCCGGAGCGCTCCAGCCGTTGTTGCAGCCAGGCGGGGGAAGGGCCCACCTTCAGGCCCGTGAGAGCCGTGACACTGAACAGGCCGCCGGCCTCCATGGCCGCCAGAGCCTCGGCGCTGGCCGGCAGCGCCTGGGCCGCCACGGCCTCGGCGGCGGCGGGGAAGGTGGTGTGGCCACCAGAGATTGCCGCCACTTCACGGGCGATGCCCCGGATCGAGAGGCCATCGGGGCGGTTGGCGGTGATCGCCAGTTCCAGCACCTGATCGTCGAGGCCTAGGGCCGGCCCCACGGGCGTACCCAGGGGTGGCACGGTGTCCAGCAGCTCATCGAGGATCAGGATCCCCTCGCTGGTCTCGGCCAGTCCCAGCTCCTGAAGGGAGCAGATCATGCCGCTGCTGGCCACGCCTCGCAGTTCCGCTGGTTTGATCGTCAGGCCCACGGCCGGCAGGGTGCTTCCCAGCAGCGCCACCGGTACATGGATGCCAGCGCGTACATTCGCCGCCCCGCAGACGATCTGCAACCGTTCGCCGCCGGCCACCTCCACCTGGCAGACACTGAGTTTGTCGGCATCGGGGTGGGGCTCCCGGGCGGTGACACGGCCGACCACCACCCCCCGGGCCCGCGCGGCGAGATCTTCGATGGCTTCCACCTCGAAGCCGGCGATCGAGAGCCGCTCGGCCAGATGCTGCGGTTCCAGCTGCTCCGGCTCCACCTGCACGAGCTCCTTGAGCCACTGGAGTGAAACCTTCATTCGAGTGACTACAACAATCTCGAAATCTTAGTGAGCCGCTCAGCGGCGCCAGTTGTCGCCAGGGTGGTTGGTGGCCAGGGGAGTGCCCACGGCTCAGGTGTCGTTGGGGGTGGGGACCGGCCGGGAGCTAATGTGCACGATCAACTTCGTTTCGCGCACGCGGCGCAACGTCCTTCCATGGCCAAAAACAAGGGCGTCCGGCTCGTTGTCACTCTTGAGTGCACTGAATGCCGGTCCAACCCCGCCAAGCGTTCTCCTGGGGTGTCTCGTTACACCACCCAGAAGAATCGCCGCAACACCACTGAACGGCTTGAGCTCAAGAAGTTCTGCCGCCATTGCAACAGCGCCACGGTTCACAAGGAGATCAAGTGATTCCCTGGGCCTTGAGCCCAGGTCACTGAAAACCTTTCGACCTGCCTGAACCACTGTCTGCAGTCGGCGCCGAGCCCAGGTCAGTGCATCGTTCAACGTGCACCTCCTCCCTCCAGGTCTCAAGGGCGTTACCGCCCTTGTCTGGGCTGCCTGGCTGAACTTCTTCTTCCTCCGAGCTTTTCCTTTCCCAGCATGTCCAGTTCCTTCTTCAAGAAGCGTCTGTCGCCGATCAAGCCCGGCGATCCGATTGATTACAAAGACGTTGATCTGCTCAAGAAGTTCATCACGGAGCGCGGCAAGATTCTGCCTCGCCGGTTGACGGGCCTCACCGCCAAGCAGCAACGGGATCTCACCAACGCTGTCAAGCGCGCCCGCATCGTGGCTCTGCTGCCCTTCGTGAACCCCGAAGGCTGAGTTGCCCCAGCCAGGTTCTCGTCAATCCGTGCCAGCGGCCCTCCATCCCGGCGATCTGGTTGGGTTGATCGAGGACCGCGGCCCCCAATTGGCCATTGTTCAGGAGATCCGCGGCAGCCGCGCCACACTTCGGGTCGGCGCAACGGCTCGTCCTGTGGCGCTGCCAGTGCGACAGCTTGATCTGATTGCTTCAGGCGATCGGTTTTCGGCCCCGGCATCAGGCCCTGTGCAGCAGCCGTGGGGTCTGGAGACCACGACGCTTGCGGCTGCCTTGCCACCGGCCAGGGAGCTGGCATCAGCCTGGCTGTTGCTGGGCAGTACCCCGGATGACGCGGCTGATCCCGGCGCCATCAGCCTGGAGGATCTGGCCGATCTGCTGGGTTCAGCCAGTGATACGACCTTGCGCGCCGCCCTCTGGCTGTGGCTGCAGGCTGATCAGACTTTTTTCCGCTGGCGCCACGGCCAGGTGCTGCCCAGGGGACTAGCTGAGCTCAGGCGCCTGCGCCTGCAACGGCGGCGTGAACAGCTGGTGCTGGATCGCCGCAACGCCTGGTATCAGCAGCTGCGCCTGCGTCTGCCGATCACGATCACCGATCTCTCCGGGGCTGAAGCCGAGGAGCTGGCCCTGTTGCGGCGTTGGGCCCTCGGCGATGCGGACACCCCTCTGCCGCCGGCTTTGCGCCAGGCGCTGCAGCAGGCCCACTGCCCCGCCGAGGCCGGAGCGATTCGCCATCTGCTGGCCGATCTGGGGCAATGGTCTCGCCACCACCTGCCCTCGCTTGAATCCACCACCTGGGAACTTGGCTTCACCGCTGAGCTCGAGGCCGAGGCCGAGCGGCTGCTGTCCCTGGCGGAGGCAGCCTGGCCTGGAGATGAACATCGGCGCGATCTCAGCCATCTGCACCTGTTCACGATCGACGATGACGACACCGTTGACATCGACGACGGCCTCAGCCTGGATGTGGATCCATCGGCAGGGCGTCCCCGGCTCTGGATCCACATTGCCGATCCCGGTCGGCTGATCGCCGCAGACAGCCCCCTGGATCTGGAAGCCAGGCGCCGCGGCAGCAGTCTCTATCTGGCGCCGGGCACCATGCCGATGTTCCCACTGGCCCTGGTGACCGGCGCCTTCAGCCTGCGCCAGGGCCAGCGCTGCCCCGCCTGGAGCCTGGCGGTGGAGCTGGATGACGAGGGAGCTGTGCAGTCCTATGAGCTGCTGCGCAGCTGGGTGAAGCCCGCCTATCGGCTCACCTACAGCGATGCCGATGAACTGATCGAGCTGGCGCCGCCCGAGGAGCCCACTCCGGCCTTGATCCATGCCCTGATGAAGCAGCGGCGGGCCTGGCGCCTGCAGCGTGGGGCACTGGAGATGGACCAGGCGGAAGGCCGGATCCGCTGCCAGCAGGAGCTGGCGCACTTGGAGGTGACCGACCCCTCGGCCTCCCGCAGCATGGTGGCTGAGGCGATGATCCTGGCCGGGGCCGTGATCGCGTCCCATGGCATCGCCAGCGCTCTGCCCCTTCCCTACCGCAGTCAGCAGAGTGCCAACCTGCCCAGTGAGCAGGAACTGGCCGAATTGCCGCCCGGTCCGGTGCGGCACGCCGCGCTCAGGCGCTGTCTGGGGCGCGGCCATGTCGGTGTCCAGCCCGCCCCCCACTTCAGCCTCGGCCTCGAGGCCTATGTCCAGGCCACCTCGCCGATCCGGCGCTACGGCGACCTGCTCACCCAGCGGCAGCTGGCCCTGCAGCTGGAGGGGCAAGCGCTGTTGGATGAGGCCCAGATGGCGGCGCTGCTGAGCAGCCTGGAGGGAGCGGTGCGCGAAGGCATCACGATCAGCCGCGAAGATCAGCGCCATTGGCAGCAGGTCTGGTTTGAACAGAACCCACGCCCCAACTGGCGCGGCCTGATGTTGCGCTGGCTGCGTGCCCAGGACGATCTGGCCTTGGTGCACCTCGAGGAGCTCTGCCTGGACTTCCCCTGTCTCTGCCCCGGTGGCGCCCAGCCTGGCGACCAGCTGCTGGTGCGGGTGGAGCTGGTGGATTCCCTGCGGGATCAGCTGCGGCTGCGGGCCAGCATCTGAGCATTCGCCCCAGGCTCAAGCCTCAGCCAGCCGTGAGACCCGCAACCAGGGGCCCCAGGGATTGGCAGAACCGATCAAAGACACGCTATGGGGTCGTTCCTGGGCCAGCAGCCACTGATGCAAGGCCGGCTCCAGGGTGATCAGGGGCCATGAACGACCAGCCACTGCCAGGGCGAACCCCCCCGAACCATCGGGCAGCAGCTCGCCCTGCCACAGCTGTTCACCCCGCTGCGGCGGTGCCTGCCAGGGCTCCAGGTTGCGGCCTCCCTGCAGCTGACCGCCGGGATCGAGTCGGCTGGGATCGTCGATCGCCTGCTGTTGCCGCTGGCGCCATTGGGGGTGATGCCAAGGGGTGTCCCAGAGGGGAAGTGGAGCGGCAGGAGCCTTGGCATCGCTGATCAGCGCCTCCTGAAGGCGCAGGGGCGCCAGCTCCGCCGGCAGCAGATCGCCGCGGCAGCAGAGGGCTGCCGCCATGCCTGCCGCCTGGCCGATGTTCAACACCAGCGGTTGCAATCGCGTGGCGCCATTGGCCATGTGACTGACGCTGAGGCACTTATCGGCAGCCAGCAGATTGTGGATGTCGCGGCTGACGATCGCGCCGTAGGGAATCGTGAACGGCGTACCGCTCCAGCGCCCGCCCCAACGACAACTCTTGGCAGCCAGGGGCCAATCCCCGCCGGGATAGTGGTGATCATTGGCATAGTTGCCCACGGCGATGGCCGTGCTGTGACCGGCCGGATCGAGCGGCAGCGGGGCGATACAGGCGCCCGCCGCCTGGGGCAACAGGTCTTGCTCGAGCACCACGCTCTGGCCCACCAGCCTTCTGCCCTCGCGCCAATAGGGCATCAGCGCCAGGGCCTGATCCCCCTCCAGGGCGCCCTTCCGGGCCTCCAGGGCCGAGGGGAACACCCGTCCCGGCTGCAGCCAGCCGCCGCTGAGCTGGGCCAGCACCTCAGCGAACTGGAGGCTATGGCGTTGCATGTCGGCGTTGAGCTGGGCCTCCGCCGTCTGCTGTGGCTGCCCGTTCAGCGGCGATCCAAAGGCACGATCGAGACCGTCATGCCAGTCGTTGCCCTGCAACGGCCAGTTCAGCATCACCAGGCCCCCGGGCAGGCGGCCATAGGTGAGGGTCTTCTCGAGTCCAAAGGCTTCGGTGGCCCCCTCAAAGGGGGGTGGCGGCGCGGTGGCAACCAGATCGGGCGGCGGCGCGTCGGCCGCCAGTTGGCCCATCACCACCCAGGTGGGGGACTGGACCAGCTGCCGGCGGAAGAAGGGATCCTGTTGCAGTCGCTGCTCGGAGGGTGCACTGGGCTCCTGCCATTGCTCCTGGGATTCCCAGCCCAGACGAAAACCGCTGCCGCTGCAGCCGATCAGATCGCCGCGATCGCTGCCATCGATCACGATCCGGGGATGGATGGTGGCGATCTCTTCGGCACGGCCCTCTGGACTGCCGGCATGACGGCCGACGTGCAGGGCCGTGATGCGTTCCTGCTGGTTGACCACCTCCAGCAGGTTGCAGTGCGGCCACCACTGGATCAAGGCTTCGGCGGCCAACCAGCGCCGCAGGATTTGCTCCGCCGTTGCCGGCCGATAGCCGAAGCAGCTCACCCAGTTCTGATCCAGTCCATCGGGCTCCTCCTCTTCCAGGGCGCGCAGCAGGGCCCCCCAGAGGCCGCTCTGCCAGGGCGTCAGTTCATTGCCATCAGGAGCGCAGACCCCGGCGGCGCTGACCATGCCGCCCAGCCAGGCCCCAGGTGTCAGCAGCACAGTGTTGGCCCCGGCCCGGCCCGCCTGCAGGGCCGCCGCGACGCCGCCGCTGCCACCCCCCCAGACCACCACGTCCACGCTCAGTTCGATGCGCTCGCCCATGGCCTGCGGCCGATGTTCCTGCGAATCCTGCATCAGCCGGGGTCAGGCCGCATCGACGCTTCTGGCAACGGCCCGGGGAGGGAGCCCTGGGTAGGATCCGCCCGACCGGGCAGGGCCGTTGCGGCGGTGCCGTGAGCCCAAGAACCCGCCGATGCCTTACACCCTCACCACCCCCCTCTATTACGTCAACGATCGGCCGCACCTGGGCAGCACCTACACGACCCTGGCCTGCGATGCGATCGCCCGCTTCCAGCGCCTGAAGGGCGAGCGAGTGATCTTCATCACCGGCTGTGATGAACACGGCCTCAAGATCATGCGCACCGCTGAGGCGGCCGGCCTGACCCCCCAGGCCCATTGTGATGCCATCAGCGAGCGCTACCGCGATCTCTGGCAACGCTGGCAGATCAGCAACGATCGCTTCATCCGCACCAGTGATCCTCGCCATCACCAGGTGGTCAAGCAGTTCTTTGCCCGGGTTGAAGCCAGCGGCGATGTGGTGGAAGGTCGCCAGCAGGGTTGGTATTGCGTCGCCTGTGAGGAGTTCAAGGACGACCCCCATGAGAGCGACGATCCGGAATGTCCGATCCATCGCCGACCACTGGAATGGCGCGACGAGGTGAACCTCTTTTTCCGCCTCTCCCGCTATCAGAAGCAGATTGAGGAGCTGGTGTCCAGGGAGGGCTTCATCGCCCCGGCTTCGCGTCGCCGTGAGGTGGAGAATTTCGTGGCTGGCGGTCTGAAGGATTTTTCGATCTCACGGGTGGATCTGCCCTGGGGTATCCCGGTACCCGGTCACAGCGGTCACACGTTCTATGTGTGGTTTGACGCGTTGCTGGGCTATCTCTCCGCCCTGCTGGAACCGGGCGTGCCTGTGGATCTTGATGCCTTGGTGCAACAGGGCTGGCCCGCCCAGCTGCATGTGATCGGCAAAGATATCCTGCGTTTCCACGCTGTCTTCTGGCCGGCCATGCTGCTCTCGGCGGGACTGGAGTTGCCGACCACGGTGTTCGGCCATGGCTTTCTCACCCGCGAGGGCCAGAAGATGGGCAAGTCCCTGGGCAACGTGCTCGATCCGGAGCTGTTGCTGGAACGCTGTGGCCGCGATGCGGTGCGCTGGTATCTGCTGCGGGACATTCCTTTTGGCGACGACGGCGACTTTCAGCAGCAACGTTTCAGTGATCTGGTCAACAATGACCTGGCCAATACGATCGGCAACCTGTTGAATCGCACCTCCTCGATGGCGCGCAAGTGGTTTGACGGCGCCGTGCCTCCCGCCGGAGAGGCGGCCAGCTCCAGCCACCCCCTGGCGCTGGCGGCGGCGGCGGCGGCCGAGAGCTTCGAGGCGGCCATGGCCCGGCTCGATTTCCGTACAGCGGCCGAAAGCGTCCTGCAACTGGCGATCGGCGCCAACGGTTTCCTCAATGAGAACGCTCCCTGGAAACGGATGAAAACCCCTGGGGAAGAATTGCGGGTCGGCGCAGACCTCTATGCCGTGCTCGAAACCAGCCGTTGGCTGGGCTTGCTGTTGGCGCCGCTGCTGCCTGAATTGTCCTCAAGGCTGCTGGATCAACTGGCCCAGGAGTCGATCGACAGCGCCAGTGACCCGCAGACCACGCCTTCCCCCTGGCAGCAGGCCCTGCGCTGGGGCGTCCTCAACCCAGGCCAGGCTCTGCCCGAACCGGTTCCGGTGATGCAGCGCCTCGAACTGGACGGGCCCCTGTGAGCTGGTCCATGAACGTATCGGCGTCCGTGCGAGCTGGGTTGCGATGGGCGGCGTTGACGCCGTTGCTGGTGTCCCTGCTGACGGCCTGCTCCAGTGGCAAACCGATCAGCCAGGACGACAACGCGCCCCCCTTTGTGTTCCGATCACTCGATCTGCGCCAGCAGGATCAACGGGGGCGCCCCTCCTGGAGTCTCACCAGCCCGGAGGCCCGCTACGACCTGCGGCGCCAGGTGGCCCAGGCGGTGACCCCGAAGGGGATGATCTATCGGGATGGCCAGCCCGCCTATCGCCTGCAGGCCACCAGTGGCACCGTGATCAACGACGGCGAAGTGGTGCTGCTGGAGGGCCGGATCCGGGTCGAACAGGTGGGCCGCCAGCCCGTGCTGATCGAGGCCTCGCGGGTGCGCTGGTTCCCCTCCCGCCAGCGCATGGAGATCGACCGCCATCCCCGGGCGAGTGATCCCCAGTATCGGCTGAGCTCCCAGCGGGCGACGTTCCTGTTTGATCTGAACCTGCTCAGGCTTCGGGGCAAGCCGCTGATGGAGCGCTGGAGCACGCGTTTTGATCCGTTCAAGGATCCGGCCCGCGCCGATCCGGACACGGTCCTGCATGTCAGCGAGGCGGACTGGAATCCAACCAGCGGCGCCCTGCAGACCCGCGGTCCCGTGCTGGCGAACCGTTGGGCTCCCGGCCGCTCCCGTAGCCAGCCGCCCCAGACGCTCACAGCCTCGGCCCTCGATGGCAACACCCTGCAGCAACAGCTGCGGCTGCTGGCCCCTGTGCTCTACAGCGACAGCGTCGATCAGTCGCGGCTTGAAGCCAGGGAGGTGCGTCTCGATCTGCGTCAGCACACAGCCAACTCCAGCGAGCCCTTTCAAGGCAACCGAGCCGCCCTGGCGTTTCGGGGACAGGGCTTTGCGGTCCACGAGCTTCAGACCAGTGTGGAGATCCCCTCCGGCTGCGTGATCACCCAGAACAACGATGTCCTCACCGCCAGGCGTTGCCGCTGGAACTGGATCAGCCAGGAGGTGGAAGCCGACGGCGATCTGGAGCTGAAGCGGCAGCAGAATCACCAGATCACCCGGGGGCAGCGGCTGCGCGGCCGCCTGGGTTCGGAGGGTTCGCTGCTGGTTTCCACCCCTTCAGGGCGCGTCTTCAGCCAGTTCCAGGTGCCGAATCGCCCGAGGCCGCCACGGTTGCAACGACCCCGTCCAGTGCCGGAGCCCATTCGGCTGTAAGCCGCTGCGACCATCCCTCCAGCCAGATCAGATCACTGCGGCTGAAGCAGCGCACGGACCATCCCCCGACCACCAGCAGTCCGTGGCCGGCGAAGGGTTGCACCAGCACGGACGGTAGACCAGGCAGAAGCGCATCGAATTCCTCTCGGCCGGGGTAAAGCTTGAGATCCACCAGGGAGATGGCCTTGCCGCTCTCGAGACAACGCAGGCAGATGGCACCTGGGAGAAAGGGGCTGTCCGTCAGCAGGCCGCGGCGCAACAGAACCGTCTGATTCCAGATCACCAGCAGCGTCGCTGCCGGGGTGGCGGTCAACACCAGAGCGCTGCCCCAGCCGAGCTCGCGACGCAGCGGCTCGGGCAACCCCTGCGCCCAGCACAGCCCCTCCGCCCCGCCCAGCTCCGCCCGCTCGGCGACGACGGGGGTGATGCGGGTCCACAACAGCCCCACCAGCATCAGGACCACCGAGAGGATGGCTGCCACCACCCCGGCACGCTGCAGGGAGGGATCGACAGCTTCGGCGCTGAGCTGGTTGATCACGGTCAGCAGCAGGCCCACGGCCCCGGCGACCACCGGGATGCGGGCTGGGGCGGGCATGTCCATGACCACGAATCAAAGACAGTCGTTGCACTCAGGATGCAGGATCGCCCATGCCCTGCTGCAATGGGTGCAGCCATTCCCGCTCCCATGACTCCCAGTGAGGCCTTCGCCGCCATTGCCCTTGCCGCCGTGGCCTGTGATGGCTCCTTAGATCGCGAGGAGGCCCATGCGCTGAGGCAACAACTCGAGAAGCGCAGTCCCTATCGGGACCTGAGCGAGGTGGCGATGGGCCAGATGTTCGATGGCCTGCTCTCCACCCTGCGCCGTGATGGCTGGGAGGCCCTCGTCAGCGAGGCGATCCCGCTGCTGACGCCGCTGCAACAGGAAACTGGCCTGGCGATGGCCGCCGAACTCGTCCATGCCGATCGCGTTGTCACCGACACCGAACGGGAGATGCTGCAGCGCATGGCGGGTCAGTTGCAGATTCCCGCCGAACGCTCGCAACTGGTTCTGGAGGTGATTGCTCTGCTGCACCGCGACAGCCTGGCCGGCTGAGAGCAGACTGATGCCATCCGCACGCCCTCCCGTGGTCCCTGTCGTGCCCCTGACACGTTCTCTTGCGCCGGCCAGGATCGGCAAGCTTTGCGCCCGCCTGGCGACAGGCCTGGCCCTGCTGCTGGTTCTCGGCCTCGGCGTTGCCCCGGTTCAGGCAATTGCCGCCGACAACTTCCCAGCTTCTGCGCCCAGCAGTCATCTGCTGGATGAGGCCGATGTCTTCAGCCGGGCCAGCCGCGCTGAAGTGGAGAAACAGCTGGAGTCTCTTGCTGCTGAGCGGGTCGATGCACGGTTGGTGACGATCAACCGTCTGGACTACGGCCTCACCCTGGACCAGCTCGGTCAACAGCTGTTGGAGCGCTGGGCCACCAGCTCCAGCGAGGCTCCGGATCCCAACCGGTTGCTGTTGTTGATCGACACCAAGACCAAAGCCGCTGCCGTGGTGGCATCACCACAATTGAAGCGCCAACTGTCACCGGATCTGTTGCGCAGTACGGCGCGAACCACCATGGCTCAGCCGCTGCGGGATGGCGATCGCTACCGCCAGGCCACGGTGGACGGTCTTGAGCGTCTGGCCACCGTGTTGCGGGGCGGCGACGATCCCGGCGAGGACGTGATCGAGGAAGCCGCGGTTGTGGCCAGCAACATCCCGACCAAGGAGGAAACCGAGAGCAGCAATGCCTTCACCTGGGTGGTGGTGCTGTTGGTGGTGGGTTCGGTGGTGCCGATGCTGACTTGGTGGGTTTTCTCGCGCTGATTGATCCAAAGGACACACACCATGGGGCTGACCGATTGGCTGGGGACATTTGGCAAGGCGCAATCCCTTGATCTGAGCAGCGATCTGGAGCGCGGCTACGAAGCAGGGTTGTTGATCCAGAGCCTGGAGCTGGAGCACTACAACGATCGGCCGGTGAGGCCGGAACTGGAATTGCGCCTGCCCAAGGGCATGCAGGCCCAGGTGTTGCGACGGTTCAGAGCGGCACTTCAGGTCTGCCGCCAGTCGCTGGATCAATTGGAGCCCTATCGCCAGGAGCTGTCGGGACAGGAGCTGCGGCAGATTCAGCTGATTGAGTCGGTGGTGGCTCGCTACGACGACAAACGCAAGGCCTTGCCCAGCCTCAGCCGATCGCCTGAGATCCTGCCGCGCAGCCTGATCGGTGTGGTTGATCAGGTCAGGCGCCAACTGGATCCGGAGGCGGAAGCCACCGTGGTCGCGGGTTTTCGCCGCCGCCGTGACTCCACCCTGGTGTCGCTGCGAATTCTGCTGCTGCTGATCCTGGTGCCGATCCTGTTGCAACAGGTGAGCAGGGTGTATGTGGTTTCACCACTGGTCGATCGCTTTTCGCCAGAGACGCCCTTCCTCAACTATCCCAAACCCAGGCTCGAGCAATCGGCGATCAAAAAGCTGCGCGAATTCCAGTCGGAGATCGAATTCAGCGCCTTGCTCGATGAGAAGCCGCTGCCAACGCGGGAGGCGATGCAACAACAACTGGCTGAACGGGCCAAGGAGCTGAAGGACGAGGCTGATCAGGAAAGCACCCATGCAGTCAAAAACGTTCTCTCAGATCTGTTCGGCTTGTTCGGCTTTTTAGTGGTTTGCTTCCTTGGTCAGCGGGATATTCAGATTCTGCGTGGTTTCATTGATGAAATGGTCTATGGCCTCAGTGACAGTGCCAAGGCGTTTGCAATTATTTTATTCACCGATATCTTTGTGGGCTTTCACAGCCCTGAGGGCTGGACGGTGCTGCTGGATGGCGTAGCCCACCACCTGGGCCTGCCGCCTCAGGAAAACTTCATCATGCTATTTATCGCCACTTTTCCAGTGGTCTTGGCCACGATCTTCAAGTATTGGATCTTCCGCTATCTCAACCGTGTCTCGCCCTCCTCGGTGGCGACCCTGCGCAACATGAACGGTGGCGGTTGAGGGTGGCGGTTGAGCCCCTCGCCCCGCGCTCCGAGCCTGGCCTCAGCCTGGCTCCCCAGCCGCGGCTGACTCTGATCAGCGGTCCTGCCGGCGGGGGCAAGAGCCGCTGGGCCGAGCATCTCGCTTCCCTCAGCGGTCGGTCGGTGGTGTACCTGGCCACCGGCCCCCTGTTGCCCCTGGATGACAGCTGGCAGCAACGCCTGGAGCGCCATCGCCGGCGCCGGCCACCGGACTGGCAGTGCCTGGAGGTGCAAGGGCAGCTGGCCCAGGAGCTGCTGTTGCTCGATGATGCTCAGATCGCGCTGGTGGATTCCCTCGGCACCTGGGCCGCCGCCTGGCTGGAGGAACCCCCGGAGGTCTGGGAGCAGGTCTGCGGCGAGTTGCTGGCTGCCATCACGGCTTCGGCTGCGCCGCTGCTGCTCGTCTGTGAGGAGGTCAGCTGGGGTGTGGTGCCGGCCACGCTGGCGGGAGGTCGCTTCCGTGACCGGCTCACCAAATTTCAACAGGCCATTGCTCGCCACTGTGACCGCTCCTGGCTGGTGTTGCAGGGACGGGCTCTCGATCTTCACGCCCTGGGCCTTGCGGTCCCAGCTGACCCCTGATGCCGCGCGTCGTCCTCTATCAACCGCAGATCCCGCCCAACACCGGCAATGTCGCTCGCACCTGCGCCGCCACAGCCAGTCCGCTTCACCTGATCGAGCCGCTCGGTTTCACCATCGATGATCGCCAACTGCGACGGGCCGGCCTGGATTACTGGCCCTGGGTCGACCTGCAGCGTCATCGCGATCTGGAGGCCTTTGAACGCCACCGTGCCGCTCTGGGCGGCCGGCTGGTGGCTCTCAGTGCCCATGCCGAGCAGCCCTACACCCGTTTCGGCTTTGCGGCCGGCGACTGGCTGCTGTTTGGCCGGGAGACCGAGGGCTTGCCGCCGGAGCTGCTGGCGATCACCGATGTCCGCCTGGGCATCCCCATGGCCGGTGGTCTGGAGCGGGGTGGTGGCGTGCGCAGCCTGAATCTCTCGGTGGCTGTGGCCGTCGTTCTCTTCGAGGCGCTTCGCCAGCTGGAACCCACTGCCCCCCAAGGCTTCTGAGTGATCAGCGTCGATCCTTATCCGGGCGAATTCGGCCGGAATGCTTCGCGGATGTGGCCAGAGTGACTTGATCGATGCCGCTCCACGGGTTACTGTCTGCGCGACCCGGAGATGTCGGCTTCTCTACCGGGTTTTGTCCGAATGGGTGAAAAATTGCATGAAGCCTTTCCGTTGGATCCTGCCTGTACTCCTCACTACGCCTGCGATTGCACCGCTTGTCGCCGCAGTAGCCGATGATGCCCGTGGCTCAAACCCAACAGATCTTCTGATCGCCTCCCTGCCTGCCCTCAAGCCGTCCACGGTCTGGGTGAAAGTCAGGAAGTCCACCACCATCGAGGAGCTTTCTTCCCAGCTCGGCCTCGACGAAACCCAGCTGGCCAAGCTGAATCGGGTCGATGAAGACCACCGCTTCCATCCCGGGGATCTGCTTAACGTGCCCTCGGCTCAGGGACAGCAACTGGATCGCATCGCCTCCATCGATCCCGCTGGCGCTCGCCTCGCCCATCCACTGCCGGCTTCGCCGCCACCCTCGGTCGGAGACGGTGTCGTGCGGTTTGGCGACACCTTGATCATGATTGCCCAGCGTTATGGCATGAGCCTGGCTGAATTGCTGCGGCTCAATCCCGGTCTTGAGACGGCCCGCCTCGTCGTCGGCAGCCAGGTACGCCTGGCCCAGTCGGCTCCAAATATGCGTTCGCACATGCTGCTGGCGATGAATCCGGTCGGTAGTGGCGGCGTCAGTTGGCCCGAACTGCCCAATTTCGGCCCACAGCAACGACCGTTCAACGGCAATGGCAGCGGCGGCTCCACCTCAACCTCGTTCATCTGGCCAGCCCAGGGCACCTTCACCTCTGGCTACGGCTGGCGCTGGGGCCGGATGCACAAGGGCATTGATGTGGCCAACAACGTCGGCACCACGGTCGTGGCAGCCCAGGATGGCCAGGTTTCCTTCGCCGGCTGGGATGATGGTGGCTACGGCTATCTGGTCAAAATCACCCACGCCGATGGCACGATCACGGTCTACGGCCACAACAGCAGAATTCTGGTGTCCCAAGGGCAGATGGTTCAGCAGGGGCAGCCGATCAGCCAGATGGGCAGCACCGGCCGCAGCACCGGTCCGCACCTGCATTTCGAGATCCGCCCCGCCGGCCAAGGTGCCATGAACCCCCTGCTCTTCTTGCCAGCACGGGCCTGATTCCAAGTCAGGCAGCCAGACATCGCCGGCGAGTGACCCACGCACCCCGATCGTTTAAGCTGCCATTTCCGGCTCGGTAGCTCAGCTGGTTAGAGCGTGGGATTCATAACCCCAAGGTCGGGAGTTCAAGTCTCCCCCGAGCCATGCCTGCAAATGCTTTAAGCCCCTGCTTCGGCGGGGTTTTTTTATGGCATCGCAAGCAATCTCAGCCGCTGAAAACTACCCGGACTGGACTTTCAGACAGATTGAATATGTTTGGATCTTGCTCGAAATTCCTGCAAATCGCCCTGGTTCAGGAGCCGGGACCACTGCCAGAGCTGCGATTTGCCAGCTCATGGCCCGTGAAGCCCGTCGGATCTCCATCAGGGACGCGGCCCAGGTGAGCCCCTAACGGCTGCCGTCCTGGCCCGGATCCAGAGGCAATCCGCGCACCGACAACGCCAGCCGCCTGGCGAACAGCAGCAGCGGGTACATCGCCCGGGCCCTGCGGCTGTCAGCCAGCAGCGGCGACAACAGCTGCAGCAAGGCGGCACTGGCTGACATCCGCCGGCATAACCAGGCGATTGCCTCGGCACCATGAAGGACCTGCTCACCGTCGAGAACCATGGCGCCATCCCGTAGGCGATAGCCCCGCCGCTCCAGCTGTTGCCGCAAGGCCAGATCGGCGCGGCCATCACGAATCTGCAGGCCAGGGATCCCACTGCGCAGTTCACTGAGTTCGGCGAAGTGGCGGCAGAAGACGCAGCCGCCATCGAAGACCAGCACAGGAGCACTCAAGGCGCCCTGTACGAGCGGTTCGGGAGAATCAGGTTCCCTGTCTCTCCTTGCCATGTCTGCCCCTGCCATGCCCTTCTCCGCCATGACACGGTCCGCCATGCCCACTGCCCCCCCACCATGGCCCAGGCTTTCATTTCCCGTCGGCGTGATCACCGTTCTGCTGGTCATCCTGCTCAATTGCGCTGGATCTGCTCTGGCCGATACCAGCCCATCGCCAGTGGCCTACAGCTGCGACGCTGAACGGCTCACAGCTCTGCTGGTGAGCGGCGCCGTTGATGATCCAACGATTCCCGATCCCAGCAGTGGCCCGCTGCCCGTGGGCGGCTTCGTGGTGCTGCAATGGCGCGACCTCAGTCTGCAGCTGCCCCGCACCAACAACGCCGGTCCCGCCAGCTTCACGGATGGCAAGTGGTGGTGGAGCCTTGAGGATCCAGCCCATCCCCGCTTCCGTCTGCGGCAGGGCCAGGGGGACATCCACGACTTTGCCTGTGAGCGGACTGCCTAGCGCTGCCACCCGCTGATTTCAGCCTCGTTGACCACGGCGTCGAGGGCCTGAGCGAGGCGGCGGCGGCAGTTGGACGGGACGTGGGCACGAATCGCCTGGATGGGGTGGAACTCGAATCAGGGTCACCGGCCTGCCGCCAGACACAGGCATCGGCCGTGCTCTGGCCTGCCCGGCTAGGCCGATGAAGGAACTCATGTCACACCAAATACCCTGTCCTCACGGGGGTGCGCATGCGGCGCCGGCCTGATGTCGGTGGCAGCCGGATGGTGGTTTGCAATTCTGGAGTGAAGTCTGGCGAGTGGCATTTGCCTCCCTCGAGCTTCAGCACCACCTCCACCTTGGTCGGCCTGCTGGTTGCTGCTGGCGCCGGCATCGGCCTGGCCGCCACCAACCCGGGGCCGAGCGAATTCGAGGAATTCGCCTCCGGACAACTGACGCGCCTGATCACTGAGGAGATCTGCCGCGAGGATGGGATGCCGATGTTGCTGCGCCTGGTGATCCGTGATTGCCCCGGCGTGGTGGCCTCCCAGCGCCGGGTCCTGGGGCAGTTGGCGCTGGAACATTCCCGCCGCCGCAACCTGGGGCTGTTCAGCCTCTATGTCACCGAACTGGGTGGGGAGCGGATTCTGCCGAACTGGAGCCTGCCCCGCTACCACGCCCTCACCCTGGCGGCGGCCGGCCAATTTCTGCTGCTGCGCACGGGCCAGGACAATGGGCCCAACCGCAGCGACAGGCCCTGAACACGACCGGCATCCACGGGGAACCCCAGCGATGAGCGGCTCGGAACGCCTGCCACCGCTGCTGCTGCCGCGAGCCCTGCTCGATCCGCGCCTCCAGCATCTGGGCCCGAGTGATGCCGAAGGCCTGGTGGCGGTCTGCCTCGAGCATGGCGATGGGCGCATCCGTGCCATCCACCCCTGGCCAGAAGCGGGTGGCCCGGCTTCGCAGTGCCAGGGGGGCGGTGGGCTGCACCTGGCGATCACGCCACCGGTGGAGCCCCACGCCCATCTCGACAAGGTGTTCACCGCAGCTGCCTTTGCCAATCCCGACGGCACCGTGGCCGGAGCCTTCGCCGCCAACATCAGGGAAGCCGAGCATCGGCGGCTTGAAGGCGTCCTGGCCGGCGGCGAGCAGGCCCTGGAGCTGGCCTGGGGCCACGGGCTGCGCGCCATTCGCAGCCACATCGACAGCCTTGGGGCCGCCGCCGCCCCCAGCTGGGAGGCCCTGACCAGCCTGCGTCAGCGCTGGGCGGGGCGGCTGGAGCTCCAGTTTGTGGCGATGGTGCCCGTCCAGCACTGGCTGACTGCTGAAGGGGAAGCCCTGGCGGCGCGGGTGGCGGCCGCCGAAGGCGTGCTGGGTGGGGTGATCGGTCCCCCATTCGCCTCCCGCCGCCGGGATCGGGACGGGCTGGTGGCGCTGCTGCGGCTGGCGGAGCGGTTCGGCAGCCCCGTCGACCTGCACATCGATGAGGGCAGCTGCGATCCCGGCCGGGGGGTGGCCATGGTCAGCCGTCTGATGCTGGAGATGGGCAGTGCGGTGCCGCTGGTCTGCAGCCACGCCAGCAGCATGGCGCTGCTGGCGGATCGCCCCTGCCAGCGCCTCTGCGAGACGATCGCCGCCGCCGGCATCGGCGTGATCGCCCTGCCGACCACCAATCTCTGGTTGCTGGGCCGGCGGGCTGGTGCGACGCCCCTGCTGCGCATCCAGGCTCCGATCCGCCAACTGCAGAACGCCGGTGTTGAGGTCGCCCTCGGCGGCGACAACGTCCAGGATCCCTGGTATCCAGGCGGTGCCTTCGATCCGATCGAGCTGCTGCGGCTGGCGGCCCTGATCAGCCATGTGGTGCCCTGGCAGCGCCAGGGACTGTCGCCGTTCACCACTGCGCCGGCACGGCTGCTCAACCTGACCTGGGATGGGGTGTTGCGCCCTGGAGCCCCGGCCGATCTGCTGGTCCTGGGGGCCGGCTCCTGGGGGCAGCTGCTGGCCCAGCCTCCCCAGCGGCGGCTGCTGCGGGGCGGGCAATGGCAGCCGCCACCGCCCAGCGAAGGCCCCTCCCCCTTGCTCAGCTCCCTGCAGCCCTGACCATGACGCTCTCTCAGCTACCCGATCTGCCAGCTCCGCCCTCGCCGCAGTGCATTGCTGCACTGGCAGCCGAACTGGCAGACCTTGCCCCGATCCAGGCGGCGGCGGAGCTGGAGCGATTGTCCAAGGATTTCTATGCCTATTCGCCGGTGCTCAGCCCACTCCTGGCGGAGTGCCGGGCCCAGCTGGCTGTCAAGGTCAGGACTGTGGAGCAGGTGCGCCGGGTGGCCTCCGCCTGCGCCCGCCTCGGAGTGCCCCTGACCCTGCGCGGTGCCGGCACCGGCAATTACGGCCAGTGCGTGCCGTTGCAGGGGGGGCTGGTGCTCGATCTCACCGGTCTGAAGCAACTGCGAAGCTTCGATCCAGACAGCGGCGAGATCGTTGCCGAAGCCGGCTGGCTGCTGGCAGATCTCGATGGCCAGCTGGCGCTTCACGGCCGGGCCCTGCGGCTGGCCCCCAGCACCTATCGCACCGCCAGCCTGGGGGGCTTCATCGCCGGTGGCGCCGGCGGTATCGGCTCGCTGCGCTGGGGTTTCCTGCGCGATCCAGGCAATCTGCTCGGCCTGGAGGTGATGACGGTGGAGCCGGAGCCGCGGCTGGTGCAGCTGGATGCCAGTGCCAGCGCACCGCTCAACCACGCCTATGGCACCAATGGCATCCTGACGGCCCTGCGGCTGCCGACGTGCGAAGCGGTGGCCTGGCAGCAGCTGGTGCTGGGCTTCGATGACTGGACTCAGGCTCTGGCGGCGCTCCAGGGGCTGGCGGCCAGTGCCCTGCTGCTCAACAACGTGACGCTGCTGGAGGCGCCGGTGGCGACGCTGATGCCCTGGCCCCTGGGCTGCCCCAGCGCCGCCGGCGCCGAGCATCGCTTGCTGCTGCTGGCCGCGCCCGACAGCCTGGAAGCCAACCCCCAGCTGTTGAGCGCCTGGGGCGGTCGGTTGCTGTGGCAGGAGAGCCAGGCGGCCAGCCGGGGGCTACCGCTGCGGGAGCTCTGCTGGAACCACACCACCCTGCACTGGCGCGGCCAGCAGCCGGACTGGACCTATCTGCAACTGCTGCTGCCCCACGATCCACGGCCCCTGCTGGCGGCGCTGCGCCAGCGCTGGGGGCATGAGCTGCTCTGGCATCTGGAGGCGGTGCGCCAGCACGGGGAGGTGCGGCTGTCGGCCTTGCCCCTGCTGCATTACGCCGGTCCCACCGCCCTGGCGGAGCTGATCGGACAGTGCCGGGATCTCGGTGCACTGGTCTTCGACCCCCACCAGATCACGGTCGAGGAGGGGGGCTTGGGCGGCATCGATCCGGCCCAGGTGGCGGCCAAGGCCCGCCACGACCCCGCCGGCCTGCTCAACCCCGGCAAGCTGCGCGGCTGGCAGCAAGGAACGGCCAATCTCAACGTCAACCGCAACCCAGACTCAAGCGGGTATCGACGCCTGTGATCGGATTGCTGCCACTGGCCTCGCGGCAGAGGGAGCGCTGGTCACTGCGATCGAGCAGGGCCTCCGTGAAGTCGGCGTCGGTGACAATCGCGCCATAAAAGCTGCTGCCGGCCGCGATCACGCCCCGCAGCACGGCACCGCTGAAATCGGCGCCGCTGAAATCGACCTTATCCATCAGCACATCGCTGAGATCGGCAGCACGGAAATCGGCGTCCGGAAAGGCCGCCTGGGTGAAAATCGCCCCGTGCAGATCGGCGCCGGCGAAGCGGGCCCGTCGCCCCTGGGCACCGGCAAAGGAGGTATGGGCCAGGTCCTGGCCGCTGAAGTCCTGTTCGTTCTGGTTGGTGAGGGTGTAGTCGATGCCGCTGAATTCGGCCCAGGCCGGAGCCACGGGTGCGGTGAGCAGCATCAGGCCCAGCATCAGGCCCAGCAGGAAGCGCGGGATCAGGCCAGCTGGCGCTGCAGCGGCGGTGGGCAGGGGACGCTCCATGGGGTTGGTTGCCGAAGGACTACGGCCGATGCTGCTCGATCCGCTGCCGGGCCGCTGCCGGGCCGCTGCCGGAGCGTCGGAACTCAAGGCCTCAAGGTGACGGGGCTGGGCATGTCGGCACCGGTCGTGGCGGAGCGCATCGAGGCTGGGAAGGCGGCAGGGAGGAGCCGGCCGGATCCTCAGGCGGAGGTGTGCGGTGGTGGACGCTCCATCTGTTTCGATTCGAGCGGAAGGGATCTGCTCAGACCCGCACACCACTGGGCCAGGAAAAGCCTGGCGGCGCCCCGTCCAGGAGGGCAACCAACACCTGCCTCTGCATCGCTCAAGGCAGCGCTTGGTTCAGGAATCGCCCATGGTTAAGTGGTTGTTTCTTCTTTGCGGACCATGACCAGCGCCAACGAAGCCAGCTCCCTGGACGACTCGGTGAATCCGGCCGTTCAGCAGGTGCTCGATGCCATGGAGGCCGCCGAGATCAGTCCCGAGGAAGCCCTGCAGATCAGTCTGGTGTTGCTGAACTTCGTCGAGGAACATCACCTCGACAACCTGGAGGAATTCCTCAGTGATGAGGATCCTGATGCCATCAGCATCGCTGTCTGGGCAGCCGACAGCGCCCGTTTGAAGACCGCCCGGGAGCTGTTGGAGGAGGTGCTCGGTGAGGACGACGAGGAGGGACTGGAAGGGAATGACGAGGAGCTCGAGGTCGAGTTCGTCCTAGAGGACCAGGAGGACAGTGAGGACGAGGAGGATAATGTGCTCTGAGCCAGAGCTCTGCTGAAGGCCAGGGCCAGCTCCCGTCTGGGGTACTGGCCGCCCCTTGGATCAGCGCTGGGCTTGCGCTGATCCAAGGGCAGAGTCGGACGCTCACCTATACGGCGATTCTCTATCCTTGGCATGGCCAAAGTGCAAGGGACCGCAAGTCTCATAAACATGTTCAATCCATTGCTGCCATAGCAAAGGATTTCATGGACTACATGACAAGCAGGGATGCGAATTGCGAGTGACAATCAGGCGGATTGATTGGCGCATTTCGCTTATTGCTTCGAACTGAAACGTGTCAGCAGTGATCCTGGGGCTTGCGCCAGAGCGCGCTGTATTGGGTCCAGAAGGCGGGCCGCAACGAGACTCGACTCGCCGAACACTCGCGTCGAGCCACAAAAAAAGCGGACCCAGGGGACCCGCTCGATGACCACTGCCACCATCTATCAATTTGTAACGGCTCCGCGAGGGCCCTGCTGTCGTCACTCACAAGCCGGCGCCATCCGCAATTCTGCGCCTCACCAAACCAGCAATGGATCGGCGCCCCGGAGCCAGGCTCCGCCTCACCGAATTGCGAGACGGCCCCAGCTTCAGCACTCGGGACCGTCTTCGCCTTCGTGGGCCGCTACGAATCCCCCAGTCCCCTGAATTCCTTCAGGAGGGCACGATTGAGGTGGTCATCGCAGCCCACGACCAGCTGCGGATAGATGCTGCCATCCTTGTAAGGAGCGTAGGCCGTGGCACACAACGCCCTGGTCGCTTCCTGCCACTGCTGGAAGAGCTCCTTGGAGATCTTCTTGCGCAACTGATGATCGGACTGGTCCCAGGACTGACTGGCGCAGAAACGCATTTCAACGGTGTTGTCGCCGGGGCATCGGATCGCCGGCGGCTTGGCGTGAGCCCCATGGAAGGGCAGCAAACAGATTCCCAGGAGCAGTAGGCGCTTCAATGATTCTCTAGCCGCTGTTCTCAGAGTATGTGAATGGCCCTGGGCATGCCGGAACTTCGGCAATGAAAGAGACCAGGTCCTGATGCTGGCGTGGACTGGAGACTGGACAAGGCCTGGGCTTCACCACGGCGAAGGGGCGATGTCTATTGTCAGGGCCGTGTTGGATACCATGTCCTGTACCACTTCTCCATCTGCTGGATCTCATCACTCTGCACCCGCACCATGGCCTGTTGCAGTTGACGTAGTTCCGGGTGCTGGGAGTTGACCTGCGCCATCGAAGCCATCATCACGCCCATCTGGTGGTGAGGAATCATCTGCTCGATGAAGGCACGATCGAAGTCCTTGGCGTTGCTCAGGGCAGCGAGATCGGTCCCGCCATGCATGCCCATGCCCATGCCTCCCTGCCAACCCCAGCCGGAAGCGGTTGGCCACGCAGGGACATCCAGCCCGTACCACTGCCGGTACCACCTGCGCATCTGGGCAATCTCGTCTGACTGACTGGTCTTGATGCTCTGCGCCAGGGCCTTGATCTCGGGCCGACGGGCCCGGATCAGGGCGAGATCGGCCATAGCGATCGCCCCGGCGTGGTGGGGGATCATCATGACCATGAAATGCTGATCACTGGAGCCCATCCCGATCCGACCCGGCCGATTCACACCACCACCTCCTCCAGCGCCGTGCATGCCGGCACCACCCCAGGCCTGAGCCAGGGACGGACGTCCACCCAGGCAGATCGTCAAAAGGCCTGTGGCGACAAGGACCAGCTGGTCGGCCTGCCTGGTGCTGGTTCGTGTTGTTGCGTTGAATGTCATGCGTTCGCCACCGCGCTTGCAACGTTCATCTTCATCTTGACCAGGTCCGGATGAACAGTTTCAGCTGGCGACTGAATCGTCACCGGCTACGGAGCGTTGCCAGCCAGATCGGCAACCTGGCGTCCAAGCCATTGGCCAATCGATCACGTCACTGGAGTCAGATCAAGGACAGAGACAGGAGAGTCAGATGACATGCTTGATCGATCGCGGAGTTGCTCTGGACGCATCGGGGATTGGGGTGGATCAACAAGGCCTGCAATCCAGCCCGGTCATACCCGCCCACGCCCGCAAGGCTTGCCTGAAGCCGCTGGGGTAGCTACAAAAGAACTTTGAGGAGTTTCTCTTGTACGCCAGCTTGCGGGAATACCAGGGTATCGAGGATCCTGAAGATCTGCAGCGACTGTTGAGGGAAGGACTGTTGGCAGAGATGGAGGCACTCCCGGGCTTCATTGCCTACTACTTCGTCGATGTCGGCGCTGCCGGCGATCGAATGATTTCGCTCACCGTCTTTGAAAGTATCGACTCTTGTCAGCAATCCAACCGGCTTGCGGCTGCGTGGGTTGATCGTTGGATTCTCGACAATCCGAGCAAGGGCCCCCTGATCAGCCGCGTTGATGAAGGTCCGGTGATCTCCATGGCCAGGGCCGTCGGGCGCTGAAACCTGGCGCCGGCTGCCGGCCCGCTCAGCACCTGCGACGTCGATGCTGTTCCACGGGAACGACACCACCCGTCAGGACGCTGCTGAACCAGATCACCGGTATGCGCCTGGAGCCGCTGGCTGCACTCCTCCCTCTGCCAGCTGCTGGCTTGGATTTGCTAAGCCGCGGCGGGCCAGGAACGTTCCGGGGCGGGTTGTTGGGCCTGGCCGAACGGCACCAGCCTTGGGGGGGAGGAGTGGACTTCGGGAGCGGGAGCGGGAGAGGGAGCGGGAGCGGCGAGCTGCGGCTGGCTCCCCTCGCGCTGAAACAGGCCGTTGAGGTAGTGGCGTGCGACAGCCCGATCCGTGCTGCCGTGCTGAAACAGGAAACCGGCCAGCGAGGCCTGCATCAGCCGGTATTGGTCCCATTGCGGATGGGTACGCACGAACTCCCGCATCGCGTCATAGAGGTCCTCGGGGAACTCATTGACGACACTGACATAGGCCGGCGGGTGCTCTGGTAGCTGTTGAGCAAGACCCTGGTCAAAGCGGTGGTGGTCGGGGGATGGGCTCACGCGGCTCTGCGCTTGGTGGCTCCATAAGGCCATGTGGAGTGGCCGTCGTCAAAGCGGTGTGTTCTTGCCCATCCCATTGGGACCAACGGCGCGAATCCCGTCATGGCTTTGATTCCAGGCCATCGGGCTCTGGCTTGCCTCTGGACGAGGGCCAGCAGTTGCAGCAGTCAAGGGGAAAGGCGTTTTTCCACAGGCCCCGACCCAGTCGGGTCGCTGCCGGGCAGATCGCGGTGCGACTGCTGTGGAAAACAGCCATCGCGGCTGGGGACAACGTGCCTGAGCGGGGGTAGAACTGAATCGCTCAGAATTGCTGATCGGTCGCAACGGCTTGCGCTGCATGCCTTGATCCAGTGGCCTGGCTCGGGGGCTCCTGCCCGCAGCCGGCCCTGCCGGGCAACAGTCAGCCGATGCTGGCACTGCTGCAACGGAAACAACGCAGCAGCGCCTGGAGCCGCCAGGATGCATGCGGCCACCGACATTCCCACCACCTCTACCTGTGCATCTCCGAATTGGCTGCCAACTCGACCTGCGCTGCGAGGTGCCCACGCCGGTCCTGGCCTTGGTCCATCCCCACACCAGCCTGCTGGACGATCTGCGCTCGGCCGAAGCAGTGCGCCTGCACCCCGATCGCAGCATCGAAGTGCTCAGTGATCAGGCCGGCAATCGCTGGTGTCGGCTGACGGCGCCCAGTGGAATCACACGCTTCGGCTACACCACCTCCATCACCTGCTCCGACAGCAGCGATCCGGTGCTGCCTTCGGTGCCCGAATGCCCGATCCAGGCCTTGCCGATCGACACCTATCGCTACCTCAATCCCAGCACCTATTGCGACACCGAATCGCTGATGGCGATGGCCTGGGACACCTTCGCTGGCGTTCCCCGCGGCTGGCCGCTGGTGCAGGCGATCTGCGACTGGGTGCACGATCAGATTCGCTTTGACTATGAGGCGGTGCGGCCCCAGAAAACCGCCAGCGACACCCTTGCCGACAGCGCCGGTGTCTGCCGCGACTATGCCCACCTGGCCATCACCCTCTGCCGTTGCCTCAACATTCCCGCCCGCTACTGCACCGGCTATCTCGGCTACACGGGCATTGCGGTGGGCGAGGCCCCTGTGGATTTCTCGGCCTGGTTCGAGGCGTTTCTGGGAGACCGTTGGTACGTCTTCGATGCCCGCCACAACATCCCTCGCTGCGGCCGGGTGTTGATCGCCCGCGGTCGCGATGCCGCCGATGTGCCCTTCCTGCGCTCCTTCGGCGAGCATCGCCTCGTCAGTCTCGAGGTGATCACCGAGTTGATCGACGACTCTGTGGACGAGGTCGTCAGCGAATCGGGCCCTGCCGCGACACTCGACGCCTCCAGCATGGCGGTGACAGCGATGGATTCAGCTTGCCTGGTGGTCTGAATCAGGCCGCCGCGATCTGCACCAGCGCATCGCCGGCGTAGTTGTCGGCGGCTTGCTGCAGGCGCAGCCGTTCTTCATCAACGCGGGTGCAGGCGAAGCCATAGCGGGCCCGCACCCGCTCGGAGGCCTGCTCCAGAGCCGCCAGGCCCTTGCTGGTCAGTTCACTCACCGTCAGGCTCTGGCCAGGCTTGAGGTAATCGAGAATCACGGTGGAAGGGGAATAGAGCTCGCTGGTCAAGCCATCGGGCCATTCCAGGGTGAGACGCACTTCGGGCACGGACCAGACACAGGTTGACGTTTGATCTTGTCGGTCTGGGTGCCAGGTCGCGGTAGTGCTCGCGACAGTCAGGCGGGCTGAGGATGGCACTCTTCCCCGGACTGCTCTCAGAACCCAGTGAGCGCTGCGCCGATCTGCCAGAGGCTGGCGGTTGCACCGGCCTGGCTGATCTGCACACTGGCAGGCCCCGCTGCGAAACGCCCGATCGGCTCACACCGCAGATCGCGATGGGGAGCCACAGTGGCCGCCAGGGCCTCCAGCCGGGCAGGATCGACGACCAGCAGATAGCCGTAGCTGGGGAAACAACTCAACCACGCCTGCAGCTCAACCCCTGGTGGTGGTGTGATGGCTTCGAGATTGAGCTCCAGCTCGCAACCGGAGGCCTCGGCCAGCATCACGGCCGTACCGACCAGGCCGCCCATGCTGATGTCCTTGGCGCCGTGGCAGAGGCCGGCGCCTGCCAGCTGCACCAGCAGCTCCAGATGGCTGCGCAACAGCTCGGGCGCGGCGCCCGTGGCGGCATCCCAGAAGGGGTAATGGCGATGAAAGTGGCCACTGATGTTCACCAGCAGACAACAGACATCGCCCGCTCTGGCGGATCGGGCCGAGAGCACCGGGCCGGGAGCCATGCCCAGCACGGCCACCGAAAGGGCGGTGTAGGGACTCTGCAGATTGGTGTGGCCTCCCACCATCGGAATCGCGAACTTGTCGCAGGCGAACCGCATGCCGGCCAGCAGGGCCTCGGCGGGCCCGGAACCCTGGCTCCAGAGACTGTTGACCAGTGCAAGGGGCCTGCCGCCCATGGCGGCGATGTCGCTGAGGTTCACCAGCACGGCGCTCCAGCCGGCGAACCAGGGGTCCTCAGCCACCAGCTCCGGCTGCAACCCCTCACAGGCCAGCAACAGGGGGCCGGCCACCGCCGGCAGCAGGGCTGCATCATCGCCGAGGGCGGCGGCGGAACCGAGCGCTGGGAAGGGCTGGTGGGGAAAAACCGCCGCCGCCGCCTGGATGTCGCGCTTGCCCTGCAGCCCGGCCAGCTGGCTGAGGTCACGCACGAAGGCATGGAGATCTACCACCATTCAGGCCGCCAGAGGCTGGGGCCTGCGCTCATGGATCGGCTGGTAGTAGGCCAGATCGGCCTGCATCAGATGATGGCGGATGCCGCGGATCTCGATCGCCTCGATCGCGTGCCAGTGCAGGCGTTCGAAGAAGCGCACGTTCTGTATCTGGACCGTGGCCAGAAAGCGCCGGCAGCCCCAGCCATGGGCGGTGGTCACCGCCTTCCAGATCAGTCCCTTGCCGATCTGGTTATGGCGGCGGAAGTCGGCGTGGACTCCCAGGCGCCCGCCATACCAGACCCCCGGTTGCTCCTCCAGGATGCGCACCACCCCGACCACCGGGCCGGCATTCGACGTCGTGTGACTGATGGCGGCGATCGGGTAGGCGTGGTGGTCCCGGTCATCACGATCGTGGGCTTCGAACAGATTCTGTTCCTGACAGAAAATGGCGCTGCGCAACTCCCAGTAGTCCGTCAGCAACGACGAGGCGTGCCGCAACAAATGGAAGGAGAAACGCTCGGAACTGGAGCTGGGTGAGAGGCGAAAATCGTCGGCATCGACACCGATGCCCCAGCGCACCGAGGGGGTGAAGGCCGTTGGCGATGAGCTGGCACTGCGGCCGATGTCGTGGCTGGCCGGATCGATGAAGAACATGGTTCAGAGCTGCTTCTCGAACAGGGACAGGGCGGAGCAGGCACCGCACTTGGCGCAGCCGGCGGCCATCGCCTCAGTGCTCAGATCGGAGGCACGCAGCATGGCGGCCACCGCCGTGTACACCTCCACCATGAAGTCGGTGCTTGGCGCGGGATGGCCTTCCAGCGGTGTGCCGGCAATCGGCACGAAAGGCACCACGAAGGGGTAAACCCCCAGAGCGATGAGCTGTTGACTGCAGGCGATCAGTGCGGCGGCAGTGTCGCCCAGGCCCGCCAGCAGGTAGGTGCTCACCTGCCCGCGGCCGAACACCGCCACGGCCTGTGCAAATGCCGTGTAGTACAGCTCCAGCGTCACTTCCGATTTGCCCGGCAGGATGCGACGGCGCACTTCAGGCTCCACCACCTCCAGGTGCATGCCGAGGCTGTCGATCCCCGCCTCCTTCATGCGCCGATACCAGATTGGATCGGCCGGCGGCTCGCACTGGCCCTGAATCGGCAGGTTGACACGAGCCTTGACCGCGGCGGCGGTCTCGGCCATCAGGCGGGCGCCACGGTCGTCGCTGTTGGGGGTGCCGGTGGTCATCACCAGCTGGGTCACCCCGTCAAGACGCACGGCGGCCTCGGCCACCTCGGCCACCTGCTCGGGGGTCTTGCGCACCAGGGTGCGGCCATCCTCCAGCGACTGTTCGATGGCGCAGAACTGACAGGACTGGGTGCGATCGCGGAAGCGGATGCAGGTCTGCAAAAGGGTGGTGGCCAGCACATCGCGACCGTGGAGCAGGGCGATCGAGCGGTAGGGAATGCCCTCGGCGGTGCTGAGGCCGTAGAACAGCGGCTCCGGTGGCGTCGTGGCGCTCTGGAGCGCGGGCGTCATGGTCGAGCGCACCGCCACGGCACCATCACTCTCGAGGCTGAGGTGATACGGAGAGGCCTGGGATAGGGCGTTGTAGACAGGCACCATCACGGTGGTGCCCTCGATCGTGAGGGCCCGGTGGTCGGAGGGGCCAGCACCGCCACGCCGTCCTGCATTGCCGGGGACGGCCGGATCCACCACACCGTGCACCTGCAGTTCAGTGACCAGCTGGGCGAGGGGGGAAGACGGTTCAGCCATGGGAGATCTCGACACTCCGGGACGTCGGCACTGGAGTGGCCTGGGATGCCGGCGATGTCATCGGGACAGGTGCTGCCGGCACGGGTGCCAACGGCACTGGTGCCAACGGCACTGGTGCTGCCGGCGTGATCTGGTCGATGAAGACGCGTGCCGTCGGCATCAATCCTGGAGAGCTCGCCGCCGGATTGGAGCCGATCGACTCGACATGGCTCGCCGGTGTGGCATTGAGACGCAGCCCCAGCAGGTCGGGGCGGCTGTAGTGGCCGACGCTGTCCATCATTCGTTTGCGTTTGGTGATCAGGGAGCGATCGAGTTCGGCGATGGCCAGACCCTCCCCGTCCGGCAGAGGCCCGGCCAGGTAGCGGCCCTCCGGGCTGATCACCGCTGTGTGGCAACCCCCCTGAAAGGCTTTATGCAGGGAGATGTCCGGGGTGATCGTGGCGTAATCGGCCGGATCGAGCCAGGCCGTGGAACTGATCACAAAGCAGCCCGCCTCGAGGGCGTGGTGCCGCAGTGTCACCGCCGTCTGTTCGCTGAAGATGGGCCCGACCAACGAACCCGGGAATTGGGCGCAGTGGATCTCCTCCCCCTGGCTCATCAGGGCGAAGCGGGCCAGCGGGTTGTAGTGCTCCCAGCAGGCCAGGGCTCCGATGCGGCCGATGGCCGTGGGCACCACCTGGAGTCCGGAACCATCGCCCTGGCCCCACACCATCCGCTCGTGATAGGTGGGGGTGATCTTGCGGCGTTTGAGCACCACCTCGCCATTGGCATCGATCAGCAACTGGGTGTTGTAGAGGCTGCCGCCGTCACGTTCGTTGATCCCCAGCAACACGTGCATCCGGTGTCGACGAGCGGCGTCGGCGATGCGGTCGAGCTCGGGGCCAGGGACGACCATGGCCTGCTCATAGAGCTGGAGATGAGAGCGGCCCATCAACACAGCCGGCTCGACGAAGGAAAAGTAGGGGTAGTAGGGCAGATACGTCTCCGGAAAGACGATCAGCTCCACCCCGGAGCTGGCGGCTTCGGCCATGGCCGCCAGCAGCCGCTCGAGCGATCCCGCCAACGAGCCCAGAACCGGACGGATCTGAGCGGCAGCAACGATAACGGTGGCTTCCATGGACAGCTCAAAGATGGAAGGAAAGGGCTGAACATGCGGTAAGCAGCGGCGAACCCAGTGGCCTTGCGATGGCAACACCACGCTGGGTCCGTGACGGCGCTGCGATCAGAGAGTCCAGGTGTCGAGGATGAACGCTCCTTCTTTGCGATGCAGCAGGATGATGTCGAGCACATCAAGGGGATTGACGGGCGTGATGCCTGGAATCAGCGCCCCTTCACCGTGGCCATAGAGCGCCTGGAGGGCGAAGCGGCAGGCATAGACCTTGCCGCCCTGATCCATGAACTTCTGAATGCGGGCGTTGAAGTTGAGATGACCGTCAAAGGCGGCATCGCCGAGTTTGGGGAAGCCGCGCTGTACCCCCAGCGTGACACCGGGTCCGTAGAGAAGAATGGAAGTTTCAAAGCCTTTGTTGATCAGGCGACTGGCCTGCAACAGGTTCACCAGGCCGATTGAACCTTCAAAGGCCACCGTGTGAAAGGTGACGAGGGCTTTTTCGCCCGGATCGGCCTTCACATCTGGGAAAACCTTCTGTTCGTAGTCGACCAGAAAATCGCCTGGTTGATTGGCGGGACGACTGACTTCAGGCATGGGAGTGGACTCTGGAAGCGAGTTGACGCAGGCAAACGTTGCCTGGTTGAAGTTTTGTTGAGTGTCGCCATTGCCACCGAATTGAGCTCTGCCACATCGCCTCAAGACGGCTCAGCCATTGGTGGCCGTTGCTACCTGGGTTTGTTGCCCCTGCGCCGAGAATTGTGTGGAACGTTTCTTGGCTGGCTGCCGGTGTCCCTCTCGATCGACTCCGGTGCTGGTCCCGTTCCGGATGGTGCCCATCGCCCCAGGCGACGTGACCCCAACGCCGTGGTCGTGATCGGTGGCGGCCAGGCGGGCTTGTCGATCGCCGCCTGTCTGCAACGCCGCGGCATCCGCCCCGTGGTGCTGGAGCAACACCGCATCGGCCACGCCTGGCAGCAGCAGCGCTGGGATTCCTTTTGTCTGGTCACCCCCAACTGGCAATGCCGGCTGCCCGATTTTGCCTACGACGGCTCCGATCCCGAGGGATTCATGGGCCGCAGTGAGATCGTCGCCTACCTGCGTCGCTTCGCAGCCCAGCTGAAACCGGCTATCCGCGAAGGAGTGAGCGTCAGCCGTCTGATGCGTGATGGCCGTGGCTATCGCCTGTTCACCAGTGAGGGAGAACTGGAGGCCGATCAGGTGGTGGTGGCCACTGGTGGCTATCACCGGCCCAGACGCCATCCCCAGGCCGAACGGCTCCCCAGCTCGCTGCTGCAGCTCGATGCCCGCCAGTACCGCAACCCCGAGCAGTTGCCCGCAGGGGCGGTCCTGGTCGTGGGCAGCGGCCAGTCGGGCGCCCAGATCGCCGAAGACCTGCATCTGGCCGGTCGCCGTGTGCATCTGAGTGTGGGCTCGGCGCCGCGCTCGCCGCGCCGTTACCGCGGCAAGGATGTCGTCGACTGGCTGGATCGCATGGGCTACTACGCCATGCCGATCGGCGATCATGCCGACCCCAGAGCGGTGCGGGGCAAGACCAATCACTACCTCACCGGGCGGGATGGCGGACGGGAGATCGACCTGCGGCAACGGGCGCTGGAGGGCATGGTTCTGCATGGACGCCTGCTGGAGCTGGGCGGCGACCAGATCCGTTTTGACGACGACCTGGCGACCAATCTCGACCATGCCGATGCGGTCTACAGCCGCATCCGCACCAGCATCGATAGCTGGATCAACCGCGAGGGGATCGAGGCCCCGGAGGAGCACCCCTACACCCCCTGCTGGGAACCGCCGCCCGGCCATCCCACCCATCTTGATCTCGACAGCGAAAGCCTGGCGGCGGTGATCTGGTGCACTGGCTACAGCAGCGATTTCCGCTGGATCGATGTGCCGGTGTTCGATGGCAGTGGTGCACCCGCCCATGAGCGCGGCATCAGCCCCAGTCCGGGGCTCTATTTCCTGGGCTTGCCGTGGCTGCACACGTGGGGATCGGGGCGTTTCTGCGGCGTGGCCGACGATGCCGACTACCTGGCCGAGGCGATCCGGCTGCGCCAGCAACGACGCGATGCCAGCCAGGAGAGGCTGGAGTGCACGGCGTTGCTGGGTTCCTGAGATGTGGTGCTGAGTCGAAGGATCTCGACTCAGATCAGCGGCTGCGAAGTCCCACCCGCCAGCCGCAACCTGCCCCAGACTTCTCGTAGACGCTCTCCAGGATGACCTCCGCCCAGCCGAGTGGTCAGTACGGCAGCCTGTCCGATCTGACCCCCCAGGGGTATCGACCGGGAATCTCCCAGGCTGCCACCTCCCTGTGCTTGTCCTGGCAATGCCCACCCAGGCTGCTGCGGGATCCCAGGGAGGCCATCCTTCATCTGGATGCCTGGCTGAGCGGGCCCCTGGCGATCGTGTTGCCACCGGAGCCCCAGTGGCTGACGGGCGATCAATCGGGAAGCCCAAAGCCGATCCGACAGGGCGTCTGGCGCCTTCTTCAGCTGGCCAGTGAATTGCTGCGGCTGATTCAGATTCCGGTGTTCGATCCCGGGATCGTGCAGACGATCACGGCCGATCCGCAGGCGAATCACCGCTGGCGGATCCGGGCCCTCGTGCCGGTGCACGAGCACCAGCCGCAGGCGATCTACGTGCGCACCTACAGCTGGGCAGCCGAACTGATTGCCAGGCTTCTCGAGACGGAGATCGCCCCTGCCGAGATCGAGCGGATCCACGCCTGGATTGAAGTCGAACACATCCAGCAGCTCTCGTCCTCCATCGCCGCTTCTCGCTCGACCCTCCCGGTGCTGCGTCGGGCCCTGGCCGAGGGGATTCCCTTCCGTCATCTCGGCTTGGGCATCTACCAGCTCGGTTGGGGCCATCGCGCCCGCCGAATCATGGGCGGCGCGAACGACCTCGACAGCGCCATCGGCAGCCGGCTCTGCCAGAGCAAGCAAGTCGCCGCCGCTCTGCTGCGCACGGCGGGGCTGCCGATTCCGATCCACAGGGAAGCCGCCAGCCCGGAGGAGGCCTTGTCCGTGGCCGAGGTCCTGGGCTGGCCCGTGGTGGTGAAGCCGGCCGACCGCGATCGGGGCGAAGGGGTGAGTGTCAACATCACCACGCCAACGGAGCTGCACAGCGCCTGGCTGAAGGCCAGGACTTTTTCCGCCAACATCCTGGTGGAACGTCATGTCGCCGGCACCTGCCATCGTCTTCATGTCATGTCCGGCCAGGTGATCAGCGTCTCGAAGCGGCTGCCAAAGGCGGTCTGCGGGGATGGGCACCACAGTGTGCGCGATCTGATCGCGCACGCCAACCGGGTGCAGGTGGCGCTGCCCCCCTGGCAACGGCTGAAGCCCTTCCCCAGCGATCCCCTGGCTGCCGCCTGCCTTGGGCGGCAGGGGCTGGACTTCGAGGCCGTGCCGGCACCAGGGGAATGGGCCTGCCTGCGACCGTTCAGTTCGATCGAATCGGGAGGCGAGCTGGAGAACTGCACGGACACGATTCACCCTGTGAATGTGGAGGCGGCCCTTCTGGCGGCGCGGGTCTGCGGGCTGAATAATGCCGGGGTCGACATGATCAGCCTTGACATCAGTGAGCCTTGGCATCGCAACGGGGCCGTGATCAATGAGATCAACTTCGCCCCTCAGACCAATCCGGCCCCGGGATTCGAGTTCATGCTCGATCGGCTGCTCGCCCACCACTTTCCGGCCAGGGGGCGGATCCCGGTGACGGTCTATCTGGGTGGACGCAAGGCCTTTGAATCTGCCCAGATCCATCAAAGGCGCCTGGGTGCGCAGGGTGTGGAGTGCAGCCTGGTCGCCTTCGATCGGACGCTCGATCCGGCAGGGGAGCCGGTGACCACCGCAGCGGTCGGACTCTTCGGCCGCTGCCTGGCACTCCTGTGTGACCCCCGAATCGAGGCCCTGGCGGTGGCGGTGCAGACCGGTGAGTTTCTGAGCACGGGTCTGCCATTCGACCGACCGGATCAGGTGATCGACTGTGGAGACGCCCTGCTGAACACGGCGAAGCTGCCCCAGGCCTTGGCTAGAGCAAGACTCAGCGCCCTACTGGCTGCATCCACCAGGGGAACCCATGGCAGCGGTGGCGGAGTCGATGAGGCGCCGTCCCGTTGAGGTGAGCTTTGCATGGGCGCGGATCACTGCCTCGCCAGCCAGGAAGTTCGCCCTGTCCGTCTCCATCGCCTCGAGGGCCTGATGGCGGAGGGCCTCGCCAAGATCGGCTGAACGGCCCAGGATCTCCATCGCATGGGCCATCCTTGCCGACACCCAGGTGGCATGGAAGATCCCCTCCATGGGTCTTGGATCGGCGCGCAGGGGAGAGGGATAGCGTTCCGCCTCGTCGTTGAGCACCAGGGGCTCATGCTGGGAGAAGGCGTACAGCAGCAGGTGGGCACTTTCATGCACCAGCACCTCCAGCAGCTCAAGCGGGGTACGCCGCCGCGCCACATTGAGGAATAGTCCGCCCCAGAGCATGGGAGAAGAACCTCCGTCAAAGACCAGCTGATCGTCGGAGTCCGGCACCCACACCAGGATCACCTGGGCCACCACGGCCCGAATCTCGGCGGCCAACTCCGGTAAATCGCGGCTCATGCGATCCATCGCCCAGTGATGGTCGGCAAGAAAGGTAGCAAGCGGCTCAGCATCCCTGGATCTGAGAGTGCCGGCACCTGCCTCGCCAAACTCCATCAGGGTGAGAATGTGCTCGCGATGGGGAGTGAACGTCGGGTCGTCGAAGGGAAGGATCCGGCAGAGCTCATCCTGAGGCTCCAGAAGAGCAAGCTGGCTGAACAAGAGGCCTGCCCGGCCGTGATCATTTTGATGGAGAGCAAACACCAGATTGGTGTAGAGGGCGAAGGCAGCGGGGCCATAGCGAGCTCCGGCCCGAAGCCCGCTGATCATCCGCTGCAGGGCAACGGGGTCGTAGGGCACGATGCCTGCGGAGCAGCCACAAAGATGCTCGAGGCTTGCACCCAGGTCACAACGGATCTGGCTGTCCAGCCAAACAGCTCGTTGACCGTCAGGCAGAAAATGCAAATCCTGCTGGCGGCCATCGTCAGTTGGGACGTTTGGGGCGTCCCAGCTGACGGCCTGATCAATCGATGACACGATCCTGAGCTCTCCCGTTTCGATGGAGATCGGCAACGAGCGCAGTGATTCAGACGCAGGAATGCTTCACCATGCCGACCTTCTGACCCAGACGGGCTCCCAGCATTTCAGGAAGAGACTCAAAGCTGAGCACCTGAGCTGGTTGGGGGGTGGAGAGCGCCAGAAGCCGGAAACCGTGCAGCTTGCTCAAATCGATGGCGATGGTTTTGGTCATTCGATCCGGGTACGCGCGAGGCGAAAAGGAAGCCTGATCATCACCCCAAAATCTGTCGCAGTCAAGAACCGCTCAGCGGTGCGGTTCCGGTCCCTTGCGCTGAAACCGGAGGCGAGAGAACAAGGACATTCGCGCCAGTAGCGATCGATCAGATTCCACCGGAACTGAATGGCAGGGACCGGGCCCAGCTCACCTTCTTCTCGGCATGATGCGGGCTGATCAGCAAGTCGAAAAGCCAGTTGGCCGGGCCGCGTCGGGGAGGTCATCCTGCTCGGACCCTCGAACCAAGGGAAGAGCGCCTCCTCCCATGGCATCCTCCCCCAGCTGTCCAGCTCCACGTTCGAGCTCCTCAGCTGCGGTGAAATTCATGGAAAACCTCAACAAACCTGCGGCGCCAGGGGTAACACGCCCCTAGCCTCTCCTCGTCGAGATCGGTCCAGGAGGAATGGTGACAAGGTACACAATCATCCGGGATGACGGCAGCAGGGATGACATCGCCGGGCAGTCATTTGCCAGCTATGACGCCGCCCATGTCGTGTTGGAGCGTTACCACATTGTCGAGGAACCGAGTTAAGGCTGGCCGCTTTCCCGATGGGATGGAAGTGCAGGCCGATGGCGTTGCTGGAAAGAAAAGGTGTTGCCCTGGCCCACGGCGCGGTACTGAGGAAAGAGGGTTGGCGTTGGGATCGAGGGGCGCTGAGGCCGCAGCATCTGTTTCCAGGCCTCTGTTGACGCCACTCGTCCGGCTGCAATCTCCTCTCTGTCCCAGACTGCAGGCAGCACTGAGACGCTGAATCGATGGGCATGGCGAATCGCCAAGCTGATGGTTGTGGCCCTCAATCGGTGGAGCAGCCCGCAGGCATCGATCTCCTGTGCGGCTGCGGCCAATCCCGTCGCTATCCCCGTTGCGAGGGCCATCACCTGCAACCGCAGCAACGGGTCTGGTGGCGCCTTTGGGGGTGAACGAAGCACGCCAACGCTGTTCTTTTCAAGAACCACGCTTGATCAACCAGCTGGCGACACGCGTGATCGGGCCACGCAGCAACAGGTAAGGCAGAAAGGCGATCAGAGCCGTGATGATGACAGCCTCGCCCGGGTGAAAAGTGTCGAACTCGATCGCCTGGTAGATCAGGTCCATGATCAGGCCGAGGAGGATCACCCTCGCTGTGGAGAGCAGCCCCTCGTGCAAGCGACTGCTGCGCTTGCTGGGGTTGGACAGAATGGTCCAGAGATAGGGATCGCGTCCGTTGCGGGCGTCCTTGATCCCATCAACAAGCGCCGCCGTCGAAGCCATGATCGGTTGCAGCACGAAACGGAAGGTCATCGGACCGCTGGGGCGCTCGAGCAGGTTGTGCCAGATCCTCTCCATGACTGGCAGCGAGACTCCGTGCATGGCCACACCAAGCACAATGAAGCTGAGCGTGAGCACGATCGCCAGGCGAGCCAGAAAGAGCTTGGTTTGCGATGGTCTTTCTGTCATCGACTGAGCATCCTCAGATGTCTTGAAGCGGCTTTTCTAGCTGTTCTTAGCAGAGCTCAGACCTGGTGCAGCGATCCTCGCAGCCCTTGAGCGTTGCTTCTTCATTTGAGGGTTCCTCCTCGACCCGCCTGAGCCGAACAACGGCCAACACCACAACCAGCAGGGATGGGTTTGCCATTGTCGTCCTAAGGCTCCTTGGTCTCCTCCTGCGGCAAGGGCGGCGGTGGCAGAACCTCCAGAGCAGGAGGATTCGGAGCCGTTTCCGGGCCGATCAGATCCACGGCGGTGCGTTGCACCACCAAGCGGAACCGCAGGGGTGCCTGGCTGTGATTGATGAAGTCCTGCACCGCAGCCACTTGTTGGGACGTGGGCAGCTCCGGATCAGTGACCCGCACCCGGGCACGGATCAAGGGCGGATTCTTCTGCCAGTCGATCTTGAGGTCCATGAGGTCGATGGCGGGATCGCCACCGAGAGTGATCGTGCTGGTGCGCAACTGCTGCTCAATCGTGCTCTCCAGCTGTTGAGCTTTCACTTCCAGCCGAGATTGGTTCACCAAGCGGAAGAAGCTGCTGCCCAGGGGAATCACCAGCAGGGCGGTGAGCGCCACGCTGGTGAGTCCGAGGCGGCTGTGGTAGATCCGGCGGCGGTAGACCTGCTCGAGCGTGCCAAGGGTTGCCATCGCCCCCACCATGATTCCCAGCAGGTTGGTGGTGAACAGCAGCAGCGCCCCATAGGCCTGCATCCAGGAGGCGGAGGCCAACAGGATCCCCACCACGCACATCGGTGGTACCAAGGCCACGGCGATCGCCAGGCCGGCCAGTGCCGAGATGGCTTCTTTGCGCAACTTGGCGTACATCGCCACCGATCCGGCCACCAGAGCCACACCCAGGTCCAGCAGGTTGGGACTGGTGCGGTTCATCACCTCGCTGCCGAAAGCCGGGAAGGCCACGAGGTGGCTCACCCCCATCGCCAGCAGCACGCAGATCACCACCCCCAGCAGCAGGGTGCGCAGGGCCCGCAGGAACATCGGCAGGCGACCACGCAGGATTTCAAAGGCCATAGCCTGCAGCGGCAGGATCCAGGGGGCCACCACCATGGCTCCGATCACCACCCCGGGGCTGTTGGCCAGCAGGCCCAGGGTGGCGATCAGGGTGGCCCCCACCGTGAGCACCACGAAGACCTGGCTGAAGCTGGCCTCGTGCTCGAACTCCAGTCGCAAGGCTTCGAGGCGATCGCCTTCGGAAGAAGAGGTACGCACTGTTGTGCTTGCTGCCATGGGTCGCTGCCAATCTTGCCGCCAACAGCGTCCAAGCCGATTGTGATGCCTCCGAGTGGAGTGAGCTCATCGAGGGCATCAGCGCCGCTGCCTGGGAGGGTGTTGCCCATCGATCCCCATGCAGAAATCAAGGACCTCTCTGCTACCGAGGAGACATAGCCCGGAATCGGATCAAGACAACAAGGAATTGATCTCGGCTGACTGGCTCGACTAGATCTGCTGCCCTGCGAACGATCCCGAGCGCCAGACGGACATGAGGTGCGCTCCAGCCGAGATCAGTCTGTGACATTTGGGGGGTGAGCCAGCGATCTACAGACTTCTCACCGAGAACGTCCTGTGCGCAACAAGCTCCCAGCCCATCGGTGAACAAAGAGTTGTTCTCACTGGTCCATCATCTGGTTCTGATCGTTTCCTGACGAACAAGTTGCCAGCAACCTGGCAGCCTCTCTCCTGAATGAGCCGGTTCAACCATCCCCTGGCCTTTTCAGGTGGCCTGACTCGACTGTGACGAGGTGGCTCCAATTCAGTCCAGGCAGACGCCATGGAATGCCATGTTCGGATGGGTTAAAAGCGGCATTCAGCTGCGCTCCAGCCTGTCGTCTTGTTGCATGCGTCGCTGCAGACGACAGACCGCGTCTTGCGCCGTGCTGTGCACCGCCGCCTCCTCGGCCATCACCAACCACAACGGCACCAGCAGCGGTGGTGTCAAGGGCTCCAGGCTTCTCTGGGTCTGCAGCAACCACTGGCTCGGCTGCAGCGTCGCTGCCACAGGGAGGGCCAGGTCCAGGCTTGTGGCGATCTCCTGCCAATCCTGCCGATCTTGCCGGCGCGGACCGAGCGAGCGAAGCATCCATTGCCGTTCCAACAGCTGGCGGTGCAGCAGCGGAGCCTGCTCTGCATCGGGCACCAGAACAACTCGATGCTCAGCATGGGCCATCGCCAGCTGCAGTTCCAGCTGCCCCAGATTGATCCACCGCAGCCGCTGCCACGTCGGCCGCTCTTCTGGCGCCGAGATCTCTGGTGGTGGTGCCGCCACGATCGCTCCGTCAATCACTCCCTGGTGAATCAAGCCGACCCACTCTGAGATCGGGCGAAAGCTCGGTGGCACGGTCTGCAGCGAGTTGATCCCCTCCAACAAGGGCTGAAACAGGGGGTCACTGGCCAACCGCAACACGCCATCGCCCATGCGATGGGCGCGATAGGCCAACCGCAGATAGTGCAGGGGATCTGGCCCGTCGGTGTCATTGCTGTTGCGGTACAGATCAAATTGCTGACTGAGCCCTGAGATGATGCGACTGACGCTGGATTGATGCAGTTGAAGCACTTGCCCGGCCAACGCCTGGTTCCCCATCAGTTCGAAGAAATCGAGCACGTGGAGTTGCCGCAGCAGCTCCGGCGGTCGATAGGGCATTCTCTGGCGCTCACGAGATGGAATGGCGGTGGATACGAAGCTGGCGGGATGGACCATGAAGGCCGACGTGTTTGGAATCAAGATGGAGTTGTGTGTCTGCGTTCGGTTTCTGGTGAAAGCCGCAGAATTGACAGGTGTGGCGCAGCCTGAACCTGAACGTTGATGCCGTCGTCGGCGAGCTCGGGTCTGTGAGAGGTAGGTTGCTGGCGTCAGGCGACGTGATCAGCCCATCGGTGATGCATCTCAAGGGGTTGGCTGGAGGACCTCACAAGCCTGATCCCCCCGATCCCTGCGCGGCTGAGATCTCCTGCGAAGGAGCAACTGGGGATCAGCCCTGCGACCAGGGCCAGCAGAGCACCCCGCCCACCAGCTCCTGTCCCGGCTCAGCGGTGAAGACACCGTGGCCGCTGGTCATCGCCGCGGATTCTCGATGCTCGTCATAACCAGCCCATGGAGCCGTGACTGGCCTTAGCTGTGAAGCAAGCGGTGCTGTCCGGCTGATCGCGATGCATTGATGCCTCTGATGACGGCCTGGCTGGATCGTTTGCCGACCGTACCTCTTCACCATTAGCGGACCAGTATTATGGCTAGGTCCGGTCGCCCTGAAATCAGAACGGCCAGACGACAACCTTGCCGATATCGCCCAGCAAAAGCAGAGCATGGATCTCCAGTTCCAACAGTTTCACCAGGATCCCTGCCTACCAGGGCATCGGAATCCCTATGAAATCTACGCAGCCCTGCGTCAACAATCCGCTGTGCATTGGTGCGAGGGGCCACAGATGTGGGTGGTGCTTGGCTACAGCGAATCTGTAGAGCTGATGCGTGACGCACGACTCAGTCGTCATGATCACCTCGATCATCTGATCTCTCGCTTTGGCCACAATGGCCAGATCTATGAGCGTCAGAAGCAAGACCTTCCCTACATGGATGGTAAGCAACATGCCCAGATGCGTCAGCATGTCAGCAAGGCTTACCGCGGCATTGACATGGCAGCACTGGCTTCTTTTGCCAGCCAATTTGCCGTTGAACGCCTCTCCCGTGTCCAAGGGGACGAGCCCTTTGACCTGGTGGCTCTGCTGGCCAATGAGCTGTCGATCATGGTGGTGAGCGAATTGATGGGTGTACCGGCCAGCCAGCAGTTGGACGTGGCCAACCAGGTGAGTGCCTTTGTCAGAGCACGAGGATTGACCCAGAATGAGCAGAGCGCTTCTGGTGGCAATGAGGCCCTTGATGTTTACAGTCAATTTTTTCTACCCCTGATTCATGAGCGTCGTGGTGGATCAGGGAAGGATTTGCTCAGTCGCCTGATTGCTGATCCAGAAGAAGGTATCCACCTCTCCGACGACCAGCTGCTCTTGATCATCAGCAGCAATTTCTATTCGGCTAGCCTTTATACACTACGACTGCTGATTGGAACCGTGGCCTGGGCGATGGCCAGCCATCCAGCCACCTACCAACGCCTGCGCAACGACCGCACATTACTGGCCCCAGCCGTCGAGGAAGTCCTGCGCTGGGATCCACCAGCCCAGGCCATCAATGCCAGCTCAGCCACCGAAGATCTGCACATCGCTGGCCAGATCATCAGGGCTGGGGATTCGATCACCGCCTTGGTCGGAGCGGCCAACCGTGATCCAAAGGTGTTTGAGCAACCCGATGCCTTTCTGATCGAGCGTTCGCCTAATCCGCATCTGAGCTTTGCGCCTGGCCTGCATCAATGCCTGGGCTTACAGCTGGCGAGAATGCAGGGCGCGGCAGTTTTATCTGTATTGTGCGATCAGTTTGAAAGCCTGCATTGTATTCAGGCTGAATCAAGACTACAGGTCGCTGATCGTTTTCGCGGCTATGAATGCCTCATTCTGCATCGCTGAAATCCATGATTCACACTCCCTTCCAGCTCGGTGGCCTTGATTACATCGAATGCCTGTTCGTCAGCGATGACGAGCCTGTTCCTCGTCCAGCCGCCATCGACGGCTGCTGGATTCACAGTGTGGCCTCGGCTCTGGAGCATCTTGAGCAGCGCCTTGCTCAAGGGTTGCGCTACGTGCTGGTAATCGCCGTCAATGCCCAGCCAGCCCTGGAGTTGGCCGAACAAGAAGCTTTCTGCGTGCGCCAATTGCTGATGCAGGCCCGCAAGTGCTGGGGCGATGCCATCACTCTGATTGCCGATGTTGGCTTATCGCCCTATCAGGAGTCTGGACATAGTGTGATCAATCGAGATGGTCAGATTGATCAAGAAGCTTCCTATCGAGCTGTAGTCAAACTGGCCCTCAGCTTTGCCCGTTCGGGCGCCGATGCTGTCGCACCCTGTTTGTCACTGCCGCAGCAGACCGGCGTCATTCGCCAGGCTCTGGATGCCGCCAGCCTGGCCTGTGAGGTGTTTCCCTACAGCACCAAGTTTTCCTCCTCGCTCTATGGTCCCTATCGTCAAGCCATTGGCTCAAAACTTGGAACGGTGCGCAAAAGCTACCAGTTTGATTTTAACGACACAGCTGCAGCGATCGATCAGATGGATGAGGATCAATGCCAAGGGGCAGTGGCCACCATCGTCAAGCCAGCTCTGCCCTATCTCGATATTCTGGCCGAAACTGTGCGCCGTTCCAACGCTCCGGTGGCTGTGTATCACGTCAGCGGTGAGTTCATGATGGCCCGACTGGCCGCCCAGGCTGGTCTGTTGAATGAAGATGACTATTACGATGAAATTCATGCCGCCTTCCGCCGCTGCGGCGCCCGCTGGATCATTGGCTATGCGGCTGATCATTTTTTGCGACAACACCGTCACAGCTGCTGATCCCAGCTTTTCGTGATCCACCCAGCGAATTGAACGCGGTGTCTGGTTTCGATTCGGCAGAGTCAGGTTCGAACCTGGCCCACAGCCACGATCGCGCTGATCCGATGGCGGATGTGATCGTGGTCGGAGCGGGGCCCGTCGGCCTGCTCACGGCCTATCGCCTGCGAAGCCTCGGTCTGTCCTGCCAGGTGCTCGATCAGCGACTGGAACCCTCCAGGGCCTCGCGTGCGTCCACCTTTCAGCCGGCAACGCTCGATCGCCTGGCCAGTCTCGATCTGCTCAGCCAGCTGCTCCCCCAGGGCCACCAGGTTGGGCTGCTGCGCCATCTCGATTTGCCGTCCGGCCAACGCCGTGATCTGGACTTCGCTTGCCTGCAGGCTCACAGCCAACATCCATTCCGCCTGCACCTCGAGCAACACTGGTTCTGCGCCTTGCTGCTGCAGCGGCTGGCTCAGCTGCA